>CAZQMC010000041.1:0-21384 GCA_964594305.1 uncultured Alistipes sp. | reverse complement strand
ATGCCAAGTTTGAAAACGGTCTTATTGCAATACACCTCACCCGGCTGCAAAATAGCGCAAGGAGCCGTAGGGTCATTCACCGCATTGGGGTAATTCTGGCACTCCAAAGCCACACCGGCATAATCCTTATAGCGGCTACCCGACTTCGTTACGGGGCAACCACCCTCCAACCAGTTGCCGGTATAGACCACAACACCCGGCTGTGACGAGAGAATCTCGACCTTACGGCCCGAGGCAGCATGACGCAACTCGCCCACCTTGGCCAAGATATTAGGCTGCCAGCCGTCCAATACCCAATAGTGGTCGTAGCCCTTGAAGTCCTTCTGATGGTTGAACTCGTCCAACATATCATCACCCAGACGACGCCAAGCAGTAAAATCCTGCGCAGTACCCTTAACATCGAGTTTCACACCCGTAGGAATCTGCGTGGGGTCCATCTCCAACACCTTCGAGCAGTTGAGGTGCAACTCGTGGTCGAAAATAGTCTGACCACTACCCTCGCCTGCCAAGTTCCAATAGACGTGGTTGGTGAGATTTACGACCGTAGCCTTATCGGTGCGTGCCATATAAGTAATCTCCAACTCGTTATCGTCGCTAAAATAGTAACCGGCCTCGACATACAACTCACCCGGGTATCCCTGCTCGCCATCGGGCGATGTACGAGAGAATACCACACGGTTTGTCTCCACGCGGCCCTCCCACAACTGATTGGCAAAGCCCTTTGTACCACCGTGCAAGTGGTTAGGGCCATTATTTGTTTCGAGGCTGTACTCCACGCCCTCGATAGTCATCTTACCCTTGGCGATACGGCCTGCCACACGACCGGCACTCTTACCGCTGGCTGCGCCGTCACCGAAGTAACTCATTGCATCTTTATATCCCAAAGCGATATCGTCGATATTGCCATCTTTATCGGGTGCTTTTACCGCCACGATGCAGGCACCGATATTACAAAGTTGCACCTCGCAACCATTGGCGTTGCGGATAGTATAGAGAACGATAGCCTCGCCCTCGGGGGTAGAACCCCAAATGTGTTGCATAATTTCCATTATTCTACGGGTTTTAAGTTAGTCAAAATTGAATCTATGCGGCGGAGACACTCCTCCTTGCCGAGGAAGGCTGTAACATCGTACATTCCGGGGCCCTTGCCGGCACCCACCAAAGCCAAACGCAACGTATTCATAATCTGGCCCATGCCATACTCCTTCTCGTGAATCCAAGCACCCACAACGGCCTCGGTATTCTCCTTCGAGAAGTCGTCAATCGACGCCAGCACCTCGCGCACCTCACGCAAACGTGCAGGGTTGTCGCCCTTCCAATACTTCTTGGTCTGCTTCTCCTCGTACTCGGCGGGAGCAACAAAGAAATATGATGTCAAATCCCAAAGGTCGGTGATAAATGTGGCACGCTCCTTCATAATGCCGGCAGCCTTACCGGCCAATGAGTCCGACACCTCAACGCCATGCTCCTTCAAGATGGGCTGGAACAAAGAGGCCAACTCCTCGTCGCTCTTGTGGTGCATATATTGAGCATTAAACCACTTTGCCTTATCGGGCTGGAAGCGTGCGCCAGACTTCGATACACGCTCCAATGAGAAGCCATCTATCAACTCCTGCATCGAGAACAACTCCTGCTCTGTTCCGGGATTCCAGCCGAGCAACGCCAGCATATTTACGAATGCCTCGGCAAAGTAACCGTCCTCACGATAGCCGTGAGCGGTCTCGCCTGTGGCGGGAGACTTCCAGAACAAGGGGAATACGGGGAATCCCATCTTGTCGCCATCGCGCTTCGAGAGTTTGCCACCGCCCGTAGGCTTCAACAACAGCGGAAGGTGCGCAAACTGCGGTTGTGAATCGGTCCAGCCGAAAGCCTTGTACAAAAGATAGTGCAAAGGCAACGAAGGCAACCACTCCTCGCCACGAATAACGTGCGAAATCTCCATCAAATGGTCATCGACGATATTTGCCAAGTGATAGGTTGGCAGTGCATCAGCACTCTTGTAAAGCACCTTATCGTCAAGTGTCGAGGTATTAACCTTCACGTGGCCGCGAATCAGGTCGTCCATTTCGACAATCTCATTCTCTGGCATCTTGAAACGGACAACCCAGATATCGCCACGCGCGATGCGCTCCTCGACCTCCTCTTTTGAGAGGGAGAGCGATGTGGGCAACTTCTCACGAACAGAGTAGTTGTAGGCAAATGTCTCGCCTTTGGCCTCAGCCTCCTTGCGCAGAGCGTCCAACTCCTCCGAAGTATCGAAAGCATAGTAAGCCCAACCTGCCTCAACCAACTGCTTGGCATACTTCAAATAAATCTCACGACGCTCACTCTGACGATATGGAGCGTGAGGGCCTCCCACGCCGACACCCTCGTCAATCTCGATGCCGCACCACTTCAACGACTCGATGATATACTCCTCGGCTCCGGGCACGAAACGCTGCGAGTCGGTATCCTCGATACGAAGAATCATCTTTCCGCCATGACGGCGAGCAAACAAATAGTTGTAAAGTGCTGTACGCACGCCTCCCATATGCAGGGGGCCCGTCGGCGACGGAGCAAAGCGTACTCTTACCTCTCTTGACATAATTTTCTGCTATTTTAGTTTTTATCTATTTTTTATCTCTTTCAATTTCAGGAACAACGCCACAAATCCCGACACAACATAATATGAGATGACATAGAGCAAGGCTAATGTTCCAAAACCATCGAATTCAGGATAAGCCTCTGTCAAATATTTATCAGCAACAAGAGCCAACGCCAAAGGAGTAGACCGAAGCACAATAAAGTCGGCCCATTTGTGATTTTGAAAATAACGAATTGTGGGCAACTCTATGGGAGTCAGCACAGCAAGGACAAATGCCAACATAGCAAAGGCCCACTGCTTGGCAGAGGGAACGGCAACGAGCAGCACAACGGCCACCACGACAAGCCCCGCCAATACGATTGCGCCGGAATAATTCTCTATTAACCTCTTGATGTTCATATCCCTATTTTCACTCTGTTTATCGCAACAAAACCACCATTCCCCAAAAACTTTGTTTTGTGAGGCTGTTTTGAAGATTACCCCACTCCACTCTTTAATGATTGGATTGTGAGATTATTTTTAGGCTTACACTATCTCCACCCCAAAAACTTTGTTTTGTGAGGCTGTTTTGAAGATTGCCCCACTCCAACTCTTTAATGATTGGATTGTGAGATTATTTTTAGGCTTGCACTATCTCTACCCCAAAAACTTTGTTTTGTGAGGCTGTTTTGAAGATTGCCACACACTCAATCATTTAACAATCTATTGTGAGGTTATTTCAAGGCTTGCGAAGTTTTCAAAAGCGGAGTTTACTCAATCGTAAATGAGCATTTTGAAAACGAGCGTAACGACAAAATAACTCACAAGACAATTATTAAACGTTGAAGAGGAAGTGCATAATATCCCCATCTTGTACTATGTACTCCTTGCCCTCGATGCCAATCTTACCTACATCGCGGCAAGCCTTCTCCGAACCAAGTGCAACATAATCGTCGTACTTGATAACCTCGGCACGGATAAAACCACGCTCGAAATCGGTATGGATAATGCCGGCAGTCTGCGGAGCCTTCATACCCTTCACAAAAGTCCACGCACGACTCTCGTCGGCACCCGTCGTGAAGAATGTTTGGAGGTTGAGCAACTTATATGCCGCCTTGATAAGACGAGCCACACCCGACTCCTCCAAGCCCATATCTTGCAGGAACATCTGACGCTCCTCGAAATCCTCCAACTCGGCAATATCGGCCTCGGTAGCCGCCGCCACAATCAACATCTCGGCGTTCTCGTCGGCAATAGCCGCCTTCACAGCCTCGGTGTGTGCATTGCCCGATACGGCACTCGCCTCATCGACATTGCAGACATAAAGTACCGGCTTATCGGTCAGAAGATTGAGGTCGGCCACGATTTTGCGCTCCTCCTTGTCGGTCTCGACCGTACGAGCCGAACGGCCCTGCTCCAAAGCCTCCTTAAACTGAACCAAGAGTTCATAACGACGCTTCGCCGTCTTATCGCCGGCGGCCGCCTGTTTCTGGCATTTGCCGATATTGTTCTCTACGGTTTCGAGGTCCTTCAACTGCAACTCGGTATCGATAATACCCTTATCGCGCACAGGGTCCACCGTACCATCGACGTGGGTAATGTTACCATTCTCGAAGCAGCGCAACACGTGGATAATCGCATTGGTATTACGAATATTTCCCAAAAATTTGTTTCCGAGGCCCTCGCCCTTCGATGCACCCTTCACCAAGCCGGCGATATCGACAATCTCGATTGTCGTGGGGATAACCTTCTTCGGGTTATCAATCTCGGCCAACTTTACCAGACGCTCGTCGGGTACGGTGATAACACCCACATTGGGCTCGATAGTACAGAAAGGGAAGTTTGCTGCCTGCGCCTTTGCATTCGAGAGGCAGTTGAAAAGCGTCGATTTACCCACATTGGGCAGACCTACGATACCGCATTGTAAAGCCATTATCTTATCTGTTTTTTGTTTATACTCTAATTATAGCCTACAAAAGTAGCATTTTTTTTGCAGATAACACGCTTTACGGCAGAATAATCTTCTTCTTTGAAGAAGCGTACAGAGAAAAAGTCGCCCGACACAAAGTGCCGAGCGACTTTTTTCACGATATTTACAGGGGCTGATTCTGGCTACTGAATGATGTTGATTTTATAGTTATGCACATAATCACCACAAGTGTAAGTAAGTGTAACAGAGGTTAATTCATCGGTAAGGAATTTGAGGCGGTATCCCTTGCCTTCCAACTTTTCGAGTGCAAGTTTTTCGGGAGCAGACGAAGTGAGAGTATATGCCGAGGTGGGAATAATATCGTCAGCGTAATAGGTCAATGGCGAGTCCTCGGCCAGATACTCCTCATTTTTGGGACTATACGCCACGAAATAGAGTTGCGAACTCAAATAATCATCGGGCTCGTAGTTAAATTTCCAGTCGCTCGACTCACACAGCACATGCGCTCCATATTCGAAAGTGGCGCCATTATTCTTACTTGCCATAATCCACGGATAGGTCAAGAAATCGACCTGCGCATAGGCGTAATCGGATTTATCGCTCGTCGCCACCTCAACCTTACAGCCGTTGCGGGTAGAGTTTTCATCGACAACACAGTTCACCGTAACCTTATCTGCCGCAACCTCATAACTTATACCCTTGGGATTAGCCTGACCATTAAGCGTTTGGAACGACCAACTTAAAGTTCGCAAATCGGCATTGGCCGGAGTTGTGCGCACATCTAACTCGAAATTGTTTCCGTGCCAAGTGGTATATTTGGCATAATTGTCCGAACCGCCAAAATTCACTTCCGTTACGGGATTTGACACATTTATTGCAACAGAGGCGGTCACACCGCTTCCGTCGGTAGCCAAAGCCGTAACGGTCGCATTACCGATAGCCAAAGCCTCGACCATACCCTGCTCATCGACCGAGATAATGTTGGTATCCTGCGTGGCCCATTTCAGAGTTTTGTTGTCGGCATTTTCGGGCTTAACGGTCGGCATAAGTGCCAACACATCACCCACAACCATCGCATAACTTGCTTGGGAGAACTCGATACTCTCTACAAATACAGCATCTTTATCGACTACAACTTCAATGTTACAGTGTGCCACATAGCCACCGTCATCGGAAATTACAGATACGGTTGCCTGGCCTATTCCGAGTGCTGTCACGACACCCTCTTCAACCTCGGCAGCACTGCTGTCGCAACTCCATTTTACGACTTTGTTGGTCGCATTAGCAGGCGTAAAAACAGGTTTGAGTGTCACGCTCTCTCCCACCTCCATAAGTAATGACGATTGGTCGAGTGCTATGGCCGTTAGGGCAACATCGGTTTCCCCTCCGCCTTTATCGTCATTGCCACAACCGGCTACGGAAAAACCAATAGCCACAATGACGACCAATGCAAAAATGTGTAATAATGACTTTTTCATAATGTATTATTTTAAGTTGTTAAAAAATGGTTAGGCATAGCAAGGCTCCTCGTCGCATTTGCCACGAGGTGATGAATTTTGAAAGATTTTGCCAAATTAAAAAAGATGTTGCACAGAAAGGTCTTTTATCGATTTTTAACCGATAAAATACCCCCCCCCACGAGGACGGGAAAATTAGGAATAGGGCAAACCATTCTCATTGAAAATCAATTCGTTTTCACAAATATACAAAGTTTTTCCTTTTCGTCAAAGAGATTGGTCTTTTTTTGTTACTACGCTAAAAATCACTCTTCTTTTTTGGAAGAGTTCAAAATAATCATTATATTTGCGTCATCAAACAACAAAAATCAATTTTATCGTACTAAAAATTCTATGGCAGCACGCGAAGTGTTGTGATGGGTAATTTGCATCTTGGCGATATTGTCATCGAGTGATGACACACATCGTAATATGCAGTATAAATATGCAGCAATGACAGGTTCTTTTTTCATAAAAATCTCTCCGCCCGAGACCTTGCAGTAGCAAGTTGCGGAAGTTAAACATTCTCAAACACAAAATCTTGCCGACGAGGCCCGCCGCCTCCACAGGCAGGGGCGTTCTTTGACGTGTTTGAGCCGACAATCACCACCATAAACTCACTGATTGCCAAATCGATAACCAATAAAAAAAATGTTTAACTTCCAAATTTTTATAATTATGAAAAAAGAGAATTTTGCAGACATCTTATTAGACAATTCTACCGCCAGCCACCGCGTTTATTATGCTCCGGCAGCCTCGACCTCGGGCGACAAAGTGAAGATTTATCGCTATGCTTTCGAGCGAATGAATCAAGAGTACAGAATAAATATGCTCAACACCCTAAACCCCACAAAAAGAGCACTTGCGAAGTATGAGTGGGCGGAGTTTATTTTAGAGCATATACCACACTACTCTGCCGACCGAAGCGACTTTTTCAACGGGGCAAAAACGATGATTATCAACGCTTTTTACGAACTACAACACGAGCGATACAATCCCAAATATGAACTCAGCAAAGCCATCAAGGAGTTAGAGGATTTTAATCGTCATCAGACGGAGAACGCTTGCACAAAAAATCCCGACAGACCGAGACTCTCTCCCAAAGCAATAAAATCCATACAAGCAAATTTAACCCACAAAATCAACACTCTTCGCAGACAATATGCCGAAGCCGTAAGGCTGTGTCCCGACCGTAAGTACGAACATATCAAGCAACGAGCAGAGTATTTCGATAGTATTTGGTAGGTGGCAAAATGGAATATTTATGCGAAAAAACACCCCATTTACAAGGCCTTCATTTTTTGAGGGCCTTTTTTGTTTGCAAAAACGGCACGAAATAGATACTTTTGCGACCAAGTCACCCGTCAAGGTGATGAAGTTTTGCAAATTAGTATTTAGGAATTTATTATGCTCAGCAGAAAAGTTGCATCACAACTCAAAGAGTTGGAGACTCCGTTCTACCTCTACGACATTAACCTTCTCCGCCAGACATTGGAGAGCGTCGTTTATGAATCAAACAAGTATAACTATAAAGTTCATTACGCCATAAAAGCCAACAACGACGACTATCTCCTTTCAATCATCAAGGAGTATGGTATCGGTATTGACTGCGCCAGCGGTAACGAAGTAGGCAAGGCCATAGAGTTGGGCTTCGAGCCGAAAAGTATCGTATATGCCGGTGTGGGCAAGCGTGACAAGGAGATTCGTTACGCCATCGAACAGGATATTTTGGCCATCAACTGCGAGTCTATCGAGGAGTTGCAGGTTGTAAATCAAATCGCCGGCGAACTCGGCAAAAAAGCCGACGTGGGCCTGCGTATAAACCCCGACATCGACCCCAAAACCAACCACTGCATCGATACGGGCCAAGCCGACAGTAAATTCGGTATTTCGTATGATGAGATATTGGAGAACGCGGAGATGATTAAATCGTTGGAGAATATCAACATCATAGGTATTCATATCCACATCGGCTCACAGATTCGCGAGTTACACGTATTTGAGAATATGTGCAACAAGGCCAATGCCATTGTCGAGAAGTTGGAGTCACTCGGTTTCTCTTTCCGCATCGTCGATGTGGGTGGCGGCTTGGGCATCAACTACGATGTACCCGAGAATGAGCCCATACCCAACTTTGCTTCGCTTTTCGCCATTATTCACGAATATTTGAGCGTGGGTGAGCGTGAGGTGCATTTCGAGTTTGGTCGTGCCATCGTGGGCGAATGTGGCGAGTTGATTACCAAGGTATTGTTCAACAAAACCACCGCTACGGGCCGTCGTCTGTTGATTGTCGATGCCTCGATGACAGAACTTATTCGTCCGATGCTCTACGGCTCGTATCACAACATCGAGAACATCACCTCGCAGGAGGAGATAAACAAAAAATATACTGTCGTAGGTACAGCCTGCGAATCTACCGATGTGTTTGACGAAAATGTCAGCCTCAAAAAGAGCCAACGAGGAGATTTGCTCTCGATTAAGTCGGCAGGCGCTTACGGTCGCTCGATGGCTTCGCAATACAATATGCACGATTTGCCGGTTGCGGTTTATAGCGACCAATTACAAAAATAGGCCGACGAGATACCACTTAATGATTCCTCACTTTTTGGGGAATCATTTTGTTTTTTATTGCGCATAAGATTATCTTTGTAGAGAAAATACAAAAAACTAGAAACTCACATATTATGAACATTAAACGACTCTTTCTTGTGTGTATCGCACTGCTATCAGTAACCGCCCTCTCGGCGGCAAACGACACCCCGACCGGAGGCAAGACAATCTCTGTCATTGACTTCGGTGCGAAGCCCGATGATGGCAAAGATGACACCAAAGCATTGCGACGTGCTGCGGAATATTGTCGCCAAAACCCCTCTACAACCCTCATTATGCCGGCCGGAGTATATCGTCTGCGTGATACCGAGGCCGAGCGATTGGAGCAGGAGGTGATGTCGGGCAAGATGGGCCAAAACCCCGAAGGTACAATCTTTAAGCCCTACTACCCTTATGTAAGAGGTTTGGATTTTGAGGGCAGTGTTTCGACCACAATCGAGGCTCGTGGTGCCGTTTTGATGTGCGAAGGCTGGATGGAGCCGCTTTCGATAGTTGGCTGCACCGACTTTACGGTAAAAGGTCTGGCTATCGATTATAAACGCAAGCCCTTCTCGGAGGGCCGAGTATGCGAAATCGGCGAAGGTACATTCACCGTACAATTTGGCAACGAGCGCACACTGACAATGGACACACCCTTCCCTCGTGTAATGCTTTGGGATAACAAAATCAGCGGCATCTATCGCTCACCGTTCTACTTTGCACGCAAAGAGGTTTTCGATGGCAACAAGGTCGTTTTCAAGGGCGAGTTACCCGAATATATGATGGGTGCGCCTGTGGCTACGCCCCACTCGTTCCACTTCCGTCCTGCGATTTTGGTATGGCGCTCGACGAATACCACCATCGAAAATGTAACCATTCACGCTCAATGCGGTATGGGTATCGTAGGTTTTGACAGTAAAGATGTCACAATCAAAGGCCTGTCGATTATCCCTTCGGCCGGATACTCATTCTCGACCAATACCGACGCTACACACTTCGCCTGCTGCGAGGGTACAATCTCGTTTGACGGTTGTATGTTCCGAGGTCAGGGCGACGATGCTACCAATGTTCACGGTTATTATCACGACATCGCAAAGGTTGAAGATGGCTGGGCCACACTCACATTGAAGGCTCCCACTTATACCCATATTCAGGTTGCCGATGTACCGCGTGTGGGCGACAAGATGGAGATTGTACGCATCTCAAACCTTAAAGTCGAGGGCGTTGCCGAAGTTGTCGATGTACAGCACGAAGGCCAGCAGGTCGATGTCAAGGTGCGTCTAAACTGCGACCTTCCCGCCGATTTCGAGAAATTCTACCTGTTCAACATATCGAAGTTGCCACGCTTGGAGTTCCGCCGCTCGGTGGTATGGGGAAATCTTGCACGCGGTGTATTGGCAAAGACTCGCGGAGTGGTTATCGAGGATAACATTTTCAGAGGCAGCACAGGTACAGCCATTCACGTAGGCGCCGAGTCACATTGGAAAGAGGGTACTCACGCCGAGGATTTGACCATTGCTCGTAACACAATGATTAACTGCGGCTTGGGCGCAGGTCGTCAGTATGGTGCTGCCGGTATTGCTGTGGTTATCGGAGCCCCCGACACCGAAGGTACTACCCTGCACGATGGCGTAAAAATCATCGATAACACAATCATCGGCACAGGCGAAAACAGTTGCGGCATATCTATCCGCAATGCCCGCAACATTGAGGTTAAGGGCAATCGTGTCGAGGGTTGCGGTCTGATGGTTGAGACCAAGAGCGTCGAGAATCTGGTGGTAGAATAATCTCTTTCAGTCGTCACATAATACCCGAACTTACACGCGCAAGTTCGGGTATTTTATTTGCTCTTTATCAGAGAGCCAAAACTACATTTGAAATTTACATCTGAGATAAATCTCAGATTTTTCCACTATTTTTATCATCGGAGCCACTTTTTTACTCAAAAATTTATACCTTTGGGAAAATATTTCATTTCACCCATTATGAATATCGAACTTATCAAAACAGAGATAGCCAAACTCTCGCAAATTGTCGCATCGTGGAGCGACGATAGCAGCATCTCGGCAATAGAGAAAGAGTTGGTTTTAAGCAAACTTCAAAACCTGTACGAGATTATTCGTTTTGGCACCACTGCCACAGCAGAACAGAGCGGCGCAGTAGCAGCAACCGCAGCCGTAGTTTCGGATATCATCAACCAAGCCGAAACGGAGGCAGAGTCGGACGATGAGCCGGATGTAGAGGTAGAACTTCTTTTCGAGGAGGAGGACGAAGAGCCGACCGAGGAGATAGAGGCAGGAGCATTTATGGCAGATGATATCGAAGACGAAAGTACAGAAGAGGACGAAGTACCAGCAGAGGAGGCTGTGACCGAAAATGCTATTGCCGCAGAAGAGCCGACAGAAGAGATAGAGACGATAGAAGCGATAGAGGAGCCGGCCGAAATGTCGGAGGAAACTGCAACAGCGAAATCCGCACAAGAGGAGGAAGTTGCTTCAAAAGAGGAACCCACTCCAACGGAGGAAATCGCCCCGAAAGAGGAGGTTGAAGAGGTGTCGGAGCCTGCACCACAGACGATGGGTAATCTTTTCGGAATGGAGGAGCCAAAACGCCACACTCGCTCGAAGCATCTGCGAATGATGTCGTTGTATGACGACGCAGAGCCGGCAAAACCCAAAGAGAAGAGTGTCAATATATCGAAAATCTTCGATTTGAGTATCGATGATGTTGAGCCTGTATCAAAGGAGGATATTGCGGAGGAGACGATACCTTCGACGACGACCATTGCCGATGCGAACGAGCATAATGTCACTCTGGCCGACACAATCGCACCCAATCAGCAGACCTTGGCCGACACGATTTCTCGCCCCGCCCCATTGGCCGAGGAGATTACAAACTCGAAAATATCGTCGCTACACGACGGCGTAGGCATCAACGATAAGTTCCTTATGATTCGTGACCTGTTCGACGGCGACGAAACAGCCTATAAAAAGGCTCTCGAAGACCTCGATGCGCAGGAGTCATTCGACGACTGTATGATTTACATTGTCGAGAACTTTGCGTGGAATCCCGACTCCGAGGGTGCGAAGTTTATTATGAAACTTTTGGAGCGCAAACACTCATAATTCGGGACTATTATGTCGAAATTATACATCGTACCCACTCCCATAGGCAACTTGGACGATATAACCCTGCGAGCCATAAAAGTTCTCGGCGAGGCCGACTACATCTTGGCCGAGGATACTCGCACGACTGCGTTTTTGTTGAAACATTTGGGCATCGAGAAGAAGTTGTATTCTCATCACAAGTTCAACGAACACGCCACAGCAGCCTCGGTGGCATCAGCCATAGGCGAGGGACGCACCGTTGCTTTGGTATCGGACGCCGGAACTCCGGGCATTTCCGACCCCGGATTTCTGCTTGTACGCACATGCGTTGAAGCGGGCATTGAGGTTGAGACTCTCCCCGGTGCTACGGCACTCATTCCTGCTTTGGTGCAGAGTGGATTTCCTTGCGACCGTTTCTGTTTCGAGGGCTTTTTACCCCAAAAGAAGGGCCGCACCAAGCGTTTGGAGGAGTTAAAGGAGGAGCCTCGCAGCATTATCTTCTACGAGTCGCCATTCCGTGTGGTGAAGTGCTTGGAGCAGTTGGCCGAAGTATTCGGTCCCGACCGCAAGGTGTCGGTGTCGCGCGAACTCACGAAAAAGTTTGAGCAGACCGTACGAGGTACTATCGCCGAGGTCTTGGAGCATTTCCGAGCAAACGAGCCGAAAGGAGAATTTGTCATCGTCGTCGCAGGTTGCCCGAAACCCGAGAAGGAGGAGAAACGCAACCGCTACGCCAAAGATAAGGAGTAAATTTCGATATGCGCACCGCCGTTGTCATACTCAATTGGAATGGAGTAAAGCATCTGCAAACATTTCTGCCGAGTGTTGTTCAAAACACTCCGTCGGAGGTGCGTATCATCGTCGCCGACAACGGCTCAACCGATGCTTCGGTGGCTTTTGTCGAGCAATATTATCCCGATATCGAGATTGTCCGTTTGGAGCAGAACTACGGCTTTGCCGAGGGATATAATCGCGCATTGAGGCAGGTCGATGCCGACTATTACATCTTGCTTAATTCCGATATTGAGGTCACTCCGCAATGGATAGAGCCACTCCTCGCTGTGCTTGATGCCGACGAGAAGGTCGCTGCCGTAGCACCCAAACTCTTGGCTTATCACGACCGCACACGATTTGAGTATGCAGGTGCCGCAGGCGGCTTTATCGATTTTCTGGGCTACCCCTTCTGTCGTGGGCGTATCCTCTCCACCACCGAGCAGGACTGCGGACAGTACGATACCCCTCGTGAGGTCTTTTGGGCAAGTGGCGCGGCATTCTGCTGTCGAGCCGATGTGTTCCACTCGCTGGGTGGTTTTGATGGAGATTTCTTCGCCCATATGGAGGAGATTGACCTCTGCTGGCGTATGCAACTCGCGGGCTATAAGGTTATGTGCGAGCCTCGCTCGACGGTCTATCACTTGGGCGGCGGCACACTGCCTAATGAGTCGCCCCGCAAACTATACCTTAACTACCGCAACAACCTCTCGATGCTCTTTAAGTGTGCCCCTGCGTGGCAACGCTGCGTGGTGGCTGTCTTGCGCCCTGCGGCCGATATGCTCTCGGCGCTGATATATTTGTTGAAGGGCCAGCCGTCTCTAACCTCGGCAACGATAAAGGCCTATTGGGATTTTATGCGTCTGCACCGTTCTCTTTCGAAGAAACGCCACGCAATACGCCACTCCGCCACCGCCGAATCCCACCAAATCTACCGCGGCGCCATTATCCTCCGCTACGCCCTCGGCAAAAAGCGATTTGAAGTAATGATGTAAAATCCCATTGTATTTTCGTACTTGTATAGATTATCTAACCACTATTTATTTTTTTTGTGTGTGTAATCTTCTATTCAACACGAATTAAAAATAAGTAGTGATACTTTGCAAAAAAATACTTAACTTTGTGAAAACATTAAAGATTTTTTGCCTATGAAACATTGCGTATAATTTGATACGCACATTTTAGACATATTTGGAAAAGCGTTTTAGCTTTATTCTTTCACTTCGAAAGTTTGGCGACTTGTTTGGTAGAAAGGAATAATAGTTGAAATGCTCGCACTATACGGTGCGGGCTTTTAGTTATTCTTCTACCAGGGTTACGCCAAACACCTCGAAGTGAGAATATACTAAAAGTACCGCGCTTTTTTTGTGCGTATTTATTAAAGAGATTCAAGGTACAACGGAGTAATCGAAAAGCCGTTAAGTGAGTAGAAAATCTCAATGTAAAACAATATATATTATGAAAAAGTTATTTTTGCTTTGTGCGGTTATATTTGCAGTAGTTGGATTTGCCAATTCTAATGCTATGGAAATTTCCAGTCAGGACGATAATAGTTCTTATTCAGCCGAAAGATACTATATAGAATTTATGCATTACTCTAGTTCTTATGGGCTATCTTTTTTCAAGACTGGCAATTGTCGTCACTGGACTCCTGAAAATAGGTATGATTGCAGAAGTGGAGAGTATTATGTCCAAGATGAAATTATTTATATTACATGGGATAATGGGCAACGAGAAAGGCTGAAATTAGAATACGATAATAATGGTAGTGCATACATTTATTACAAAGGAAGATATTACTACGATGGTTATAACTCAAATAATTAAACAGCCTTATAATATCAATGGTGTAACATATTGTTATCAACAACTCATTTCATAGTTATTAGAATGATGAGAAAGATTATTTTTGTAATATTTTTATGCATCAGTTCTATTTCTATACAAGCACAAGTACTTAATCGTATTGATATTAACATGCTTTATGTGAATTCAGATGTTACCGTTTTAGAAGATGCAAAGTTTTCCTTAATTTTGTATGATTCTCCGAATAGACTAGTGATTCGATTAAATCAGCAATCTTTTAAAAGCGGTAATATTCCAACTCTTAATCAAGTAGCCTATAATAATCAAAAAATCGAATTTACTAAGTCTCAATGGACACAAAATACAGGTGATAACACGATAGGTTACAGATGGAATGGCACAAATGGATACACATACCTCATGTACTATACGAAAGGAGCAACTGCTATACTAGTCACAAAAAACAACAAAGAAATAGGAATATTTACATGCACTCAAAATCTAGGCAATAATATTGAGCAAATTATAAAAACGGCTACACAAAAAGGTGTTTTAGTAGTTTATCAATAGGGCAAGTCTAGTATCAATATCAAAACTGACAATGTGGCGTATATTGTGAACCATGAAGTTCCTTCATACGCCACTTTTGTATTTATTTTTAGAGATATCAATCCTCACTTTGTTCGGTAGATTGATACATAAACAAATAACGGGCCTGTCTAACAAGTCCTAAAAAATAAAAATCGCCCCCGTCAGACACACTTCTGGCGGGGGTGAAATCGTAAAAATCAGACTTGTTAGACAGGCCCGTTATTATAAAACACAATATATTTCACCGATTATTCTGCTCGGCGGATTTTGCGGAAGGGAAGTTTCAGCACACCAAAGAAGGCTTCACCGAAGATGCCGCCCGACATCTTTGAAGCACCCTCGCGGCGCTCGGTAAAGACAATCGATACCTCTTTAATTGTGAGGCCCAGACGCCACGCCGAATATTTCATCTCAATCTGGAAGCCATAACCCTTCATCTGCACCTCGTCGAGGTTGATGGTCTGCAACGCCCGACGCGAGTAACAGACAAAGCCCGCCGTAGCGTCGCACACCGGCATACGCGTCACAATACGCACATACTTCGATGCGAAATAGGACATCAGCAGGCGCGACATCGGCCAATTAACCACATTCACGCCAACAACATAGCGTGAGCCGA
The DNA here is from genome assembly GCA_964594305.1 of uncultured Alistipes sp. Lineage (GTDB taxonomy): Bacteria > Bacteroidota > Bacteroidia > Bacteroidales > Rikenellaceae > Alistipes. Next base: position 5,912 of record CAZQMC010000041.1, on the reverse strand, counting down.
CAACGACATCGGCCCCCGCCTCGGCAGCCTCATACAAGCGGTTCAAATCGTCGGGATTATGCGAGAAATCGCAATCCATCTCGAAGACATAGTCGTAACCGTGCTCCAAAGCCCAGCGAAAGCCCGTAAGATAGGCCGTACCCAAGCCCAACTTACCCACGCGACGAATCATAAAGAGCCTCTCCGAGAACTCCTTTTGGCGGCGCTCCACCACCTCGGCCGTACCATCGGGTGAGCCGTCGTCGATGACGAGCATATCGAAATCGCCTGCGAGTGACATCACGGTATCAATCATTCGCGAGATATTCTCAATCTCGTTATAGGTAGGTATGATTACAAGTTTTCGCACAGGCGCAAATTTTAATATTGCTCTTTCTCGTTGGGGAAATCTTCATTCTTCACATCATCGACATAGTGCGAGATGGCCTCACTCATAACGCCGTGCAAGTCTGCATAACGACGCAGGAAACGGGGCGAGAAATCGTTGGTAATACCCAGCATATCGTGAATAACCAGCACCTGACCATCGACCTTACCACCTGCACCGATACCGATTGTAGGCATCTTCAACTCCTTTGTCACACGCTCGGCCAACGCTGCGGGAATCTTCTCCAACACAACAGCAAAACAACCTGCCTCCTCCAAAAGATGAGCATCACGGATAAGTTTCTCGGCCTCGGCCTCCTCCTTGGCACGCACATTATAGGTGCCGAACTTATGAATCGACTGCGGCGTGAGGCCCAAGTGAGCCATAACGGGAATACCGGCCGAAAGGATACGCTGAACAGACTCCAAAATCTCCTCACCGCCCTCCATCTTTACGGCATCGGCCTCGGTCTCTTTCATAATACGGATAGCAGAATCGAGTGCCACCTTCGAGTTACCCTGATAGGTACCGAATGGCAAATCCACCACCACCAAAGCACGCTTTGCACCACGCGTAACGGAACGGGCGTGATAAATCATCATATCGAGCGTAATGGGCAAAGTAGTCTCATATCCTGCCATAACATTGGCAGCCGAATCACCCACCAAAATCACATCAACACCGGCGGCATCGACAATCTTTGCGGTTGAATAGTCGTAAGTAGTAAGCATAGCAATTTTTTCGCCACGCTGTTTCATCTCGGTTAAACGCAGAGTCGTAACGGCTCTGACTGATCCTGCAACTGACATCTCCTGAAATTAAATTGTTTTACGTTATATGACGCAAATGTATGCAAAAATTAGATGTAAAAGAAATCTTTTCCTCTTTTATCGCACCACTCCGCAACCGTTACAGTGCACCTCGCAGGGCCGCGAAGAAGGGCCACAGCACCACTCCGCCTGCAACCGACACATTTATAGAGTGTTTCGTGCCGACTTGCGGAATCTCTATCGCTCCGTCGCACATATCGACCACCTGTTGCTCGACACCTGCCACCTCGTTACCAAAGACAAGGGCATATTTACCGACAGAGGCAATCTCCAACTCATCGAGCATCGTAGCACCCTCGACCTGCTCGATGGCAAGCACCCGATAACCCTCGGCCTTTAACTCTGCGACACACTCCGCCGTCGAGGCATAATAGTCCCACTTAACGGTAAGTTCTGCGCCGAGAGCCGTCTTATGAATATCTTTTGAAGGCGGAGTGACGGTAATACCGCACAAAGCAATATGCTCAATGGCAAAAGCGTCGGCCGTACGAAAAAAAGCACCGACATTCTGCGCCGAGCGGACATTATCCAACACCACCCTTACGGGTATGCGTTGCATTGCGGCAAACTCCTCCGCAGAGGGGCGATGCAACTCCTCATTCGTAATTTTTCTCATCTGTAAATGATAATTATATAGGACAAATATAGCACAAATCGCGGAAATAAATTATCTTTGCATATAATTAAATTATGTAGAAAGCCGATGAATAGTTTTATTCGCCATATTTTCGCTCTGTTTTTCGCTGTAATGGTCGCCGCACCAGCGTCGGCACAGGAGGATTATAGGTTGCTCACAGGCATCGGTTTCGACACATTCTTCGATAATACCGAATATTCGGGCACCAATTTAGGCGCGTCAGAGACCACTTTTGCGGCACGCTTATCGCCCAAGATTGGCTTGGCGTGGAACGAGAAAAATTCGCTCGTCATAGGTGCCGATATCTATGCTAACTTCGGCGAGCAGGATAAATTTTTCTCGAAGGCTCGTCCGCAGTTATACTATCGTTTCGCCACACCGAAGGTCAAGGCCCTTGCCGGCATCTTCGACCGTAGCGAACTCAAAGGCTACTACTCTGATGTTTTCATCAGCGATGTTGCACGCTTTTATGAAAATCGTCTGCACGGTTTTATGGGCCAATACAGCGGCACGAGAGGCCACATAGAGTTGGCTCTGGATTGGTGCGGAATGTATTCAAAAGAGGCTCGCGAGAGGTTTTGCATACTCTCGGCCGGTCACCTCGATATTCTCAAAAAAGGGTATCTCTATGGCGGTTATGCCTTGCAGGTGTTCCACTATGCCGGTAGCGAACAGATTTCGGGCAGCGTGGTCGATAACATCATCGTAAATCCCTATATCGGCTCGCGGTTCAGCGCATTCTTCGATTTCGACATCAAATTGCACGCCATAATCTCTATGCAGCGTGACCGTGCTGTCGAGAGCAGTATGCACTTCCCCGGGGGAGGTATGTTGCAACTGCGTATCCAGAAGTGGGGACTATACCTCGAAGAGCAATTTTATACGGGAGGCCACCTGATGCCTTACTATTACGCTTCGCCCAACCCTGCTTTTGCACAAGGTTATGGCGCCGACCTCTATTATGGTTCGCCCATATTTGGCACAAAGCCTCATTGGACGAGCGACAGCCAGGCATCACGAATTGTTACCGACACCCGTATCGGCTATTCAAACAAGTTTTTCAACGATACCCTCTGCCTGAATGTCTTTGTTGCCATACAGAGCGATGGCGTCGGTTGTGGCACACGCCAGATGGTCGAGTTGAAAGTAAAATTATTCAAAGATTTTGCATTGTCAAAAAGATAATAACAATATAATATACCGAGAGTTATGAATATGAATAACATCGAAACGGCAGAGCCGAAAGAGAGATTGAATTTTGTGGAGGAGGCTGTCGAAGAGGCGATAGCGAAGGGTGAAACACGCGTGCAGACACGTTTCCCGCCCGAGCCTAACGGCTACCTTCACATAGGCCACGCCAAGGCTATTTGCTTGGACTTTGGCATTGCGGCTCGCTATGGTGGCGTATGTAATCTTCGTTTCGACGATACCAACCCCACCAAGGAGGATATGGAGTATGTCGAGGCCATCAAGGAGGATATCCAGTGGCTCGGGTTCCAGTGGGGCAACGAGTATTATGCTTCGGACTACTTCCAGCAGTTGTGGGACTTCGCCATTCGCCTGATTAAGGAGGGCAAAGCATATATCGACGAGCAATCGGCCGAGGAGATTGCCGCACAAAAAGGTACTCCCACCCAGGCCGGCGTAGAGAGCCCCTACCGCAATCGCCCCATTGAGGAGAGCCTCGAATTGTTCGAGAAGATGAATCGTGGCGAGATTGAGGAGGGCAAGATGGTGCTTCGTGCCAAGATTGATATGGCAAGTTCAAATATGCACTTCCGCGACCCGATTATCTACCGCGTGGTAAATCACCCTCACCACCGTACGGGTGACAAGTGGAAGGCATATCCGATGTACGACTTTGCACACGGCCAGAGCGACTATTTCGAGGGCGTGACACACTCGCTGTGTACTTTGGAATTTGTCCCCCACCGCCCACTTTACGATTTGTTTGTCGATTGGGTTAAGGAAGGCGACGGCTTGGGCAACTACCGCCCACGCCAGTACGAGTTCAACAAACTGAACCTTAACTATACGCTGATGAGCAAGCGTAACCTGCTTATCCTCGTTAAGGAGGGCTTGGTAAATGGCTGGGACGACCCCCGTATGCCGACTATCTGCGGCTTCCGTCGTCGTGGCTACTCACCCGAGTCTATTCGTGGTTTCGTCGATAAGATTGGCTACACCACCTACGATGCGTTGAACGACTTCGCGCTGTTGGAAAGTGCCGTACGCGACGATTTGAACAAGCGCGCTACGCGCGTAAGTGCCGTTCTCGACCCCGTGAAACTCGTTATCACCAACTACCCCGAGAGTAAGGTTGAGTCTATGGAGGCCGTGAACAACCCCGAGGACCCCGAGGCAGGAACACATACCATCGAGTTCAGCCGCGAGTTGTGGATGGAGCGCGAGGACTTTATGGAGGACGCACCAAAGAAGTATTTCCGTATGACTCCGGGCCAGGAGGTGCGCTTGAAGAATGCCTATATCGTCAAGTGTACAGGCTGCGAGAAGGACGAGGCGGGCAATGTAACTACCGTCTATGCCGAGTACGACCCCGACACCAAGACCGGCCTGCCGGGTAGCAACCGCAAGGTTAAGGGTACGCTGCACTGGGTAAGTTGCGACCACTGCATCAAGGCCGAGGTACGCTTGTACGACCGTCTGTGGAAGGTTGAGAACCCTCGCGACGAGATGGCTGCAATCCGCAAGGAGCAGGGCTGCGAGGCACTCGACGCAATGAAGCAGATGATTAACGAGGAGTCGTTGAAGGTCTTGACGGAGTGCTATGTCGAGAAGTATCTGGCCGACGCCAAACCTCTGGACTACTTGCAGTTCCAGCGCATCGGCTACTTCAATGTCGATAAGGACTCTGCTCCCGACCATCTGGTCTTCAACCGCACTGTCACCCTGAAAGACTCTTGGGCCAAGATGAATAAGTAAGGATTATCTATACATAGGTATAGGAAACCGCCGAGTGTAATGCTCGGCGGTTTTGTTTATTTGGAATAGAATTATTATATTTGTGATAATCAAAATATTCCCACAATGAAAGAAGCCGGCTACGTTTATATTCTCACCAACCCAAGCTTTAAAGAGGATTGGGTAAAAATAGGCAAAAGTTCTCGCCCCGTTGATATCCGCTCAAAAGAGTTGGACAATACCGCCGTGCCATTGCCTTTTGAGATTTATGCACCTCTTAAAACAGTTAAGTATAATGAAGTGGAAAAGTTGATTCACAAAACAATAGACAGATTAACAGACCTCCGTATTAGACAAAATCGAGAGTTCTTCAATGTTGCTCCAGCAAAAGCCCTTGATATTCTTAAAGACATTTCCACAACATTAGATGATGCGGAAATTGATGAAGTGTATCTTGGTGAGAATCGAAAAAAAGCCACACATATTAACGAATCGATAAATGATACAATAAAAAAACAACAAAGACCTCGCTTTAGATTCAGTATGATTAATATTCAAATCGGAGAGACAATTACATTTATTCCAACAGGCACTGATGTAAAAGTTGCCGATGATGACAAGGTCGAATATCAAGGACGCTTATATAAATTATCGCCTTTCGTCGGAACATTTATGCCTAAAGATCGCCAAAATAATTCTGGCGCATATCAAGGCGCAAAGTATTTTTCATACAAAGGAGAGATCCTTGATGATATACGAACTAAAATCGAAGCCAATGAATAAATAACCTACCGCAATCCTTCGGGGTTGCGTTTTTTTCTATACCTATATATAATATACACCCATTATATTCGCTTCACTTGCCGAGGATTGCCGCCTCATAGCACAAACAACAAGATTGTCTTTCATTTTGCATATAGCACCAAACTTGCTCCTCTTGATTTTTGCATAGAGTGCCGTAGGTTTTGTGCAAAGCGAAAAATTGGCTGTTAGGATAGTACTGTGCGTACAGCCTAACAGCCAATTTAAGTCTTGTGCAAAAGATATGGTGCTATATGCAAAAAGAAAAGGAGCAAACCTAATCGGTCTGCTCCTTGAAAAAGGCGGCTACCTACTCTCCCACCTAAATAGGCAGTACCATCGGCGTTAGTGAGCT
>CAZQMC010000040.1:0-21653 GCA_964594305.1 uncultured Alistipes sp. | reverse complement strand
ACGCTCTGCATATGTAAATTGTGGCATGACGAGATTAAAATTCTCTTTGCTCTTTTTTCTATTTTCTATCAAATTTCGCTCCTGATGTAGGGGAGATGTCCGTTAGGACAGAGGGGTATATTTTTAATTCACCCACCCCCAATATTAACGCGGGTGGTAAAAATACTACCCGGGATAATGTGGAATAATGGAGAACTATTTTGGCGCATCAACCAAACAAATGTTCAGAATGACGCTATACGCCTAAACTACATAATTCCAAATATTTTTCAGGTATTGCAATGCGAGAAACCTCTTTTTGCCTTATAGGTTTGCATAAAAGCCATTTTTACACTATTTTTGTTGCTTGGTGCGTTATGTTTGCGCACTTTGAAAGAGAATAAAATTATTTCGACTATGAATATTGCAAAAAGAGTAGTTTTGAGTGTGGTCGCCGTGTTTGCGGTTATGCTCTCGTATGCACAACCACAGGACCCTGTGCGTTGGACAACATCTGTCGTGTCGTTGGGTGGTGATGCCTATCGTATTGAATTTACGGCTGTGCCAGATATGGGTTGGCACCTCTACGACCTTGGCCCCTACGAGGGTGGCCCTATGGCGACAACCTTTACCTTCGAGCCTTCGGATAGGTACGAGTTGGTGGGAGAGGTGTTGGCAGACAAGGAGTCGGTGAGAGAGTATAACGCCATCTTCGATATGGAGATTGGCTACTACGCCTCGCCTGTCAAGTTCTCGCAGGAGGTTAAAACGGCCGGTGCCGATGTGGTGGTGACGGTCGATTATATGGCTTGCAACGACCAGAATTGTGTGACGGGTGCTGCCGATTTCAATATTAAGGTAGGAGAGGTGTCGGCCGCAGTCGAGAGCGTGCCCGCGGTTGAGGAGCCTAATGCCGAGAAGAAGAGCGGACAACCGCTGTGGAGCCTTATTTTGGCGGCTGTGGGCTGGGCTTTGGTGGCGTTGCTTACACCCTGCGTCTTCCCGATGATTCCTATGACTGTGTCGTTCTTCTTGAAGGGCTCGGGTAGTGTGGCACGCGGTCGTTTCCGTGCGTTGATGTATGGCTTGTTTATCGTCTTGCTCTACACCGTACCTATCGGCGTGATTATCTTCCTCACTTGGTTGATTGGTGGCGATGCCGTTACAGCCGATATCTTCAATTGGATTGCAACACATTGGTTGCCCAACCTTATCTTCTTTGCGGTGTTTATGATTTTCGCGGCATCGTTCTTTGGTGCTTTCGAGATTGTGTTGCCCGAGAAGTTGGTCAATGATAGCGATGCCAAGGCCGATAAGGGTGGCCTTACAGGTATATTCTTTATGGCTTTGACGCTGGTTTTGGTGTCGTTCTCTTGTACCGGCCCGATTATCGGCTCGGCACTTATCCAATCTACTTCGGGTGAGTTTTGGGCCCCGATTTTGACGATGCTGGCATTCTCGGTGGTCTTTGCTCTGCCTTTTACACTGTTCGCCCTGTTCCCCTCGTGGTTGAAGCAGTTGCCCAAGAGTGGCGGTTGGTTGAACTCTGTAAAGGTTGTGTTGGGCTTCGTGGAGTTGGCTTTGGGCTTGAAGTTTTTGAGCGTTGCCGACCAGACCTACCATTGGGGCTTGCTCGATAGAGAGGTATATCTCGCCCTTTGGATTGCCATATTCTCGTTGCTGGGCCTTTACCTGCTGGGTAAGTTGAAGTTCAAGCACGATAGCGATATGCAGTATCTGTCGGTAGGTCGTCTGGTATTGGCCATTATTACCTTCTCGTTTGTCGTATATATGATTCCGGGTATGTGGGGTGCGCCGCTCAATGCTTTGTCGGGTTATCTGCCTCCTATGCAGTCGCAGGACTTCGTTGTGGGCTCAGGCTCGGCTACGGTGAGTGATGATGCTCCCAAGCAGGGTGTGAAATATGGCGATGTGTTGGAGTTGCCGCACGGCTTGGAGGGCTTCTTCGATTTGGAGGAGGCCGAGGCTTATGCCGCCGATGCCGATAAACCCTTGTTTGTCGATTTTACGGGCCACGGTTGCGTGAATTGCCGCGAGATGGAGTCAAGAGTGTGGTCTGACGAGCGAGTTTTGGATATCTTGCGCAAGGAGTATGTCATCGTGGCGTTGTATGCCGACGATAAGTTGAAGGTTGCCGAGGAGGATTGGGTTACAACCGATACGGGCAAGGTGTTGAAGACTTTGGGTAAGATTAACTCATATTACGCCTTGAAGACCTATGGCGTCAATGCCCAGCCATATTATGTGTTGCAGGGGCGTGATGGCGAGCCACTCGTTGAGCCACGAGGTTATGACCTCGATGTTGAGGCCTTTATTGACTTCTTGCAGCGTGGCGTAGAGGCATATAAAGCGCAGAAATAGTTCTCGTACAAAATATAAAAATCCGGCCCACAACGAGCCGGATTTTTTGTGTTGTTACTTTATCTTTCGCTTGTTCAGTTCTGCCTGATAAGCCTTCGCGTTGGCGTTATGCTCTTTGAGCGTGCGGGCGAAGTTGTGATAGCCGTCGAATGTGGGGCGGGCGCAGAAGAAGATGTAATCGTGCTTCTCGAAGTTCAGCACCGCATCAATCGCCTCGATGCTCGGCATACAGATAGGCGAGGGCGGCAGACCTCTGTTTATGTAGGTGTTGTATGGCGAGGGGTATTTCAGATGACGGTACAATATACGACGCAGGTCAAAATCCTGTAACGCATACTTTATCGTCGGGTCTGCCTGCAAGGGTATGCCCTGACGCAAACGGTTGATATAAACACCCGCAATGCGAGGCATCTCGTCACTCTTGCGAGTCTCCTCATAGACTATCGACGCCAAAGTCATCACCTCGGTACGGCTCAACCCACTGCGCTTGCGCTTGGCATCACGCTCCTCCGTCCAGAAACGCTTGTACTCCTTGCGCATACGCTCTATAAACTCTTCGGGCGTGACGGTCCAATAGAACTCATAGGTGTTGGGAATAAACATCGAGAACATCGTCAGAGGCGACGAGAAACCCAACTCTTTGGCCGTCTGTTTGTCGGTCAATGCACGCACAATCTCCACCGAATCGGCCATAATCTGCTTGGTGAGTTTTCCGGCAAGGTATTGCGGAGTCTTTACATTGTTTATCGTAACATTTACGGGCGTTTGGAGGCCGAGTTTCAGCATACGCACCAATTCGATGACACTCATTCCCTCCTCCATAACATAGTGCCCCGGCTTGATTTTGTTTTCAAGGCCAAGACGCTTGGCGTAGATATCGAATGCCCAATTGTGACGGCTGTGAGCCTTTACCGAGTCGGCCACAGAGTGATAGTCGGCATCGGCATAGACATAGATGCTATGCATCTCTTTGACGGCACTTCCCTTAAAACCGATGTAGCCAAATGCTCCCACGCCAATCGCCATGGCGAGCAATGCCACTAAAATATATGCGATTCCTTTTTTCATCGTTGTTGTGAATTTTCCGCAAAGATACTATTTGCGCGCCAAAACACAAAAAGTGTAGGTAAAAGGTTGTTTTTTGCGATTTTTTTTGCCGAGAGTTTGTTTGTTGTCAAAAAATATCTACCTTTGCGCCCGGGTAAGTCTTATACGACCAGCTCCTACAAAATCCCCCAGGTGTGGAAGCAAGCAAGGGTATGTGGTTGTAGCGGTGCGATATGAGTAGCTTACCCTTTTTTTATTTATGCACTGTTTTTCAAGAGCAAATTATGTAGTCTGAAAATCAAAAAGATTATATTCTGTAAGCACAATTCTCTTTTTTGTCGTATCCCTTCGCCCGTAATTTTTTAGTTTGCAACAGTTTGCGAAAATAAAAAAAGCAGGAGAAACATTTGTTTAATTAAAAATAATTGGCTACCTTTGATATTACACGGAGTAACAACTATTTATTAAACAGATTTTTTATGATTGGCAAAGTAAAGTGGTTCGACAGTAAGAAGGGCTACGGATTTATTCTCACCGATGAAGGTCGCGAGATATTCGTTCATTATACGGGTATCGTGGCCGAGGGTTTTAAGGCATTGACCGAGGGACAGAGCGTTGAGTTCGAAATTGGCAGCAACGAGAAGGGTGAGCAGGCCGTAAATGTCACAGTCGTACCCAAGAAGCAGGAATAAAGGGCCTTTTGAGTCCTGCATTATCTATTGTCGCACAATCTTATGGTTTGTGCGACTTTTTTTACCTTCGTTGTGAGGTTGCAATTGTTGGGAATAATGGTTACCTTTGTGGCTCAATGATAAAGATTTTGTGTTATGGGTATGGAGAAATATGAATCTAAACAGCAGCAAATATTAAAACCTGCATCACGCATCTATCCCTTCATCAGCCGCTTCGATATGCTCACTCCGGCTTTGCAGGATAAGGTCGAGGAGTGGCAGGCTGACGAGAATACCTGCTCGTTTAAGGTAAAGGGTTTCAAGGTCGCTCTGCGTATAGTGGAAAGGGTTGAGAATAAGCATATTAAGATTTCGGGTGACGATGCGGCGGGAGGACTGCCTGTGGATTTCTCTTTCTGGATTCAGTTGCACGAAGTCTCTGACACCGACACTCGTATCCGTATGGTGTTGCACGCCGAACTCAATATGATGATGCGTATGATGATTGGCGGCAAAATTCAGGGCGGACTGGATAAGGCGGTCGAGGGTTTGGCTACGGCATTCAATCAGATGCCTTTCTAATTTTGTGATTTTGCGATTTTGCAGGATTTTTGTGCTTTTGTGCTATAAGTGAATGTTTTGCGAAAAAAAACTTACATTTTTGTTTGCTAATCGTTAAAAATGTAGTACATTTGCAAACCCGAAAGGAACAAAAGTTAAATTACATATTAAACGTTAAATTATATAAAGATTTATTTATTATGACTAAGGCTGATATCGTAAATGAGATTGCGAAGAGCACCGGTGCAGAGAAGGTTTTGGTGCAGGCAGTAGTAGAGGCTTTTATGGATAACATTCGTACTGCTCTGATTGAGGATAAGAAGGTTTTCCTTCGTGGTTTCGGTAGTTTCATTACCAAGACACGCGCACAGAAGGTTGCCCGTAATATCTCAAAGGAGACAACAATCATTATTCCCGAGCATAAAATCCCCGCTTTCAAGCCCTCGAAGAGTTTTGTTGCGAAGATTAAATAAGACAATTTAACCACTTAATATTATACAACTATGCCAAACGGAAAGAAGCATAAGCGTCATAAGATGGCTACGCACAAGCGCAAGAAGCGTCTGCGTAAGAATCGTCATAAGAAGAAGTAGTCTTTTGAACGATTGAATTGCGTTAGCAATAGGTAAGAATAAAGCTAAGGGTTTATTGTTTCTAACGCCCTTAGCTTTACCTATTTTTATCAAAAAGTTTTTTTGAAATGAATCGAGAATTAGTAATAAACGTTACCCCGACCGAAATATCTATCGCTCTGTGTGAGGATAAGGTGCTCGTCGAACTCAACAAGGAGCAGTGCAAGACAGGCTTCGCTGTTGGCGACATCTATTTGGGTAAGGTTCGTAAGATTATGCCGGGATTGAATGCCGTATTCGTGAATATAGGTCACGAGAAAGACGCATTTATCCACTATCTCGATTTGGGTAATCAATTTCTTTCGCTGGAAAAGGTGGTTGGCTCTCGCCAGCCGGGTAGGCGAGGCGTAAAGGTCGAGACGATGAAACTCGAACCTTCGATTGATAAAGATGGCAAGATAGAGAACTATTTGCAGGTCGGCCAGACCGTTATGGTACAGGTGGCCAAGGAGGCCATCTCGACAAAGGGCCCGCGTCTGACCGCCGATATATCGTTGGCAGGACGCAATGTTGTGTTGGTGCCCTTCACCTCAAAGATTTTCCTTTCGCAGAAGATTCGCTCCAATGAGACGAAAAAACGCTTGCGTCGTGTTGCCGCAGGTGTATTACCCAAGAATTTCGGCGTTATCATACGCACCGCAGCCGCCGCAGCCCAAGATGTCGATATCGAGCAGGATATCCTTTCGCTCGTAGATAAGTGGAACGAGACTCTCGGCCGCATACGTAAAAGTCAGGCTCCCGCCTTGTTGATGAGCGAGATGAGCCGTGCAAATACCATAATCCGCGACTCGCTTAACTCGACCTTCTCGCAAATTACGGTCGATGATGAGAAGATGTATCGCGAGATTAAAAACTACATAAAAGTCATTGACCCCAAGTTGGAGAAGATAGTCAAGATGTATAAAGGTCAGGTGCCTATCTTCGACAACTTCGATATATCGAAACAGATTAAGTCACTCTTTGCCAAGTATGTGTCGCTTAAACGAGGTGCTTACCTTATAATCGAGCATACCGAGGCTATGAATGTCATAGATGTCAATTCGGGTAATCGTACCCGTGCCGAGGAGAATCAGGAGGAGACGGCTATGACAGTGAATTTGGCCGCAGCAAAGGAGATAGCCCGACAGTTGCGCTTGCGTGATTTGGGAGGCATTGTCATCATCGACTTCATCGACCTTCATAAGGCGCAGAATCGTCAGGCATTGTTCGAGGAGATGAATAAGTTGATGGCCACCGACAAGGCCAAGCATACCATTCTGCCACTCACGAAGTTCGGCCTTATGCAGATTACGCGTCAGAGGGTGCGCCCTGTGGCAGTTGGTGATGTGACCGATGTGTGTCCTACCTGTAATGGTACGGGCCGTATCGAGCCGACGATTTTGCTCGACAGGAAGATTGAGAATCAGATACAATTCCTCACCGAGGATAGAGGAGTGAAGCATATTACCTTGCGTGTAAGTCCCTATGTGGCCGCTTATCTGTGTCGAGGTCTGCTTTCGTTGCGCCGCAGGTGGCAGTGGCGATATAAGACTTCGTTGAAGGTCGTGGCTGACCAGAGCCTCGGAATGGTCGATGTGAAGTATCTGGGGCGAAATAATGAGTCGCTTATTGTGTAGGCGCGAGCCGTATGGCACAAATCTCTAAATCGCCAGAGTTTTGGAGAGTATAGAAAATATTTTGCAGCGAGTGGAGGCCTCCGAGCCCTTTGCTCGGTTGCATAAGGAGTTGAAACGAGAGAGCGTCACCGTCCATCTTGAAGAGTTGGTCGGCGGGGCTCTTTCGCTCTATGCGGCGGCCGAGGTGCGACGTGGCGGCGGTGTCCATATCTTCGTTGCCGAGGATAGAGATGCTGCGGCCTATATGCTCAATGACCTCTATGCGTTGCTTGACGAGGAGCGTGTGTGTTTCTTCCCGACGTCGTACAAAAAATCCATTCTTTACGGCAAGGAGGAGGCGCAGGGCGTTGTGCAGCGTACCAATACACTCAATGCTGTGCGTCGTCGCGATGGCTATCTCGCTATATGTACCTATCCCGAGGCTCTGGCCGAGCGTGTTGCCGACGAGGGCTCTATCTCGGAGCGTAGTCTGCACCTGCGAGTGGGCGATAGGCTGGCCATATCGACTTTGGAGGATATGCTCGTCGAGCAGGGCTTTACGCAGGTCGATTTTGTCTATGAGCCGGGCCAGTACTCAATGCGAGGCGGTATCGTCGATGTCTTCTCGTTTGCCGAGAGCAGACCTTTCCGTATTGACTTTTTTGGCGATGAGATTGACTCTATTCGTCGATTTAATATTTCGAGCCAACTCTCGCACGACAAGGTGCCGGAGGTGGAGATTATCCCCAATCTGAATGCTACGGCTGTCGAGAAGGTGTCGCTGGCGAAGTTCGCCGGTGAGGCCACTTTTTGGTTTTACGACGCCGACTATGTCTTTAAGCGGGTGAATGACCTTCGGCGCAGGGTGCTGTCGGAGATGGAGGAGCCTTCGCAGATAGATACACTTTTGACAAGCAGAAACGGCCTCTTGCGCGATATGGAGCATAGTAGAATGTGCCTGCTTCGCGATAACCTGAAAGAGCGTATTGCGGATTGTGCCGTTGTGTTCAAGACATCGCCGCAGCCCAAGTTTAATAAGAATTTCGAGATGCTGGCCGACGACTTGGCCGATGCCGCCATTCGGGGCTATAAGAGTTATATCTTGACAGATAATCGTGCGCAAATCGAGCGTCTGGACAATATTTTTCATCAGTTGGGGCGTCGGGATATCACATTCGAGGCGTTGCCATTAACTCTGCACGACGGTTTTATCGACCACACGCTCAAAATCCAACTCTATGCCGACCACCGAATCTTCGACCGCTATCGTCGCTATCGTATAAATGGCGAGATAAAGCGTGATGAACAGATGACTGTGGCCGAACTCAATGCGCTGAATTTGGGCGATTATGTGGTGCATATCGACCACGGCGTGGGGCGTTTCGGCGGATTGGTTAAGATTCAGGAGGGTGGCAAGATGCACGAGGCCATAAAGTTGGTCTATAAGGATAACGATGTCTTGTTTGTCAATGTCCATTCACTGCATCGCATATCGCGCTATAAGAGTGGCGAGGGCGAGCCTCCGAAGATTTATAAGTTGGGTGGTGGTGCTTGGCAGAAGTTGAAGAATGCCACCAAGAAGGCTGTCAAGGACATCTCGCGCGAACTCATTGCACTCTATGCCAAGCGTAAGGCAAGCAAGGGATTTGCCTTCTCGGCCGACAGTTATCTGCAAAGCGAGATGGAGGCTTCGTTCCAGTGGGAGGAGACGGCCGACCAGCAGGCGGCCATTGTTGCCGTTAAGCAGGATATGGAGTCGGAGCGACCTATGGATAGATTGGTCTGTGGCGATGTGGGCTTTGGCAAGACCGAGGTGGCTATTCGTGCGGCATTCAAGGCGGCTGTCGATGGTAAGCAGGTGGCGGTGCTGGTGCCGACGACTATTCTTGCCCTGCAACACTATCGCTCGTTTATGGAGCGATTGAGGGATTTCCCCGTCAGGGTGGAGTATGTCAATCGCTCGAAGAGTGCCAAGCAGATGCGCGAGATAACAGAGGATTTGGCTGCGGGTAAGATAGATATCCTTATCGGTACGCATAAGATGCTGGGTCGGCAGGTAGTGTTCAAAGATTTGGGACTGCTCATCATTGATGAGGAGCAGAAGTTCGGCGTGGCGGCGAAGGAGAAACTGACGCAGTTGAGTGTGAATGTCGATACGCTGACACTTACGGCTACGCCTATTCCCCGTACTTTGCAGTTCTCGCTGATGGGCTCGCGGGATTTGTCGGTCATATCGACTGCGCCGGCCAATCGTCAGCCCATTATTACCGAGTCGCATATCTTCTCGGAGGATATCATCAAAGATGCTATCGAGGAGGAACTCTCGCGAGGCGGTCAGGTCTATTTCGTCAATAACCGCGTTGAGGATTTGACGACCTTGCAGGGGCTGATTACCCGCCTGTGTCCCAAGGCACGAGTTGCTGTGGGGCACGGTAAGATGCCGGCCGACAAATTGGAGAAACTCATTATGGACTTCATCTATGGCGAGTTCGATGTGCTGATTTCGACGACGATAGTCGAAAACGGCATAGATATACCCAATGCCAACACCATAATCATCAACAATGCTCAAAACTACGGTTTGAGCGACCTTCATCAGTTGCGTGGGCGTGTCGGGCGTAGTAGCCGTAAGGGTTATTGCTATCTCATCACACCTCCCGACGAACTTTTGTCGAGTGATGCTCGCCGTCGCCTGCGTGCTATCGAAGAGTTTTCGGATTTGGGCTCGGGATTTAATATCGCGATGCAGGACTTGGATATTCGTGGCGCGGGTAATCTGCTGGGTGCCGAGCAGAGCGGATTTATTGCCGACATAGGTATTGAGACCTACCAGAAGATTATGCGTCAGGCCATTGCCGAGTTGCGTGCCGAGGGACTCGATGTCGAGGGCCTGACGGAGAAGGAGGCCGAAGTGGTTAAGAATGAGGCATATATCGAGGATTCGACAATCGAAATCGATATGCTGGCCGAGTTACCCGATAGTTATGTGCGTCAGCCGGCCGAGAAGTTGCGCCTGTATCGCGAGTTGGATTCTCTGCATCGTGAGGAGGAGTTGGTGGCTTATGAGAGTCGTCTGGTGGACCGCTTTGGCACGCTGCCCGAGGCGGCGCAGGGCCTGCTCGATGTGGTCAGGCTGCGCTGGGAGGCTGTACGTCTTGGTATGGAGCGAGTGAAGGTCAAGAATGGTCTTATGATAGTTCATTTCGTGGGAGAGGAGAATTCGCCCTATTATAAGAGCGATACGTTTATGAATCTGTTGAAGAGCATCACTGCGCAACCCGATAGGTTTGTGCTGAAACAGCACAATAATCGTCTGGCTATGACCGTTAGAAGAGTGGCCGATTTGAAGGAGGCTGTGCGTGTGCTTCGAAATTTGTAACGATTGAGTATGAATTTAATAATCGACATAGGAAATTCCCGTGTTAAGGCGGCCATCGTCGAGGGTGGCGAGGTCGTGAGCAGCATTGCGTTGTCGGGCGCCGAAGGGTTTGATATTAAGGCCTTTTGTGCAGCCAATAGCGGTATCACGCGTGCTATTGTTGCCTCGACGGGCGAGCCGACAGATGCCATCGCCGCGGCATTAAGAGAGTGTGGGGTAGAGGTTGTCGAGATGAACTCCTCGACCAAAGTGCCTATCGGTAACGATTATGCTACGCCCCGGACACTTGGCGTCGATAGATTGGCAGCGGCTGTGGCGGCCGTAGAGTTGTATGGTGACGACTGCCTCATAGTCGATTTCGGTACTGCGATAACCATCGATTTGGTTGAGGGTGGTCGTTTCCGTGGTGGGAATATCTCGCCCGGTGTGCGTACTCGTTTCCGCGCTCTGCACGACTATACCTCTCGCCTGCCCGAGTGTGAGGCTACGGAGGAGATTTTAAGAGTGGGCACCACTACTCGTGAGGCTATCGAACAGGGCGTTATGCAGGGCATAACCAACGAAATTGAGGGTTATATTTCTGCATTTTTATCCGATAATGTTAAATTATCGATAATTTTTACCGGTGGAGACGCATTTTATTTTGTTAAAAGAATTAAAAACGCGATATTTGCAAAATGTGATTTGGTGGTTCGCGGATTGAACACAATTTTAGAGTACAATGCAAAGAGTAAATAAGATAATATTCCGAATGGCAGTTGTCGTTGTGGCGGCTCTTTTTGCTATGCCCGTTGCAACGCAGGCTCAGAATTTTTCGAGCAGCGTGAATACCTACTCTCCCTATTCTATGTACGGAATGGGTGAGTTGGCTACGCCCGGCGATGTTATTATGCGCTCTATGGGTGGTGTCGGTATTGCGATGTATTCGTACGACAAGGTCAATCTGCTCAACCCTGCGGCCTATGGTAATATGTCGCGCAAGAGTTTTATCTTCAACTTTGGAGTAGATGCCGGCCATTATCAGAATGAGCAGGTGAAGTATGGTGCCAATTCGTCAATCATCAAGACCGCATATAACTCGGTCAATTTCCACGAGATAGCATTCCAGATGCCTTTGGCACGAAATCTTGGTTTCGGATTCAGCCTCACACCATACAGCAATGTGGGTTATAAGATGTTCCGTCAAGATGACTCGGACCCTATCTTGGGTAATGTGGGCCGTGCGTTGTATCAGTGGGACGGCGATGGCGATGTCACCGAGGTTAAGGCCGGTATCGGCTGGCGACCATTCAAGCGTCTTGCTATCGGTGTTGCGGCGCTCTATTATTGGGGCGATATTACCCGCAATTATGTTTCGATGGTCCCCGACATCATCACAGGTAGTGGCTCATATTCAAGTACTACGGGTGTTGATGAATTTGTGGTGTCACGCTTTAAGGCGCAGTTCGGTTTGCAGTTCCACCCCATAATGAACAATAAACGCATCTTGTCGATAGGTGCTACCTATGATATCGGTGGCGGTTTGTCGCCCGAGGTTACACAAAAGGTATATGTCGATAACCTGTTGCAGACTACGGTGCGTGATAAGTCGGACGAGATGGCACTGCGTCTGCCCAGCCAAATCGCTGTGGGACTGTTCTACCAGACCAATTCTATTCGTATGGGAGCCGATTATGTCTATCAGAATTGGGGCGATGAAAATAACGGCTATGCCGAGGATTATGGCAAGGGCGTGAAGGTTGCTTATACCGATACCCATACGCTGAAAGTGGGTTTGGAGTTTGTTCCCCGCCCGATGGACGTGAGAAGTTACCTTAACCGCATTTCGTATCGTTTGGGTGCTCGTGCAGGCGACTATTACCAGACATTTGCGGGTACAACCATCAGACAGTATGCCGTAACGGCAGGTTTGGGTTTCCCCGTAAGATTGTTCGGCGGCTCGTCGATAAATGTGGGATTTGAGTATGGTATGCGCCGCCCCGAGAAGGATATCGTTACGATTGATGGCTCGAAGGTGGGATTGATAAAACAGGATTATTTCAAACTTTCGCTCGGCTTATCGCTCTTCGGAGAGGACCGTTGGTTCCAGCGTTATAAGTTCGATTAGGGCCGTAACGAGGGCCGTGACGAGGGCGAGATTGGGAGTGTGATGAGGCTGTAATGGTAGTGTAACGAGGGCGAGATTAGAAGCGTGATGAGGCCGTAATGAGGGCCGCGTGGGCAATATATTTACTATTTGGCCGTTTATCATAAAAGAGCAGGCCGTTTAATGTGAAAGATTGGGCCGCCTGTAATAAAAGAGCAGACAGTTTAGAGAACCAGATTTTAGGAAGAAACACAGACACAAACACAAGAATACACAAAACAGAAAAACAATAAATCTAAATTACAATGAAACGTATTAAATTTATCTTGTTGGCGATTTTTGCCATTGTTGGTTATTCAGCGGTAGCGCAGGATATCAATTATGATGATCCCAAGTATGCAAAATGGGGTGCTACGGGCGAGCAGCGTAAGGCTAATATGCTTAACGCACAGTTCTTGAAGGAGGCTGTTGATAATCGTAACTACAACCTCGCGTCAGGCTATTTGAAGATTTTGTTGGAGCAGGCCCCCAAAGGCTCTGTAAACATCTACACCAACGCTGCAAAGTTGTATAAGAACAAGATTAACCGCGCACAGAGCGACGAGGAGAGAGTGGCTTGCATCGACTCATTGTTGTGGATTTATGATGTTCGTCTGGCTAACTTCGCTTCTCACTCGAAGTATGGTAAGGATTATATCCTCGACCGTAAGGCTCGTGATTTCATCATCTACCGTCCCGAGGACCGCGAGGGTATCCGCAAGGTATTCACCGAGGCTATGGACGCCAGCGTAGAGGTTAAGGGTGCTATGGATTTGGAGTTGGCCGTAATCTATTTCAGCAACCTTAACGACGATTTCCAGAATGGCTTGGTTGATGCCGAGTTGATTATCGCCGAGTACGACCGTCTTTCACCCTCGTTTGCCAATATCGAGGAGAGCGAGACACAGTATAAGGAGCAGTTCGAGACTATCTTCGGTATGAGTGGTGCTGCAAGTTGCGAGAACTTGGAGGCTCTCTTTACCAAGAAGTTGGCTGCCAATCCCGATGATGAGGCTATCCTCAATCAGGCTGTTACTTTGATGTCACGCGCAGGTTGCAACAGCGATTTCTTCTTCGCTACTGCCGAGAAACTCTACTCTGTAAAGCCTACATCTGATATCGCATTGTTCCTTGCTCAGGGCTTCCAGGGTCGCGAGGAGTACGACAAGGCGTTGAAGTATTTGGAGGAGGCTTTGTCGGTTGAGGCAAATCCTGTTGAGAAGGAGAAGTTGTATGTACGTGTAGGTATGATTAGCCTTGCAACCAAGAATTTCTCGGCTGCTATGGCTGCTGCCAAGGAGGTTAAGAATATCAACCCCGATAACGGTTTTGCATACTTCATCATCGGTCAGTGCTACGCATCGTCAGGTAACTGCGCCGAGTTGCGTTGCCAGGCTTGCTATTGGGCTGCTTATGACGCTATGAGTCAGGCTGTATCGTTGTTGGAGGGTGACCCCGCTATTCAGGAGTCGGCACAGACAATGATGAACCACTACCGTGCAGCGTTCCCCACCAAGGAGGAGTGCTTCTTCGCAGAACTCTCGGCCGGTGAGCGTTATGTTATCGACCACGGTTTTGCTAACGGTGTGAACACTACTGTTCGTTACAGATAGTCTATTGCAGATGTTGCTTAATACGCTTCTACGATATTTGGCGGTAGCACTCCCTTTTGCGGGGAGTGCTATCTTGCTATTCTCGTGTGGAGACGAAAAAGCGACAAAACATCAGCCTACCAATTTGGAGAAGTTGATGACCGAGTACAGCGAAAACCTCTCGATTGTCACTTCGGAGAATGGCCAGAAGTCGTATCACTTTACCACTCCCTTGATGGAGGGCTATGCCTTGGCGCGTGAGCCGTATAAGGAGTTTCGTAAGGGTATTAAAATCGTGACCTACGAGAAAGATACCGCCGAGGTTGTGTCGGCGACGCTGACGGCCAATTACGCCATATTCTACGAAACACGCGAGTTGTGGGAGGCCAAGGGTGATGTGGTCATCATACAAAACAACGGACGACGCCTTTATACCTCTCAACTCTTTTGGAATCAGGCACTTCATCGCATCTACTCGAATGTCGATTCGCGCGTTGTCGATGGCGATGAGATATACGATTGTGAGGGTTTTGAGAGCGATGAGGAGATGAAGGATTGGCACTATCGTAAGATAAAGGGCGTCACCTATTTTACCGAGCCGGAGCCTCGTCAGCAGAGCGATTCGCTAGATGTGGCCAAGCCGGAGTCGGCCGCCGATAAGAAGAGCGCGTCATCATCTGTGAATACCTCGTCAAAGGGTGCTGCTGCGACCTCGAAGAGTGTGGCAAAGACAACATCGAAGGCGACCACGAAGTCTGCTTCGAAAGCGAAGTCAAACTCTAATTCCACCTCGGCAAGCCCTGCGTTGCAAAAATCAGGCGAGAACGCCGATAGGGGAGATAGGTCGAGGACATCACGTCGTACGTCGCCCAATACCCGAAAATTAGAGAGTGTGGAGCCTCTTAAAAAGGAGGAGGTGACGCCTGCCAAATAAGTGAAAAACAGCCTATTGAATAGAAATGGACACCTCCGAACTGCTTAATTCGATAATCCTGATAAGCGTGATGCTGCTTTTGTCGGCATTTTTCTCGGGTATGGAGATTGCTTTTTTGAGCAAGAATCGCCTGCGTGAGGAGATTGACCGTAAGCAAAGCGGCATATTTGATTTTGTGGCGCGGGTATTTGAGCGTCACCCGGGACAATATATTACTACGATTTTGGTGGGCAATAACATCTGCCTCGTAATATATTCTCTCTTTATGTCACTTTTGTTGCGCCTTGTTGCCGGCTTTGTCGGTTGGGAGAATATGGCGCAGGGTGGCTCTGTTTTGCTTGAAACGATTATCTCTACGGTTGTTATCCTTTTCTGTGGCGAGTTTATGCCCAAGTCGATAGTAAAGAAAAATCCTAATTTTTATTATCAACTCTTCTCGCCGGTGTTGTATGTGTTTTATCTGCTGCTTTATCCCATAGCGATACTTACAACGGGTATCTCGTACGCTATTTTGAGACTGTTTGGCCGTAAAAGTGGTGGTCGGGAGTTGGACTACACCTTCAACCGTGAGGATTTGGTCAATCTGGTTGATGGCGAGGATGTCGAGTTGCAGGAGGAGGACGAGGAGGAGATAAAACTCTTTCAAAACGCATTGGATTTTGCCGATTTGCGCGTGAGGGACTGTATGGTCTCGCGTGTAGATGTCGAGGCAGTCGATATAGAAACCTCTATCGAGGATTTGACCAAGGTGTTTGTCGAGTCGAAGTATTCGCGTATTTTTGTTTGGCGCGACAGCATAGATTCCATCGTGGGCTATGTCAATTCGAAGAGCCTATTTACCTCCCCGAAGAACATCGAAGATGTTATGATGAAGGTCGATTATGTGGCCGAGACCTTGCCTTTGCAGACACTGTTGCAGAACTTTATCAAGCGTAAGTCGAGCGTGGCTGTTGTTATCGATGAGTTTGGCGGTACGGCAGGTATAATCTCTATGGAAGATGTCTTGGAGCAGATTTTTGGCGAGATTGAGGACGAACACGATGTGCAGGAGAGCGTCGAGAAACAGGTCGGCGAGGGTGAATATGTCTTTTCGTGCCGTTTAGATGTTGAGCATCTGAACGAAAATTACGACCTGAATATCGAGGAGAGCGAGGAGTATGATACTTTGGCGGGTTATATCCTGTATAACTACGACGGAATACCCTCGGCAGGTACAATAATCGTCACCGACAGGCTCGAAATTAAGGTATTGCGTACGACGCGTGCTCGCGTGGAATTGGCCCGTGTGAGAAAGATATCATAAAAAACCTCCATAGATTGCTTATAATAAGAATAATTTTATTATCTTTGGTGGCTAAAAATAGAACAAATAAATAATAACATAACAATATTATGGCTAGTCTAAACACATTAAGAACCAAGTTTGGCGCAGTTTTGACGGTAGTTATCGTCTTGGCGCTGTTAGCATTTATCCTTTCATTGGGCCCCGAGATGGGCTTTTTCGGAAGTAACGACCCCACTGTTGGCGTTATCGATGGCAACAAGGTGGGTTATATGGAGTATGTAAATACCTACGAGACTGTAAAGAGCAGCAATGGTGGTGATGAGTCAAGCGAGGAGCGTGCTGCCGCTTTGGCTAACGCTACTTGGCAGGATTTGATTGCCAAGCACTTCTTTATGCCCGCTTTCGAGGATATGGGTGTTGTCGTATCGGAGAAGGAGCGTATCGCAATGCTTAAAGGTGAGCACCCCTCACAGGTTTATTATCAGGTATTTGCCAATCCGCAGGACGGCTCGTACGACGTGGCTGCCGTATCGGCATTCCTCGAGCAGGTGGGTTCTAACCCCGAGTATCAGCGTATGTGGTCATACTTTAACACACAGGCGATGTTCGACCGCCAGATGAACAAGTATGCCGGTTTGATTAAGGCCGGAACCTATGCCAATGCGTTGGAGGTTGCCGCAGGTGTTAAGAATGCCAACGAGAGCCGCAATGGCCGTATGGTTGCCGTTAAATATACCTCTATCCCCGACTCATTGGTAAATGTATCGGCTTCGGAGGTTAAGGCTTACTATGAGGCTCACAAGGACCTCTATAAGAAGTTGCCCAACCGCTCGTTGAGTTATGTGGTATTCGATGTTGCTCCTACACAGGAGGATATGCAGGCTATCGAGGAGAAGGCCAAGAGTCTCGGCGAGGAGTTCGCTGCGGCTGATGACGCTCGCGCCTTTATCCGCAAGAATATGGGACAGGTTGCAGGTAACTACACTCTGCTTGCAGACGATGAGGCTGTGATGTTGAAGGGTCAGATGTATGGTCCTGTGTTGAAGTCTAACGAGTGGGTTATGTCACGCGCTTTGGACGTTAAGTTGTTGCCCGATTCAATTGCTTTGAGCCATATCGTTCTTCCCGCTACGGAGAAGAATCTGGCCGACAGCCTTTACAACGCTTTGAAGGGTGGTGCCAATTTCGCAGAGGCTGCCGCTGCTCACTCTGTATATGCCGCTACGGCACAGAATGGTGGCGAGTTGGGCGTTATGCCTATCTCGGCTCTTACGACCGATATCGTAGAGGCTTTGGCCGATGCAAAGAAGGGCTCGATAGTAAAGGTTGAGCGTGGCGATGTATTCCAGATTTTCAAGGTTACACGTGTTGATGCCAAGAAGAAGTATGCACAGGTAGGTACTATTACTATCCCCGTAGAGGCCTCTTCGGCTACACGTCGTAATGTACACAACTTGGCAAGCGTTATGGCTGTTGATGGTAAGGGTTCTATCGATAACTTCAACGCTGCTGCTTCGGCTGCTGCCGTTACACCTCGTGTAGGTCGCGTTGCGCAGGGTGACCGTATGGTTGCCGGTTTGGACGACTCACGTGAGGTTGTTCGTTGGGCAAATGGTGCCAAGGTGGGAGATATTTCAGAGATTTTCAACTTGGGTGACGCTTATGTTGTCGCTATGCTTACCGCTATCGACGATAGCAAGTACCAGCCTTTGGACGATAGCCGCCAATTCACTATCAGTCAGACTTTGCGTCGCAACAAGAAGTTCGATATGATTAAGGAGAAGTATGCCGGTAAGAGTGTCGAGGAGGTTGCCGCTGCCGAGGGTGTAGAGGTTGCTTCATTCGAGAATGTTAAGTTTGCCGACTATGGCGTGGGCGAGTTGCAGTTTGAGCCCGCTGTTGCAGGTGCTATCGCTACAACCGAGCAGGGTGCTACCGCTCTTGCAAAGGGTAATAGCGCAGTAGTGGTGTTTGCCGTAGATGCAGTTGCCTCGGAGGAGGTGGCTCGTACTGCCGAGGAGGAGAAGGCTCGCTTGCAGGCTACCAACGAGAATATGAGTATTCAGCAGGCTATGGGTGCCTTGCAGAATATGGTGGAGATTGAGGACTTGCGTGGTAAGTACTTCTAATCGATACCAAGTCATATAAAGATACCCGAGTCCGCGTTGGCTCGGGTATTTTTTTGTCTTATGTTTTGCCGCTTTATTGCTTTTCCTCGCTATTTCTCACTCTTTCTCTCTTCCTTTCTCTTTTCCTTGCTCTCGGCTATCGATTGTGCGCTGTCGGAATTATCCCTTGAACACTATTTTGTTCTGGCGATTTATGCGGGGATTTTCGTTGCCAAACTTTACGCTTGTCGTGCCGTTGTGGAAGTCGTGGGCATAGTCGTAAATCAGGGGTATGACCTCGTTCCCCTCTTCGTCAATGTAACCCCATTTGTCGGCTTTGCGTACGCGAGCAAGACCTTCCGAGAAGTCGCCCACAAAGTCATATTCCGAAAATTTGTTTTTCTGCTGTGCCATAGTCGATGAATTGTTTTCGCTACTGCGAAGATAGATATTTTTTCGCAATAAAGCCTACTCCCTCCTGCGCTTTGATGTCTATTTACTCGATTTTTGTCGTGACGCACCCTGCGACGGCACACCCTGTAATCTCCGTCTCCTCGATGTCGTTCAAATCATAGTTCTCGAAATACTCCAACCCTCGTATCGTGTCGGTGCGGGCGCGACCACGAGCGCGCTTCGCCAAAAACTCCTCGTATGACTTTACGGCGTAGTGGTTTATGCGAATGATATCGTGTTGTGGCTCTCGGTCACGAAAACTCTTTTTGAGCGTGTTGCCGCGTGAGTCGGCTGCTTGGCCCGAGATGCGTGCCGCCTCGTGACACCCCGTCATCGTGCATACTTGTCGAGGATTGCAGATACTCTTAACGTGGCGATTTAGCAGATGCTCGGGGCGAGAGTGATGCCTGAAACGCTCCATAATAGAGCCTTTTTCGTGGGTTTTAGCACCTCCGCTTCCGTAGATTAACCAATTTATCTCCACGACGGCAAACCGCTCCAAAGGGCGCAGAAACTCGGCAATGGTGTGATGTTGCAAGGGAACGATAAACTCATCGAGGTCGAGAATGGCCAGCCAGCGGGTATCCAGACGATGACGCTCGAAGCAGTCGTCATAGGCTGCCAATTGTCGTCGCTGACCGGGGAAGAAGGTATATTCCACCAGCCCCGATTCGATGTATGGCGCAAGTACCTCTCGGCTGTTGTCTGTGCTTTCGTTGTCGTAGATGTAGAACTTCTCGACACCCTGTCGTCGGTGCCACTCTATCCACTCCTTGAAGTAGGGCCCTTCGTTCTTGGCTATGGCACAAACAGCCAGATAATGTTTTGGCGCGGTGAGGGTATGCTTCATACGATACCTTAATTTAATAGCCCGCCAAAGTCCGTAACGCAAAAGACCTCGCCATCTGTTTCTGGTCAATTTGTGAGGTATAACTCCTGCAATAATCTCCGCAAGTGCTTTATTCATTCTGCAATATTTTCTGTTTGATTTCTCCTTAAAAGGCAGTTTTCGAGATGTGAAGATAATATGATTTTATCTGCAAAAATCACGCCCCAAACGAAACAGAACAGATTTGTGTCCAAGTTGTAATGCTTTATCCCATTTTGTCCAAAACAGGGGAGTAATGTGAATATGGGATAGTTGGGAGGTCGGTCGGCAGTCGGTCGGGAGGTGTCGTGCGGTGTTGGGCAGTTGGTTGGGAGGTGTCGTGTGGTATTGGACAGTTGGTCGGGTAGTGGGAATAAAAAAACCGTCGGCATTTACCGACGGCTTTCACTATATGTCCGGGGTTATACTCGGAGCAGTGTCGCCCCTCGCTTACCCGCAGTGGATTACTCCTCCATCAACAACTCCAACATCTTGATAGATGACTTGGCGATAGGAGTACCGGGACCGAAGATAGCAGCGGCACCGTCACGATACAACTCATCGTAGTCCTGTGCGGGGATTACACCACCTACAACGACGATGATATCCTCGCGGCCCAACTTCTTCAACTCGGCAATAATCTGCGGAACCAAAGTGAGGTGACCGGCAGCCAATGAAGATACACCTACGATATGTACGTCATTCTCAACAGCCTGCTTTGCAGCCTCCTCGGGAGTCTGGAACAAGGGGCCCATATCTACGTCGAAGCCTACATCGGCATAGCCTGTAGCGACAACCTTAGCACCACGGTCGTGACCATCCTGGCCCAACTTGGCAATCATAATACGGGGCTGACGGCCCTCCTTCTTGGCAAACTCGGCACACATAGCCTTTGCCTTCTCAAACTCTGAATCCTGATTCATACCTGATGAATATACTCCGCTAATTGAACGAATAACAGCCTTGTAGCGACCTACAACAACCTCGCAAGCGTCTGAAATCTCACCCAAAGTAGCACGTACCTTGGCAGCCTCGACAGCCAACTCCAACAAGTTGCCCTCGCCGCTCTTTACGCACTCGGTGATAGCGGCCAAAGCCTTATCAACGGCAGCCTGGTCGCGATTAGCACGCAACTCCTGCAAACGCTTAACCTGACTCTCGCGAACTGCGGTGTTATCCACAGCCAAGATGTCGATAGGAGCCTCTTTCTCCAAACGGTACTCGTTAAGACCGATAATCTTCTGCTCACCAGAGTCGATACGAGCCTGTGTACGGGCGGCAGCCTCCTCGATACGCATCTTGGGGATACCTGTCTCGATAGCCTTCGCCATACCGCCCAACTTCTCAACCTCCTCGATGTGTGCCCACGCCTTGTGTGCAATCTCGTTGGTAAGAGCCTCGACATAGTACGAACCGGCCCACGGGTCAACCTGACGGCATACGTTGGTCTCCTCCTGAATATAAATCTGGGTGTTACGAGCAATACGAGCCGAGAAGTCGGTAGGAAGTGCGATAGCCTCGTCCAATGCGTTGGTGTGCAATGACTGAGTGTGGCCCAAAGCGGCACCCATAGCCTCGATAGCCGTACGAGCCACATTGTTGAATGGGTCTTGCTCGGTGAGTGACCAACCAGAGGTCTGGCTGTGAGTACGCAATGCGAGTGACTTGGGGTTCTTGGGGTTGAACTGCTTAACAATCTTCGCCCACAACATACGCGCTGCACGCATCTTGGCAATCTCCATAAAGTGGTTCATGCCGATAGCCCAGAAGAATGACAAGCGAGGTGCGAAAGCATCAACCGACATACCGGCGTTGATACCTGCACGCAAGTACTCCAAACCGTCGGCCAAGGTGTAAGCCAACTCGATATCGGCCGTAGCACCTGCCTCCTGCATATGGTAACCCGAGATAGAGATAGAGTTGAACTTGGGCATATTCTTCGATGTATATTCGAAGATGTCGGCGATAATCTTCATCGAGAACTTGGGAGGATAGATATAGGTGTTACGCACCATAAACTCCTTCAAGATATCGTTCTGGAT
>CAZQMC010000039.1:0-21736 GCA_964594305.1 uncultured Alistipes sp. | reverse complement strand
CTATATATTAACAGTTTAAACCACTTTGATGCGAAGTTAACGCATCACTAATAATCACAAATATAAAAAAAGCCCATCTAACAAAACTTGTTAGACAGGCTCTTTATTGTTTAATGTATTGAACTTTTCGATACATGTCGCTGGCGCAGACGCAACTTTATCTCGCCACGCATAAGATTATAGAGCATACGATAGGTCGGCTCGATAACCTTGCGGGGGTGTATGCCGCTATGACGCAACATAAGTGCGATAAGCACAACCACGCATAGCAAGAGCAACCAGCCGTAAATCTCTTTCATCGACTCCAACAGAGCCTGCACCTGCACCATACCGAACAATTCGCCAAGCGGAGTATGTGCAGCCGCCTGATTAACCCCGTCGAGCCTCTCGCCCAACCATTGCGAATTACGAGTCATCACGACCTTCAACGCCCTGCCCACGATAGCCGTACCGATAGGGCCGGCCAGCGCAGCACTAAACATATTCTGGAACGACAGACCGTGCAGGAAGATAAACGGAAAGGGCAATCGGGCATTGGCCGTCAGCATCAAAATAGCCACAATGACATACCCCACCGAGCGGATAAAGATAGGGAAGGCCAAAGCACTTTTCGGCAGGTTGTAGTCTATGACGAAATAGAAGTATGCCAGATATGCCGCCATACAACAAAAGGCGATGACAAACATTCGCTGGTAGGTCCATTTGCGACGGGCGAAGGTCTGCCAAGTAAACAGGACACCTGCCACAACACCTGCGATAGCCACCCAATTCAGCGACATAATATTCATCTGGTCGTAGCCCAAAACACCCTCCATCAGAGCGTGTTCGAAGATATGTGACGGGGCGAGCAGAATATCCATCAAGAGGATTATACAGACGCATATCGGCACTATGGGTATGGTAAAAATCTTCAACGAGATATAGGGGTGGCGCAGGAACGAAGCACGCCACAAATTAAGTAACAGCGTAGCCACACCAAACACCGTAGCGAAGACGATATGCTCCGACTGCCACCAATCATAATGCTCGCCATAGACACACACGAACAACACCGACATTGCCGTAGCACCCCATAGAAGCATACCCACCCAATCGATACCGAGCAGCGGCATACGCGGCATAATCTTTATGCCTTTATACGCCACAAGCACAAAGAGATAGATTGCCACCAGCAGCCCGACAATGCACCAATGCATATAGTGCCACGACGCCCATACCGAGAACGACAATGCGGCAATGCCCGTCAGTTGAATGGTGGTATTCACCATCAGGTAGATATAGCAAAACCAGATAGACATATCACGCTTGGGGGTAATCCACAACTGAATCGTCGAGTTGCACTCATATATGGCCCACATACGGAAAAATCCCGCCACAAGGCTCACACCGACCAACACCGGCACACTCGCCGTATGCATACATATAAGGTTGGCAGCAATCAATATGGGGATACAACTCGTGAGCGTGGTCTTTGGTCGCACAGCCCACTTCAAACGGAACATAATGGCAAAGAATAGAGCCATACCCACCAACGAGGCATAGCCGGCCATCATAATATCCTCTTGAAGGAGTTGTGTCGAGCCCACCATCTCACTCGCCGCCGCAAGATATACTCCGCCCGTACAGTTGAAGACGATGATAAAAAATATCATTATCCACGGCCGCAACTTCTCGGGAACGAAATCCTTTATCTGCGGGATAGAGAAGGGTTGATTATTCTCCCAAGCCATACTAATACAACACCTTACACTCCACATTCATACCGGCACTGACACGCGCCAGAGCCTCCGCATCATTATCCTCCGCAAAGTCGATTTTGACGGGTATGCGTTGTTCGATTTTCACAAAGTTACCCGACGAATTATCCTGCGGCAACAGCGAAAAACTCGCTCCCGTAGCACGCGAAATGGAGCGCACCACACCCTTAAACTTCACATCGGGAATGGCATCAACCTCTATCTCGACCTCTTGGCCCTCGCGGATATTGTCCATCTGCGTCTCCTTGTAGTTGGCCACAACCCACTTCTCTGTATCATCAACCACATCGACAATAGTCTGGCCCGGCTGCACGAGTTGTCCCACCTGAATATCCTTGCGGCCTGTAACGCCATCACACGGAGCGAGAATAACGGTATAGGAGAGGTTCAGTCGAGCCAATTCCAACGCCGCCTCGGCCAATTTTATGCCGGCCTCATTCTGTCCCAGACGGGTGTTCTGCTCACGACCTACCGACTCGACGCTCTGCTTCTGTCGCAACAACATATTATAGCGTGCCTTGGCCGCCGAATATGCCGTCTGCATATCGTCATACTGCTTGCGTGTTACGGCCTCCTGCTCATACAGAGCCTTGAAACGGTTATAGTTACGCTCGGCATTCTCCAAATGTATGCGCGCCTCCTCGATTGAGGCATCGGTAACCGAGATATTGGTATTTGTCGTCGAGATTACATCGTGCATTGCAGCCTTTCCCTTGTGAGCATTTTCGAGATTTGCCTCGGCCTGCGCCACCATAAAACGGAACTCGGCGTCCTCGATTATGAGCAGTGTGTCACCCTTCTGCACTCGGCTATACTCCTCAAAACGCACCTCCTTAACAAATCCCTGCACACGAGAATTTACGGGTACGATATGCTGTTTTGCCTGTGCATTTTCGGTAAACTCCACTCGTCCCAGATGCACGAATTTCTCGCATACCCAGACGATTGCACCAACCAACAATATGCAGGCGAAGATGTTGTAAATAAGTTTTCTTGTTTTGCGTGTCATAATTATATCCTGATTATAAATTTCCTGATGTATGTTTAAGTTTGTAGTAGTTGAACACGATGCCGATGCGGGCATTCACCAGCTGCAACTCGGCATCCAGACGCTGCGAAGCGGCATCCAGCATATCTGTCACCAATGCTATATCGTTGCGATAGCGGGTTGAAATGACCTCATAGTTCTCGCGCGCGAGTTCGACGCTCTTCTCCAAGGTGGCAACCTCATCGTACGACTCCATATATTTTATATAGTCGGCCTTTACCGCCAACGAAGTCTGCTCGGCCACATCATCATAGCGACGACGGCTCTGCTCGGTGGCATAACGGGCACGTTTCACGCCCTTGCCCGCCTTATAGAGTGACGAGAGGCGGAACGACACACCCACACCCACATACCAATAGTTGAAGTTTTTGTCGATAACGGGTACCTCGATGGTAATCGGGCCGTCGAAGTGATTTGCTGCGATAACCGCCACTTTGGGCAGACGCTCACTGCGTGCCAAACGCTCACCTCGCTCACCCATCTCAACGGCCAGAGCCGTCTGCTTCAAGGCGTAAGCACTCTCCTCGGCCTGCTGCTGCCAATAGGCCTCGCCATCGATGGGTAGTTGGTGCTCCAGCAACGCCGTATCGGGCATAATAACCGCATCGAGCGGCAGCCCCAGCATCGTCACAAGGTCGGCATTAAGTATTTCGGCCATATTCTCGACTTTGGTGCGGGCCAACTGCAAGGTTTTGAGTTGTAACT
Organism: uncultured Alistipes sp.; assembly: GCA_964594305.1. Lineage (GTDB taxonomy): Bacteria > Bacteroidota > Bacteroidia > Bacteroidales > Rikenellaceae > Alistipes. Next base: position 18,226 of record CAZQMC010000039.1, on the reverse strand, counting down.
CGTAGCGAGTGATGTCGTTACGCAGGGCCACACCTTCGCGATTGCGGGCACGAGTATCGGCGATAATCTGCTCGGCCAGCGCGATATTCTTATCATAGACCTGCAACATATTTCGCAATTTGTAGAGGTCGAGATAGAAGCCTGTGAGCATAAACCTCACTCGCGAGCGTGTGGCTTCGAGGTTGATGCCGGCCATCTGCTCCTTCAACCTCGCCATAGCGATAGAGTTACTCACTGCCCCGCCGCCATATACCAATTGCGTAGCCTCGACACCGAAGTTATTACCGAAATGCGGCATCGGGATATTATGCCCATTGGTAAAATTCCTGTCGCAGAGATGCCCATCGCCGAGATAACTCGCCGAGAGCGACAAATCAATATCAGGCAGACGCCCATTGCGTGCCTCACGCAGAGCCTCCGACGCCTCCTGAACGGCAACCCTGTCGGTGTGTAACGCCTTGCTGTTCTCGTCGGCCAACTCGAACATACGCTCCAAGGTCAGCACATAGGGTTGTTGGGCATATACGCCCACAGCACATAATGCCGCACAAAACGACATTATGAGCAAACGTAATTTACTCATATAAAAAAGTGATTAGTGTGTGATTAAATGATTATTTCGAGACGCTGCACCACGGCCGTCAGTCCTCCCAAGCGGTACTGATGTTGTGGTGATATGGGATATAAATGCAGTCGTTAAAAGTGCCTCTGCGGCTGATTGTTTCTCTTGTCATTCTCGATGAAGAACTGTATGCTCTCCGGCTGCAAAAGTACAAAAAATGTCTTAAATAAGCAAACCGCAGTCCGATTTCGCTAAAAAACAGCGGCCGACAAAATTTTGATATTTTCAGTAAAAAGCATAATTTTGTGCTCAACAAAAAAGCACACGACCCTATGGATATAGCACAAGCAAAACGCAAAGAGAATGTTGCCGAATATATACTCTATTTATGGCAGATAGAGGATTTGTTGCGCGCTCTGCAATTCAGTCCCGAAGCGATTTATTCGCAACTCGTGGCACCGCGACAGATAGACGAGGAGCAGAAGCACATTTTCCTGTTATGGTATATGGATATAGTAAATCTGTTGCGCAAGGAGGGTAAGGAGGAGAGCGGTCATCTGGAACACACTCTGCACCTGATAGCCGACATACACAACCTGCATCTGCAACTTATGCACAACCCCGTAGGCGAGCATTATCGTCAAACATTCTCGAAACTATTGCCGCAGTTACCGCAGTTGCGTGCTATGGTCAAGAAGGAGGATATTTCGGATACCGAGTTGGCTTTTCGTGCGCTATATGCCGCAATGCTCTATCGCATCAAGGGCGATGCGAAACGCGAGGAGACTATCAACGACACCATAGAATTGGTTTCGCCCGTGGTGGCCGAGTTGGCGGCTATGTATGGCAAGGTTGAGCGTGGCGAGATAGACCTGTTCAAAGATATGTAGGCAAAGATATAAAACCGTCGGGGAGGCTCTGCCGGGCCGTTTTAACGCCTCGCAAAAGAGATTAAAGCGCACTCCGTGAGGATTTTATTTGAAAAAATTTTGTTAAATAAGAAAAAAGGTTTTACCTTTGCACTCCGCAGAAGAGTATTTTTGCGGATTTTTTAAGACACAAACATAAAAACGATATCGTTATGGCAATGAAAAGAACTTATCAGCCTTCTCGTCGCAAGAGAATCAACAAGCACGGATTCCGTCAGAGAATGGCTACTGCTAACGGCCGTAAGGTTTTGGCAGCACGTCGCGCAAAGGGACGTAAGAAGTTGACCGTATCAGATGAGTCAACATTCAAGTATGCTTAATTTTTCGATGTGAATCGAGAAATAAGAGGGAACCGGACGCGGTTCCCTCTTGTTTTTTACCCTCCCGAGGCACAATTTATGCTGTGGGCAGGGTATGAAAAGAGTTTTTCTATATCTGGCGGCTGTGGTGGCTACGCTTATAACGGTGGGCGGTGCGGCATACATTATGTCTATCGCCGGGCCGACGAAACTTGCCGCCGACAAATGGGGTTACACCGCCGGCAACCTCGACGATATAAGTCGCACAAAAGATGAAGGCAGTCGGCTTGCGGCTCGCTATGCCGAAATAGCCACACAAGAGCAACAGCACGACATCGCCCGACTACTGCGAGCCATAGCAACAGCCGAAGCCATACAGTGCGAGAAGTGCCGAAAGGCAGCGAGGGCATTTGACAAGAGCGACTACAACGACAAACATCAACGGCAAATCCTTTCGCCAAAGGGTTCTTCGCACGCCAATATATTACACATAATCGACCGCAAGGCCGACTATCACACTTCTTTTCTTGCTCCCTACACCCATAGGGCTATGCAACAAGGGAATCGCTATGTGGCGCGACTGATGGTGTGGTGTAGCGCAAGCGACATATCCCAGATAAGGCTTCTGCAACGCGCCATAATAAATCTCGACGTTAGGCCCACTACCGAATATATATATTATGTATGCCCCACTTGCAGCAACGTAAGCGACAACGAATTCACCTGCCATCTATGCCCGAATTGTATGACATCGAAAGAGGAGTTCATCATATTTGACTAACTCCCGAAAAAAATCCGCCCGACCACTAACGGTCGGGCAGACATTTTCAGCAAGGTCTATAAGCCGAGTTCTGTACCCCTGCACTACAACCACGACTGATTACAATCGAAGCCATAAATGCGACAGGGCCCCTATCATTTATCTACGACTATGGTCACCCATAGCCTCCAGCAACCTACCCCTCGACATTGGGCGAGCAACCCTTAATTGTCGATATACATGGTCTTGCAACCCGCAAGGCGTACTGCCGACGAACATTGCTGCCGTCGCGGTGGGCTCTTACCCCACCTTTTCACCCTTACCGCAGCGTTATAAAGGTACGAGCAAGGATTTCTCCCCGCCCCTACCCCGCTACGGCGGTTATTTTCTGTTACGCTACTACACCCTCACGGACATCGAGCCGTTAACTCGTGCGGCGCTCTGTGTTGCTCGGACTTTCCTCCCCCTGCATCGTTCTCAACCGCAGTACAATTCCGCGGAGGTGAGAACAGACGCAGGCAGCGATAGAGCAACCTTGCATATTATTTTGCTGTGGCAACTACTTCACCACAGGCTTGATATCCTTGATACGCAACTGCGTACTTACCTGACCGCGATAGTGGTTCTCCACAATCTGGTAGCATACATCTATCGGGCGGCCCGAGCGTACCCACTCGTAATGCGTAGGCTGCTGGAAAGCGATAGACTGGATACTCTTATTGGGATTGTGCTCCTGCACCAAATCCATTCGAAGATGCTCCTGCTCGGCACCGACCAACTTGGCATCGCCGTGCGAACTTGCGCCATAGGTAACAAACACCGGCGCAGTGTTCCCCGGGCCAAAAGGCTGGAAACTATTGAGTTGGCGGTGGAACTGCGGAGTGATATCCGAGAAGAGCAACTCGCTATCGATATCGACCTGCGGAATGAGTATTTGCGGGTCGATATGCTCCTCTACATAGTCGTTGAAACGCCTGGTGAAGGCCTCAACATTCTCGGGCAGCATAGTAAGGCCTGCGGCATACATATGACCACCGAAGTTTTCCAGCAAATCGGAGCAAGACTCCACAGCCTGATACAAATCAAATCCCGGAACCGAGCGCGCCGAACCTGTAACAAAACCATTGCTCATCGTCAAGACAACCGTAGGACGATAATAGGTCTCAATAAGGCGAGAGGCCACAATACCCACGATACCCTTCATCCACTTGGGATTATAGATAACCGTACTTTTGCGATTCTTCATATCGGGGTGCGACTCGATATAGTCGTGAGCCTCCTGCGTAACGCTACGGTCGATATGCTTACGGTCCTGATTATAGGAGTCAATCACATCACAGAACTCACGCGCCTGCTTCTCGTTACCCTCAACCAGCAACTCCACAGCGGCAAAGCCACCCGAAGGTGCGGCATTCTCATCATTCTCGTCCATACGCATACGACCTGCGGCATTGATACGCGGGCCAATCTTAAAGACGATATCGTCGATGGTAATGTTCTGACGGTCCAGACCGCAGACTTTTATAATGGATAACAAGCCCGACGACGGCTCTCGATTCAATCGCTCCAAACCATAGTAGGCCAAGATACGATTCTCGCCCGTCAAAGGCACGATATCCGACGCAATACTTACCACAAGCAAATCCAACAGATGCTCAATATCCTTAAACGGAATGTTGTGCTTCTGTGCATAGGCCTGCACCAACTTAAATCCCACACCGCAACCCGACAACTCATCGAAAGGATAGTTGCAATCGTTGCGTTTAGGGTCGAGAACAGCCACAGCCGCCGGAATTTCGTCGGCCGGGAGATGGTGGTCGCAGATGATGAAATCTACGCCCTTCTCTTTCGCATAAACAACCTTTTCTACGGCCTTAATACCACAATCCAGAGCAATGGCCAACGTCACGCCTTTACGCGCAGCGAAGTCAATACCCTTGACCGATATGCCGTAACCGTCATTATAACGGTCGGGAATGTAGAAAACCAAATTCTTGTGACCTATCTGTCGCAAAAATTTGTACACCAGCGCAACGGCGGTTGTGCCGTCAACATCGTAGTCGCCATAGACCATAATCTTCTCGTTATTCTCTACGGCACGCTCGATGCGCTCAACAGCCTCCGACATATCCTTCATCAGGAATGGGTCGTGGAGGTCGCCGAGTTGCGGGTTAAAAAACCTATTGGCCTTTTCTACGGTGTCTATGCCTCTCTGAACAAGTAGGTTCGTGAGAACAGCGGGCATTCTGAGGTGGGCTGCCAAGCGCTCCACCACCTCTGCCTCGCCATGGGGTCTCACTACCCATCGCTTCTCTATAGGCATAACTTACAATTTTATTATTTATATATTTTAACATTTAATTTTTCACTTAATTTGTTTGCGAGTTGCTGCTTGACCAACTCAAAATCTACGGCGTGACCAACCTCTTTCTCGATGCTTGTAACGCCTTTATCTATAAAACCACAAGGGTTGATATGCTGAAAATAGCGCAAATCTGTCGCCACATTCAGCGCAAATCCGTGCATCGTCACAAAACGCGACGAGCGAACTCCGATGGCGCAAATCTTTCTTGCACGCGCCGTATCGCCATCAATCCAGACACCCGAAGCACCTGCTACGCGCCCTGCCACGATGCCCCACTCCGAGGCAACCTCGATGACACTCTGCTCCAAGATGTCGATATACTCACGAAGACCTATGCCCACCTTCTCCAAATCCAAAATAGGATAGCCCACAATCTGGCCCGGGCCGTGGAAAGTGACATCGCCTCCTCGCTCGATATGATAGAACTCGGCTCCTATCTGTCGGAGATATGCCTCGCTGACGAGCATATTACTCTCTTTGCCGCTCTTGCCCAAGGTATAGACGGGATTATGCTCGACGAAGAGTATCCAACCCGCCATATCGGGTGTAATATCCTCGTCTGCGCCGCCCGCCTTTACGGCAAGGATACGGTCGAAGAGCGAACGCTGCATTTCCCAACATTCACCATACGCCATACGGCCCAAATCTCGATACACTACCTCCTTCATATCTCTGCTCAAAAGCCTCGCCAAAGATTTCGGGAGAACACCTCCTTATGCCTTGGCAATCTTCTGCTTAACGCTTTCAAGGGCGGCATCAGCCAAATACGAAGAACGCACCATAGGCGCACTCGCACAATAACTGAACCCCATTTCAAGTGCTTGGAGTCGGTACCATTCAAACTTTTCGGGAGTGATATACGCCGCAACGGGATAGTGCTCCAACGAAGGCCGCAGGTACTGACCAAGCGTTACAATCTCGACACCCACATCTCGCAGGTGACGAAGGGTTTGCAATACTTCATCATCGCTCTCGCCAAGTCCGACCATCAGTCCACTCTTCGAGACCATACCCATCTTGGAGATTATCTCCAATGTGCGCAAACTTGTGCGATACTTCGCACGAGAACGCACCAGCGGGGTGAGTCGCTCGACGGTTTCGATGTTGTGCCCGATAATATCGGGCTTGGAAGCGGCGACAACCTCTATAAGGTCTTCTCGCCCCTCCAAATCGGGAATAAGGAGCTCAATTGTTGCGTCGGGATTCTCGCGGCGGATAGCCTCGGTAACGGCCGCCCAATGATGGGCACCGCCGTCAGGCAAATCATCGCGCGTCACAGATGTCACGACAACGTGTCGAAGTCCCATAAGCCTAACGCTCTCGGCCACTTTTTGCGGCTCCGAAGGCTCGGGAGCAAGGGGTATGCCTGTCTTTGTAGCGCAGAATTTACACCCGCGCGTGCATATATCACCCAGAATCATGAATGTTGCCGTACGACGACGCCAACACTCTGCCTTATTGGGGCAAAGACCGCTGCTACAAATCGTATGCAACGAGTGCTCTTTGACGATACGTTCCACCTCCGCAGAACCCTCGTTACTTTGCAGACGAATCTTCAACCATTCCGGCTTTTTAAGCACATCTACCTTGTCATAAAACTTCGGCATTTTAAGTTCATTATTTTCCAATTGATGCAAAGGTACGAAAAAAAACAAAAACTATATCACTTTTATCATAAAATCGGCGATATATGACGATTTTTTTTATTACTTTTGCTCTGCGCATTAGAAAATGTGCTTTTACCACAGAAAAGAAACAAGTTTTTACGATGAAAAATACACTGAAATTTTACAAGGATTTTCCCAAGGAAGGTATTATGTTTGTGGACATTATCCCCTTCTTGCAGGATAAAAAGGTTTTTGCGCAACTCATCGACGAGTTGGGCAAGATTGTGACGGCTCCCAACATCGCCGCCCCCGAGGCTCGCGGCTTCCTCTTTACGGCTCCGTTGCTTATTTCGGCTCCCGAGGTTGAGAATATTATCCCCATTCGCAAGAGTGGTAAGTTACCTTTTGCCGAGGGTGATTTGCAAGAAATTTCGATTATGAAGGAGTATGGTGCCGACCATCTTTACTATCGTTTGAGCGACATCGCCGCAGGCAAGGCCGAAGATGGCAAAATCTATATCTCTATCATCGACGATGTGTTGGCGACAGGTGGCACCGCCGAGGGTATTGCCAAGTCATTGCAGGGCCGCAAGGTTATGAAAGACGGCATTGAGCACGAGGTAGTTATCAAGGAGTTCATCTTCCTTGTAGAGTTGGATTTCCTGAAAGGCGCCGAGCGTTTGGAGAAGATTGCTCCGGTGAAGGCTTTGATTCACTTGTAGTATCAAAATATGAATGGTCGAACTCCACTCGCAAGGTGGAGTTTTTTTTCGTATTTTTTCTCCCAAAGTTTGTGTTTTAGAATGTTTTGTGCTATATTTGCATTGGTTTTCTCGGGGGACTCTGAGTCATCAGGTGGAATCCGTCTTATTCTACCGCCTTCGGGCGGTAGTCTCATTTTTGTTAATACTTCTTTACCTCATATTAAGGAATTTAGAGATGTCGCAACAAAATCACTAAACTCTCTAAACTCTCTAACCTCATTAAATTCCCTAAACTCCCTCGCAATTTTAATCCGACGCAAGGTCGGCTTTTAATTGCTCCCGCTCGGCATAGTGCAAACAAATTTGCCCTCTGCTCTCGCTTACTCGCAATTTTGAATTTTGAATTTTGAATTTTGAATTGTATATTTGCACGATTATACCGCTTACCTTTGGTAAGCAGAGCCGGTTGGCTACTTAAAAACGACTTGAAAACGAAAACAAAATAACACAAACAACTCTACTATGAAGTTCAACGAGTACAAAGGCCTCGACTTGGCAAAAATCGCCGATGAGGTATTGACCAAATGGGACAGCGACGACACCTTCCATAAGAGCATCTCGACTCGCGAAGGTCACCCCACTTTCGTATTCTACGAGGGACCTCCCTCGGCCAACGGTATGCCGGGCATACACCACGTTATGGCTCGAACTATCAAAGATGTTATCTGCCGCTACAAGACACAGCAGGGATTCTTGGTACATCGTAAAGCAGGTTGGGATACACACGGTCTGCCCGTAGAGTTGGGTGTTGAGAAGAAACTCGGCATCACGAAGGAGGATATCGGCAAGACTATCTCTATCGAGGAGTACAACCGCACCTGCCGCGAGGCCGTAATGGAGTTCACCGACGTCTGGGAGAACCTGACAAAGAAGATGGGTTACTGGGTGAATATGGACGACCCGTATATCACCTACGACAACAAATATATCGAGACCTTGTGGTGGCTTTTGAAGCAACTCTACGACAAGGGCTTGCTCTATAAGGGTTACACCATTCAGCCCTACTCGCCTGCGGCCGGTACAGGTCTTTCAACTCACGAGTTGAACCAGCCGGGCTGCTATCGTGATGTTAAGGATACCACTATGGTTGCACAGTTCCGCATCTTGGAGCCAAAGGCCGAGATGGAGGGCTGGGGAACACCCGTATTCCTGGCTTGGACCACCACACCTTGGACCTTGCCATCAAATACTGCACTCTGCGTCGGCCCGAAGATTGACTATGTGGCTGTACGCACCTATAACGGTTACACCGGCGAGAAGATTACGGCTGTTTTGGCCGAGCCGTTGCTCTACACTCACTTCAACAAGAAGGCCGAGGGCATAGCGTTGGAGAATTACAAGGCGGGCGACAAACTCATTCCTTTCGAGGTTGTTGGCCGCTGGAAGGGCCCCGAGTTGGTAGGTATGCACTACGAGCAGTTGATTCCGTGGGTTAAGCCCGTAGAGGTTGATGCCGAGGGTAATTGGGTAAATGCCGAGGCAAAGGCGTTCCGCGTAATCCCCGGAGATTATGTAACTACCGGGGACGGTACAGGTATCGTACATATCGCCCCCACATTTGGCGCCGATGACGCATTCGTTGCGCGCCAGGCAGGTATTCCTTCGCTCTTTATGATTAACAAGCGTGGCGAAACTCGCCCGATGGTTGATTTGCAGGGTAAGTTCTACCTCACAGATGAACTTGACGAGAAGTTTGTTGAGGAGTGCATCGCTCCGGAGTATAAGGAGTATGCAGGTCGCTGGGTGAAGAATGCCTACGACCCACAATTTACCGTTGATGGACGCTATGACGAGGCGGCTGCGCAGGCTGCCGAGTCACTCGACATATATATCTGTCTCTCGTTGAAGGCTATCAACAAGGCCTTCAAGATTGAGAAGCACACCCACAACTACCCCCACTGTTGGCGCACCGACAAGCCGGTGCTTTACTACCCGCTTGACTCGTGGTTTATCCGCACCACAGCATTGAAGGAGCGTATGATGGAACTCAACGACACAATCCTTTGGAAGCCCGAATCTACGGGTACAGGTCGTTTCGGCAAGTGGTTGGAGAACCTGAACGACTGGAACCTCTCACGCTCACGCTTCTGGGGTACTCCACTCCCCATCTGGGCTACGGAGGACCGCTCGGAGTTGAAGTGCATCGGCTCGGTTGAGGAGTTGATGGCCGAGATTGAGAAGAGTATCGCAGCAGGCAATATGACAGAGAATCCGTTCAAGAACTTCAAGGTGGGTGATATGTCGAAGGAGAACTACTCGGTCGAAAACATCGACCTGCATCGCCCCTATGTCGATTCTATCGTGCTCACCTCATCGAAGGGCGAGCCTATGAAGCGAGAGAGCGACCTCATAGACGTTTGGTTTGACTCGGGTGCTATGCCTTATGCACAGATTCACTACCCATTCGAGAATGGCGGCGCAGATTTTAGCGAGGTATTCCCTGCCGACTTCATTGCCGAGGGTGTTGACCAGACTCGTGGTTGGTTCTTCACATTGCACGCTATTGCTACAATGTTGTTTGACTCGGTGGCATTCAAGAATATCATCTCTAACGGCCTTGTCCTCGACAAGAACGGCAACAAGATGTCGAAGCGTCTGGGCAATGCTGTTGACCCATTCGAGGTGCTTTCGACCTATGGTGCCGATGCCACTCGTTGGTATATGATATCGAACTCACAGCCGTGGGATAACCTGAAATTCGACAAGGAGGGTGTCGATGAGGTGCGTCGTAAGTTCTTCGGTACACTCTATAATACATACTCATTCTTCGCACTCTACGCCAATGTCGATGGCTTTACAGGTAGCGAGGAGGAGATACCCGTAGAGAAGCGTCCCGAGATTGACCGTTGGATTATCTCGCTTTTGAACACTTTGGTAAAAGATGTTACACGCTACCTCAACGACTACGACCCCACGCCTGCGGCACGTGCTATTCAGGAGTTTGTGGGTGAGAATCTCTCGAACTGGTATGTGCGCCTCAACCGCAAGCGTTTCTGGGGTGGCGGTATGAGCGAGGATAAGTTATCGGCTTACCAGACGCTCTATACCTGCCTTGAAACCGTGGCGAAGTTGGCAGCACCGTTTGCACCGTTCATCTCGGACCGCATCTTTACCGACCTCAACGCTGTAAGTGGTCGCCATAGCGACTCTTCGGTACATATCGCCGATTTCCCCGTTGTAAATCCCACGCTCATCAACACCGAGTTGGAGGAGATGATGGATATTGCACAGCGTGTATCGTCGATGGTGTTGGCACTGCGTCGCAAGGTAAATATCAAGGTGCGTCAGCCGCTGACAAAGATTCTTATCCCCGTTTTGGACCAGTCGATGGCTGCACATATCGAGGCTGTGAAGGCTCTCGTTATGGGCGAGGTGAATGTAAAGGATATCGAACTTCTGACCGACACTACGGGCATCATCACCAAGCGTATCAAACTCAATTTCAAGAACTTCTGTCAGCGATATGCTAAATTTGCGAAGCAGATGGCTGCGCTTGCCGCCACCTTCTCGCAGGAGCAAATTGCCGAGATTGAGGCTGCCGCCCAGACCACATTGGAGATTGACGGCGAGCAGATAATCGTGTCACCCGCCGACTTTGAGATTACCTCGGAGGATATGCCGGGCTGGCTGGTTGCATCGGAGGGCAAACTCACCGTAGCACTCGACATCACCGTCACCGACGAGTTGCGTCGTGAAGGTGTGGCACGTGAGTTGATTAACCGCATACAAAACATACGTAAGGATTCGGGCTTCGAGGTCACCGACAAGATTCGTGTCGAAATCGAAGATAAGGATATTGTCAAAGGCGCTATCGAGCACTTTGCCGACTATATCGCTTCGCAGACTCTGGCTGTCGAGGTTAAGGCATCAACCACTCCCGAGGGTGGCGTTGTGGTCGATACCGATGTCGATGACGAGCCGTTGAAGATTGCCGTAACGAAGTTATAATATACCGAGGTTATGTTTTTAAGGTAAAGATTTGGTAGTTTGCAAAAATTACCTTATCTTTACATTAAACCTAAAACATATATACGACTATGGCAGAAGAGAGAGTAAGATATAGTGACGCCGAGTTGGCCGAGTTCAAGCAGGTCATTCTGAAAAAACTCGAACAGGCGCGTGCCGATTATGATTTGTTGCGTGCGAATATCGCCAACGATAATGACACGCACGACACATCTCCCACCTTCAAGGTTTTGGAGGAGGGTGCTGCTACACTCTCGAAGGAGGAGACCGGTCGTCTGGTGGCACACCAGAGTAAGTTTATCCGCAACCTCGAAATGGCCCTTGTTCGCATCGAGAACAAGACCTATGGCGTGTGCAAGACCACCGGCAAACTTATCCCCAAGGAGCGCCTGATGCGTGTTCCTCACGCCACCGAGTGCATCGAAGCCAAAGAGGCCCGCAAATAGGCAGGTGTCCGCATACAACAATAGAGAGCCTGTCTAACAAGTCTGATTTTTACGATTTCACCCCCGCCAGAAGTGTGTCTGACGGGGGCGATTTTTATTTTTTAGGACTTGTTAGACAGGCCCTCTATTGTTTTTTTATTTACTCTCTACCACGCAAGGCGGCTGGCGGTGCGTTCGGCCTGATAGGAGTAGGTGAAGTTGGGGCGATGACTAATTTGCCCGTACGGTCGATGGCTCCCCAATTGCTATCGGGTAACTTGGCAGCGGCAGTATTCCCCGAATACATAAGCGACGAGCAGGAGCCGAGAATGACGGCAACTGCCACGAGCGAAAAGATATGTTTCCTAATTTACCAGATTTCTTGTGAAAACAAACATGAAATATGTCTCTAACTTCCTCTTTTTTCGCCACATTTAATAAAAAAAGAGAACTTTGTCTATATCCAAAGTTCTCTTTTGGGAGGCTATGTCGGTACTTCGTTACACCTCAACCAACCCGTGACGAATGGCATAAACAACAAGGCTGGCGGTATTTTTACAGCCGCTCTTCTCCAAGATATTGGCTCGATGTTTATCCACCGTACGCTTCGAGATGAATAATTTATCGGCAATCTCCTGCGTCGAGAAGCCCTGACATATAGCCACCAAAATCTCAATCTCGCGCTCCGACAGACGGTCAGCATCGACAATCTCCTCCTCGACACTGTCACCGACACGCACCGAGCGCATAGAGTGCGACAACGACCGCAAAAGCGACTCGGAGAAGTACTCGCCACCACCCGAGACAACAGTCACCGCCTCGATAACCTCATCGAAGCCCGAATCCTTCAACAGAAATCCTTTGGCACCCACGCCGACCATATGCGAATAGTAGGCATTATCGCCAAACATTGAGAGTGTGATGACCTTCAACTGCGGATAACGCTCCAAAGCCTTGGCTGTGGCCTCGGCGCCATTCATACCCGGCATAGAGTAATCCATAAAAACCACATCGGGACACACCTCATCTAAAAGCGAGAGGAACTCCTCGCCACTGCCGGCATCGGCCACAACCTCGATATCGGGTGCTGAGGCCAATAGCATCTTCATTCCGTGGCGGAACAACAAATGGTCATCGACAAGTGCTACGCGTATCATTTTCTCCTCGGTTTATTCTGTTTCTGGTTGCGACGACGGCCCTCTATCGTGGGTGACTCGGTGGCAAAACGCTCGGCACCTCGCACATTGACCTTAACCGAAGCACGCATACCCTTGCCCTTCGACGAGCGGATATCGAGGTCGCCATTGAGGGAGTTTATGCGCGAATAGATATTCGACAAGCCCATACCGCAATCCATCATAGCCTCGGGATTAAAGCCCCTGCCATTGTCGGAATATTGCAACTCCAAGACATCGCCCGACACCGACAACGAGAGGCGTATCTCACTGCAACCGGAGTGTTTCAGCGAATTGGTAATGAGTTCGCACACAACACGATACATAATTACCTCGATATCGGTATCGTAACGCTCCGAGCGCAGATTTGTGGCAAACGATATCTTCACATTATGCAGTGACGACGAGCGGTCGATAAAGTTTTGCAGGCCTCGGGCCAAGCCGAAATCGCTCAAAACGTGCGGCGAGAGATTATTCGATATCTCGCGCAACGAGCGCAAGGCCTCCTCGACGACATACAATGTATTATTGAAAATCTCCTTACGATTGTCGTCCATCTCGCTGCGTGACAGAGCCGACAAAGAGATTTTGGCCGACGAAAGCAGCGGGCCCAGACCGTCGTGCAACTCCTTCGAGAAGTTGGAGCGAGTCCTCTCCTCGGCACGCAAGACCGCCGTCAAAACGCGCTTATCCAGCAGTTGGCGATGGCGATTCAGGCGGTCGATATAGATGATGAGTTTATCGAGCAACACTATGCCGACAGACATACAAATCGACACCACTATATCGAACCATTCGAGGTTAATGAGCGGCTCGGGATTGCCATAACTTATCCATAACTGCAACACACGCTCGCCGGCCAAAACCACGAAACCGATGATGAAGAGAATCCAAATCAAATTATATTTGGTAACACGCACCAACCTGACAGCGTAGTACATAGCCACACACTGCACAATTATCGAAAGATATAGCAATATCTGAATCATAACGCAAGCCCTTTTTGCTCTCTGTTTTCTCTATTGTTTCACAGAATTATTTCTTGCTCAAAATATCCTGCAACATCGACATCTGACCATAACCCGTCATATCGACCTGCACCGGCACAACCGACACATAACCGGCAGCCAAAGCCCACTCGTCGGTATCCTCGGCCTCAGGCTCATAGTTGGTATAACTACCTGTGAGCCAATAATATGGTTTCCCTCGCGGGTCCTCATGACGGAAGAACTCCTCGGTCCAGATACCGCGGCACTGACGACATACCCTCACGCCGCGAATTGCCTCCAAAGCGATATCCGGCACATTGACATTCAGGCACAGCGGGCGGCTCGTAGTATCGCAACTCTCCAAAACGGCACCGACAATCTCTTTGGCATACTTCTTGGCGGCGGTAAAGTCGGCATCAGCATCGTGAGATGTGAGCGACAGACCTATCGACGGGCAACCATAAAAACTACCCTCAATAGCAGCACCCATAGTACCCGAATAGAGGACATTTATAGCCGAATTAGAGCCGTGATTTATACCCGAAATAACCAAATCGACCTTCTCGCCCTTCAACAAGTTGTCGAAGGCTATCTTCACACAGTCGGTAGGCGTACCCGAGAAGGAATATACCTCAATGCCCTCCTCTTGACGCTGCGACTCCAAAAACAGTGGCTCATACATCGTGATAGCCTGACTACGACCACTCTGTGTCGTAGCAGGTGCTACGGCAAACACTCTACCAAACTCACGCGCAACCTCGATGGCCGCAGCAAATCCTTTCGCCGAAAAACCATCATCATTGGTTACAAAAATCAGCCTTTCACGCTTATCTCTACTCATAACTTTATCATTTTTTACACAAGAGAGGAAAAACACTCTCGCGATTACAAAGATAAAAAAATATTCTGATTTATCGTTTCACAATCTCTTTTTACTGCACAATGGCACATCTTCGTGAGAATATGAATAGCAAAATATATATCAAAATAAATAAAACAAAAATCACCACATATATAAAATAAAAATTGCCGGAATATCAATTTATTTATAAAAATTATAATTTTGTGTGTGGGAATTTGTAATTCAATCACAAATAGTAACTAAAATATGAATCGATTTTCATTTATAGCATATATTTTCGCCGTAACATTGTTTATGGCTTGTTCGGATAACGGTACCGGCAATGGTAACGCCGAGCCGGAACCTGTGGAGGTTGCCGCACCCTCAAATGTCAAATCTTTTGATGGCGTGGAGCGCGTGAAACTCTTGTGGGAGCAGAACTCGCAGGCCGACATCGCCAAAAGCATAGTATATTGGAACGAGCGTAAGTCATATAAGACCCTGTCGTTCAAAGCACAGAACACCTCCGGAGTACAGAAGGATTCTATATTCATCGACAAACTCGACGAGGGTGACTACACCTTCGAGATTGTAAATGTCGATAAGAACAACAATCAATCGGCATACAAGAGTATTGCGGCACACGCCTACGGCGATGACTATATCGCAGAACTCGAAACACGCCCCACCGAGGAGTTGACCTACGACAAAGAGAGTCGCAAGGCTACAATCACTTGGGGTGAGGAGTGGGACAAAGGACTTGGCACCGAGGTAAAGAACGACAGCAAGGCCGACGATGCTCCCGAGACTGCGTGGGTGAAGAATAGCGACCTCACAACAGAGATATCGCCGCTTGACGATGGCGCGAAGTTAAAAATCCAAACGCTCTATTGCCCCGACAACTGCATAGATACTATGCGCTCGGCCGCAGTGACCTTGGTTGTGAAGGCTCCCGAGAGTGGTGATGAGGGCGACGAGGGCGACGGCGGAGAGGAGGACCTTCCTCTGACAAGTCCGGCCAATGTAAAGGGTTACGACGGATTCAAGCGTGTGAAACTTTCGTGGGAGCAGACCATCGAATCGTCGATTGACAAGACTATTATCCTTTGGGGACTGACCGAGGACCAGAAGTGCGAGAAGGTGTTCGAGCGCACGGAGCAGAGTGGCACACAGGCCGAGGAGATTATCATCGACCTGCCCGAAGGTGAATATACTTTTTCGATTGTCAATGTCGATAAGGCGGGCAACAAGACCGAAGCCATTGAGATTAAGGCTCGTGCCTATGGCGACGCTTTCGTGGCAACGCTTGCGACACGTGCGGTGAATGGTTTTTCATATAGTGCCACAAACCGTAGTGCTTCTTTGACACTCGGTGCAGCCAGCCCTAACGAGGGAATGGCCAACACAAAAGCGACATATCGCCACGTAACAACAGGCGAGCAGGTATCGAAAACCATTTGTAACTCTGCAACAAAGACAAGTTGCGACAACATTGGCCCCGGCGAGCAGATTGAGATTTTCTCGGTTTACCGTTTCGACAACTGTATCGATGACATATACAGCAAGTCTATAATCAAAACCACCGACTACCTTGTCGATGTGAAGGTTATGCAGTTTAATGTCAAGAACGAAGTCTATACATGGAGTAATCGCTCTACACAAATTGCAAACCTGATTAAGGATAACGGCATCGAGATAATGGGTCTGCAAGAGTTGTATAGCGAGAGTGCATACAACACCCTGCTCGAAAAACTCGGCAGCAACTATGCCGGCATAGTATATAAGCGAGAGTCGTCGATGTTTGACACCGAGTCTGAGGCCATAATCTACCGCAAGGACAAGTACACAATCGTAAATAGTGGTCGTTTCTGGCTCACCTCAACGCCCGACACCGCAGGCAAGACCTCGGTTGATGGCTACACAGCCAAGTATGAGCGTTTCGCAATTTGGAGCGTATTGAAGAACATCTCTTATGGCAATGAGTTGTGCTTTACGACTGCCCATATCGACAATAGCAATGATGCGAGTGATGGAGAGAATCTTCCAGTAATGACCTACCAGGTGGGCGTTATGGTAAATAATGTTCAGGCCCGTTCGGGAAGTGTCGATAACAGCAACAAGATTGTGCGTCCGATAATTATCGTTGGTGACTTCAATGCCAACCCCGATGAGAATCCTATCAAGACAATGCTCAATAAGGGTTATATCGACACCTTTACCAGCGCACAGGAGAAGAGCGCACCAGCGAATGGCCCGTATGACCGTGCGACAATGCACGACAACGGCACTCGCAACTGGGCGGCGTTCGACTATGTCTTTGTAAAGGGCGGCTCACCGACGGTACTGAAACACCAAATCCACGAACATCAATATGGTGGCGTAACGATGTCTGACCACCTGGCTGTCGCTGTAACTCTGCGATATCAGGTAAAAGCAGAGTAACCCAACTTCGACTATTTTTACCTAAAACCTTATAATTAACCTACTTAAAACTTACAATTATGAGAAAATTTTTACTTTCTTTGATTTGTATCGCATCAGCGGCAATGTTTGCCTCTTGTAGCGATGATTTCTTCGGAGTAGAAGAGTTGAATGACACAAATTCAGAAGTTACTCGTGCAACGACACTGAGTTTGAAGTTGATGCAGTACAATGTTAAGTCTGCACGTCCTACCGAGCCTTCGGGCCACGAGTGGAGCAAGCGTAAGGCGGCTATTGGTGCTTACATCAAGAAGGAGATGCCCGACATCATCGCCGTTCAGGAGTTGTACAACGGTTGGACTATGAACCAGTACAGCCAGTTGAACAGCCTCATCTCTTCTTATTACTCTGGTTACATTGCTTATCGCGGTACCACTACATTGTGGGATAACGAGGGTTGTGCTATTTTCTACAAAAAGTCTCGTTTCTCATTGGTTAAGACCGGTAAGTTCTGGCTCAGCGCAACTCCCGACAAGGAGTCAAAGGGCTGGGGTGGCGAGTACAAGCGTATCGCTGCTTGGGCTATCTTGAAGGACAAGACCACTTCGAAGGAGATTTTCGTTATCTCTACTCACTTCGAGGATTGGGTACAGAATGACGGCAATAATGGCAACTGCCAGTATGAGAGTACAAAACTTATCAACAGCCGTATCAAGTCATTGGCAGGCAGCCGTAATGTTGTCCTGATGGGTGACTTCAACAGCAACCCCGACAAGACTCCTGCAAAGATGTTGCAGAAGAAGTGGGGCCAGGGTGGTACATTGGTTAATGCTCGCGATATTTGTAAGATTACCCCTTCTGGTAACAAGTACACTACAAACAACTGGGATACTGCCGACAACACAGGCGCACAATTTGACTATGTGATGATTACCGAGAGCAGCAATAACACTGTATCATCTCACTACACAGGTAACTCATACTACAACAATGTGATGATGTCTGACCACAATCCTTTGATTGTTGATGTGAAGTTCACTTACTAGTTCTTTACTGTACCATACAATAAGAGCCTGTCTAACAATAAAAAAATGTTAGGCAGGTCTTTTTTTGTTTGAGCATA
>CAZQMC010000038.1:0-21896 GCA_964594305.1 uncultured Alistipes sp. | reverse complement strand
ACCAAAATGTCAAAGAACTAAATTTATTTGAAAATTAACGCATCAGCAATAATTTTTTCACAATTTTTTTTATCGGATATTTTGCGACGCGATGATAACCTAACTGCGTGAAACACACAAAAATCGCCCTTCGGCCGCAACCGAAAGGCGATGGAAAATGGTAAGAAAATAGTATGAAAATAGTCTGCTAAAACTCGTAGCCGACGATTTTTGATGAGTAGGTGCTCCATACGGAGGCGGACTGGTAGGCGGCGAGGGCGGCGGTGGGGACATAGATTACAGCATCGGAGGCAATATCATCGAATGTGCCGGCCGTAATACGTGGTGGGGTGGTGGCAGCGCAGTAGATACTCTGCAAGGCCGAGCAACCCTTAAAAGCCAAGGCATCTACCTCGTTGATTGTGGCGGGCAGAACGACAGTGGTGAGTGCTGTGCAACCTTCGAAGGTTGAGGTGTTTACCTCGCTCACGCCCGACGGAATGATTAGGCTTTCGAGTGCCAAACAGTAGGCGAAAGCGCGGTCGTCAATCTCGTTTACGGTCGAGGGTAAGGCTATGCTTGTCAGCACCTCACAACCCTCGAAGGCTCCGCCGCCAATCTCCGTCACTCCCTCTGCGACAGAGTAGGTCGTAAGGCCTGCCGGAGCGAAAGCCTCCAACGAGCCTCGGACAATGAGGCAACGGTTATCCGCGGTGGCAAATTTACCGAGAAATCCGCCCAGATTGTCGCAATAGGCGAAGGCTCCGTCACCAATCTCGCTCACGCTCGACGGTATGGTCACCTCCAAAAGATTGTCGCAACCGCTGAATGCCGAATCCTCGATATCCCGCACGCGTGGCGGAATGATTATGGCCTGCAAGGTTGTGCAGTTCAGGAAGGCACGGTAGCCGATGGCCGTTACGGCACTGCTGAACTTGATTGTGCCGGCCCCCTTCTCGTAGGTGTTCGAGAGCAGACGCGCACCAAAACCGTTGGGTGACGTGGGTGTCACGATTTGACCATCGGTCGAGGCGTACTCGATAATCTTCGCTTCGGCGGGTGTGTTGAGCGGATTTTCGGGGTTGTCGTCGTCGCAGCCCACAACAAACAAAAGGGAGCAAACCGATAAAATGGAAATGATTTTTTTCATAATACTTAATAAGTTAAATGTGCAGACGACGACGTGCAAATAACGCGCCTGAATTGCCGTTGTGGTGCGAATTTGTAATGTCGTCGCGGGGCTGTTGGCGAAAATGTGCGTCTTAAAAGTGAAAAAATAGTCTAAAAAAGTTGTTTTTTGGATAATTTATTATACTTTTGTTCCGAGCGAAAAACGGTTGTGAGATTTTCTTACGGGGTCTTGTAACCGCTTTTTCTTTCACTTGAAGAGAACAAAAACAGAATAAAACAAAACTCTTATGTAATTAAAAATTTTACTGCTTAATGAAGAAATTTTTGACTTTTCTGGGGGCTATGATTTTTATGGCCGGCTCTGTGGTTTGTGCGCAGGAAGTTGATAGTAGTGCGTCGCAGCAGATCTCATCCTCGGAGGATGCGCAAAATTTAGAAGTTGTCGATTACATACCCGACATATCGCTCGATGCGAAGTTTAGTTATAACCATACGATTCCGGGTAAATCGGGGGGCTTTGGCGGCGACGGTCTATATTTGGACATTAACGGTAAAATAAGTAAGAGGTTCTCTTACAGCCTGAATCACATACTCTCTTCGTCGGCCGGCGAAGATGGTTCTGTCTTTGATAATACCTGCTGGCTTACACTTTCGTATGAGGCAAATAATTTTGCCGTTACGCTGGGTAAAGATGCCTTGTTGGTGGGTAGTTTCGAGTACGATGCCTACGATTTGGATTCGTACTTCGATATGAACTCAATGTTTTACAATACTTTCGCTTGTTGGCAGTGGGGCGTGTCAGCCTCTTGGACCAACTCCTCGGAGACCTCGTCTTTTGTGGCGCAGGTGGCGAACTCTCCATTTGTTGAGGCTCCTTTCGAGGATAACCTCTACGCCTATGGTGTGGCGTGGCGTGGTGCGTGGGATTGCTACGAGTCGTATTGGACGGTAAATATGTGGGAGTACGAGCGTGGCAAGTTCGTTAAGGCATTGAATTTGGGTAATATGTTCTATGTCGGCGATTTCTCGTTGATGCTGGACGGTATGTTGCGTGGTGCGAAGGTTAAGGATATGTTGCGCGACGTGACGGTTAGTGTTATGCCGGCTTATGAGTTTGGCGGGAAGTTCCGCCTGTTTGGTAAGTGCGGCTGGGAGCGCAGTGAGTTGCTGCAACCCTACGATTTTATGGGCGAGTATGCCGATGTTGAGGATATGATTGCGTCAAACGCTGCGACAACGAGCGTGTTGCCCGATTACCTTATCCCCAACGAGGGCTACCTCTTCTATGGTGCGGGTTTGGAGTTCTTCCCCTTGAAGGAGGATAGGAGTGTCCGTCTGCACGCAGCGTGGATGTCGAACAACTATACCGACCGTCACGCTATAACGGTGGGTGCAACGTGGAAATTTGATGTTACGAGCGCGATAAAAAAACTCGTTTATCGTAAGCGTCATTGCAAAGAATAGTATTTAACAATCAGTTTTATTTCAGCAGAGATGAAAGATTCGAATTATATCATCGAATTCAGCCATATATCGAAGTCGTTTGGCGATAAGAGAGTTTTGGACGACGTGAGCCTTTATGTCAAGAAGGGCGAGTTTGTTACGATTTTGGGCCCGTCGGGTTGTGGTAAGACTACGCTTTTGCGTATCTTGGCAGGTTTTGGTAATGCCGACGAGGGTGAGATTCGTATCGCCGGCGAAGATATTACCGACGTGCCACCCCACGAAAGACCTGTAAATACGGTTTTCCAGCGTTACGCACTGTTCCCACACCTGAACGTCTATGACAATATCGCATTTGGACTGAAACTTAAAAAAGTGAAGGCCGACGAGATTGAGACACGTGTGCGTAAGGCGTTGAAGATGGTTGGTATGACCGACTATGAGTGGCGTGACGTGAACTCTCTGTCGGGAGGTCAGCAGCAGCGTGTAGCCATCGCACGAGCCATCATCAATCGTCCGCAGGTATTGCTTCTGGACGAGCCTTTGGCGGCTTTGGACTTGAAGATGCGTAAGGATATGCAGATGGAGTTGAAGGATATGCACAAAACTCTGGGCATTACGTTTGTATATGTGACGCACGACCAGGAGGAGGCCCTTACGTTGAGCGATACCATCGTCGTTATGAGTGAGGGTAAGGTGCAGCAGATTGGCACTCCGACCGATATCTATAACGAGCCGGTTAATTCATTCGTGGCCGATTTTATTGGCGAGAGTAATATCCTCAACGGTAAGATGGTGCGCGATAAGGTGGTGGAGTTTATGGGCAAGGAGTTCGAGTGTGTCGATGAGGGCTTTGGTGAGAATGTGCCTGTCGATGTGGTTATCCGCCCCGAAGATGTATATATAATGGCCCAGACCGATTCCGGCCAATTCGACGGAGTGGTGCAGTCGTGCATATTCAAGGGTGTGCATTACGAGATGACGGTCCTCACGCCCGACGGCTACGAGATAATGATTCAGGATTATAACGCTTTCGAGGTGGGGCAGACCGTTAGTATGATTATCAAACCTTCGGATATTCACGTTATGCGCAAGGAGCGTGTTTGCAATACCTTCGAGGGTACGATGGTCGATTCTACTCACGTCGAGATTCTCGGCACATCGTTTGTCTGCAACGAGATAGAGGGCATCGAAGGTGGCGAGAAGGTTGCGGTAGAGGTCGATTTCGAGAAGGTCGAGTTGATGGACAATAAGGAGGACGGTACGCTTGTGGGCGATGTGCGCTTTATCCTTTATAAGGGCGACCACTATCACCTGACGGTCCGCACCGAGAACGACGATAATGTATATGTCGATACTCACGATGTGTGGGACGACAGGGATATTGTCGGTATCCGTATCCAGCCCGACGACCTGCGTATCAAAAGAGTGTAACGACTAAACATTTTGTAAGAGATGAAATGGTTGTTTAAGCCCTTTATGAAACGCAGCAGTTGGAGTTTTCCGTACTTCATCTTTTTGCTGATATTTGTCGTGCTGCCTCTGGTGCTGATTGGTATTTATGCCTTTCAGGACGAAGCGGGGCATTTTACCTTCGCTAACTTCTCGAAGTTTATCTCGAATCCCGAGGCGGCCAATACATTTGTCTATTCTATCGGTATAGCCATCATCACGACCATTTTGTGTATCGTGTTGGGCTATCCTGCGGCCTATATTTTGAGTAACAGGGCGTTGTGCCGTTCGAGGGTTATGGTCGTGCTGTTTATCCTGCCTATGTGGATAAATATCCTGGTGCGTACTCTGGCGACGGTTGCTCTGTTTGATTTTATGCACCTGCCATTGGGCGAGGGAGCATTGATTTTCGGTATGGTGTATAACTTCCTGCCCTTTATGATTTACCCCATCTACAACACTATGTCGAAGATGGACCACAGTTATATAGAGGCGGCGCAGGATTTGGGAGCCAACCCCGTCAAGGTCTTTTTGAAGGTTGTCTTCCCACTCTCGATGCCGGGTGTTATGTCGGGTATTATGATGGTCTTTATGCCTACAATCTCGACCTTCGCCATCGCCGAACTTTTGACGATGAACAACATCAAGTTGTTTGGTACCACCATTCAGGAGAATATCAACAACGGTATGTGGAACTATGGTGCGGCTCTGTCGCTTATTATGCTTGTGATAATCTTTGCTACCGACCTTTTTAGCGACAGCGACGAGGAGAGGGCATCTAACGAGGGAGGAATTATCTGATGAAAAAGTTTTTGGCTCAATCGTATCTGTGGTTGCTGTTGGCACTGCTGTATGCTCCGATAATTATCATCGGAATCTTCTCATTTACCGAGGCCAAGGTGCTGGGTAACTGGACAGGATTTTCCACCAAACTCTATACCTCGCTTTTCCAGAGCGGTGCGCATCATTCGTTGGTACACGCCATCGAGAATACGCTGATTATCGCTTTGGTGTCGGCGGCTGTATCCACTTTGCTGGGCAGCGTGGCGGCCATAGGTATCGACCGCCTGCGTGGTCATAAGAAGATGGTGATAAATACGCTGAATAATATCCCGATGCTCAATCCCGATATTATCACCGGTATCTCGTTGTTCCTGCTGTTCGTCAGTCTGGGTATCTCGCAGGGCTATACGACTGTTATTCTGGCACATATCACCTTCTGTACGCCCTATGTCGTGCTGTGTGTTCTGCCGCGCCTGCAACAGATGAATCCCAATATCTTCGAGGCGGCTTTGGACTTGGGTGCTACGCCATTTCAGGCTCTGCGCAAGGTGCTTATTCCCGAGATTAAACCGGGTATGATTAGTGGCTTTATTTTGGCATTTACGCTGTCGATTGACGACTTCGCCGTTACGATTTTTACTATCGGAACCGAGGGCCTCGAAACCCTCTCGACCTACATCTACGCCGATGCACGCAAGGGAGGTCTTACGCCCGAGTTGCGTCCGCTTTCGACAATTATTTTTGCAACCGTGCTGTTGTTGCTCGTGGTGATAAATATCCGTGCCGAGCGTAACCGCCGTAAGGAGGAGAGTGTGCGATGAAGAGATTTTATTTCATAATAGAGATTGTTTTGGCCTTGTGCCTCGCTTTGCTGGCACTTATGGGCTGTGGCGTCGATGATAGCCGTAAGGGTATCTTGAAGGTCTATAATTGGGCCGATTATATCGACGAGGAGTTGCTCTCGGAGTTCGAGGAGTGGTATTTCGAGCAGACGGGCGAGGAGGTCGAGGTTGTCTATCAGTTGTTCGACATCAACGAGATTATGCTTGCCAAGATTGAGCGTGGCAAGGAGGATTTCGATGTGGCCTGCCCCTCGGAGTATATCATCGAGCGTATGTTGCGTAACGATTTGCTGCTGCCTATCAATAAGGATTTCGGCTCTACGCCCAACTATCTGGGCAATGTCTCGCCTTATATCCACGATGTGTTCGATAAGATTGACGGTAGCGGCAAGAATGCCAACGATTACGCCGTGGGCTATATGTGGGGCACTACGGGCTTTCTGTATAACCCGAAGTATGTCGAGCGTGAGGAGGTGAGTTCGTGGAGTGCTTTGTGGAATCCCAAGTTCTCGAAGAAACTGCTTATCAAAGATGCCTTCCGTGATGTCTATTGTCCGCTACTTATCTATGCCAAGCAGAAGGAGTTGGCAAGTGGCGAGGTGTCGCTCGATTCGCTGATGTATGATTCGTCGGACGAGTCTATCGCTCTGGTTGAAGGCCTGTTGAAGAGGGCCAAGCCGCACGTTGCAGGCTGGGAGGCCGACTTCGGTAAGGAGATTATGACCAAGGAGAAGGCGTGGCTGAACCTCTCGTGGAGCGGTGATGCCGTGTGGGCTATCGACGAGGCGGAGGCTGTCGGTGTCGAGTTGGACTATGTTGTCCCCGATGATGGCAGTATCGTCTGGTTTGACGGCTGGGTTATCCCCAAATATGCCAAGAATCAGAAGGCTGCGGCCTACTTCATCAATTTTATGTGTAAGCCCGAGAACGCTATCCGCAATATGGAGGAGATTGGTTATGTGAGCGTTATCGGCACACCCGAGGTTATGGAGTATATGTCGGAGTCGGCCGTTGAGTCGGGTTTCGAGGAGCCTCTCAATGTCGAGTATTTCTTTGGCGAGGGGGCAGATAGTGTCGTTATCAATCCGGCGTTGTATCCCGATAAGAGCGTTATCGACCGTTGCGGTATGATGCACGACAGCGGCCCGCGTACGGCTGCTCTGCTCGAAATGTGGTCGAGGGTTAAGGGCGATAACCTCAATAACGGTATGGTTATCTTTATCCTCGTGGTCTTTGGCGTGTTACTCATAGTGGGTATTGCTCGTAAGATACGCCGTCGCCGCCAACGCCAACGCCAACGCAGATGGTAAGATAAAAGATGAAAGAGCAAAGATAAAAGAGCAAAGATTAAAGTTGCGATTAAGCCATAGACAGAGGCTGCTTGCAGACAATGTTATGGCGGAGCAACTAAAAGCCGACCTTGTGTCGGGTTAAAGATAAACGACAGAATAGAAAAGGCTTGGAGCAAATCCAAGCCTTTTATCTTATCGAATAACCTCTCAACTCTCGGGCGAGTGCTTTTTCTTGGCCGCCGAGCAACCTATCAACCAGAGCGTGGAACTTGTCCGAGTGGTTATGATGTACCGTATGGCAGAGTTCGTGAATGATGACATAGTCGCGCAGATGCGGCGGCAGTGTCATCAGAAAAAGACTCAACGAGATATTGTTTTGAGCCGTACAAGAGCCCCATTTCGAGCGTGCGGCACGAATCGTCACCTTACCATATCGCAGGCCACAGAGCCGAGCCAACTCCTTGGTGCGGGCCGGCAGATAGGCCTTCGCCTCGGCACGCAGACGCTCGATATCCTCTGCGGAGAGTGACGGCTGTGCAGGGCGTGCGGCATACTTCGCTTTGGCCCTGAAAATCCACTCTTGCTTGCTCTCCAAGAACTCCAAAGCCTGACGCTCGGCTATGTAGGGCGGGAACGACAGCCTAACCTCGCCCGAAGGGCGCACGCTCAAAGTTATGCGGCGCGCACGACGGGTGCGGGATAGTGTTACCTCGCCCAGCGTGGGGTGGTGGAGTGTCGATTTCATCGTTAGTCGCCTATGCGCTGGCGTACAACCTCAAAGAGCATAACAGCCGCGGCCGCCGACACATTCAATGACTCGATAGAGCCGATAAGAGGAATGGCAACCTGCTCGTTGCAGAGTTTCAAAACCTCCTTCGAAATACCCGTATCCTCGGCACCCATAACAATAACGGTGGGCTGGCGCAGGTCGGCATCGTAGATGAGTTTGCGGCTCTTCTCCGTAGCGGCAACTATCTGATAACCCTCGGCTTGCAGGGCCTTCAAGGTGTTGCGGATAGAGCCTACGCGACATACGGGAATACGGTTTAGTGCTCCTGCCGAAGAACGCATCGCCTCGGAATTTACCGGAGCGGAGTTTTTCAGCGGAGTGATGAGTCCGTGTGCTCCGGCACACTCGGCAGAGCGGGCAATAGCGCCGAAGTTACGCACATCGGTAACGCCATCAAACAGCACGATAAGAGGTGTTTCATCCTCGGGAACACGCTCGATGATATCGCCCAGCTCGACATACTCGATAGGTGCAATCTGTGCCACCACGCTCTGATGATTAAGGCGTGTGAGGCGATTCAGCTTCTCGACCGGCACCTCCTGAATACGCACACGATGACGAAATGCCAAGTCACGCAACTCGGTCATAAGTTGCCCTTCGGCACCCTTGCGAATGTAGAGTTTCTCGATTTGCTTGCCCGATTGTATTGCCTCGGCCACAGGGCGGATACCGAATACTATATTTTTATTCTCCATTGTTTTGGAAATTTAATAATACTTTATTATATTTGTTGTGATTTTGATTTTTACCATATCAAAAAACGAAAAAGGTTAAACAAATGAAGTCGAGCAGTTGTGAAACTCCTCGGCTTTTTTATTTATCCCTCCTCGATGAGTTCCAATTCGTAGCACGCCTTCTCCCACTCGTGCATCTGCCTGTCGTAGCGAGTTTTCAGGTCGTTGTACGCCGCATAATCAGCCTCGTTATACTCCGTTGCCGTAGCAAATTTTTCGTCGTAGGCGGCTATCTGGCTCTCTATTGTGGCTAACTCGGCCTCAATACCCTCAATCGTCTTACGAATCTTGCGCAACTGCTTCTCCTGCTCCTTGCGCTGCTCGTATGATAGTTTTCCGGAAGAGGGTGCAGTTGCGGTTGCCGATGTCGTGGGCTTATCTTTGCGCTCCAACTCCTGCAACGACTCCAATTTGCGCTTTTCGAGAAAATAGTATATTCCGCCAAGATACTCCTTCACGCCTCCGTCGCGGAACTCATATATGCGGTCCACTATGCCATCGAGAAAATCTCGGTCGTGCGACACGACAATCACCGTGCCGTCATATTTCTCGATAGCACGCTTCAAGATATCCTTCGAGCGCATATCCATATGGTTGGTCGGCTCGTCGAGGACAAGCAGGTTGTAAGGCTCCAACATCAGTCGGGCCATAGCCAGGCGACTGCGCTCGCCACCCGAAAGCACCTTCACCTTCTTGTCGATATCCTCGCCACGGAACAAAAATGCACCCAGAATATCGCGCAGACGGGTGCGGATATCACCTACGGCAACCCTGTCCAGCGTATCGAAGACGGTGAATTCACCGTCCATCAAATCGTCTTGATTTTGGGCGTAGTAGCCTATATTTACATTTGCTCCGACTTTTATGCTGCCCTCGGTTGCCTCCAACTCGCCCACAATCATACGGGCCATAGTGGTCTTACCCTCGCCATTACGACCTACAAGGGCTATTTTCTGGCCTCGCTCGATGGTGAAATCTGCGCCCGAGAAGATATGTTTTTCGCCAAACGATTTGCCCACCTCCTTTATCTCGGCCACAATCTGGCCCGAGCGTGGTGCGGGTGGAAATTTAATGTTCAGCGTAGCCAAATCCTCCTCCTCGACCTCTATGCGGTCCAGACGCTCCAACTGCTTGATGCGTGACTGCACCTGATTACTCTTGGTGGGTTTGTAGCGGAATTTCTCGATAAACTCCTCGGTCTTTTCGATGAGTCGTTGCTGATTCTCGTAAGCCGCCATTTGCTGCTGGCGACGCTCGGCACGCAACTCCACAAACTTCGAATAGGGGACTTTGTAGTCGTAGATATGCCCCAGCGAGAGTTCTATGGTGCGTGTGGTCACATTATCCAAAAAGGCGCGGTCGTGCGAGATAAGCAACACCGCTCCGTTGTATGAGCGTAAGTACTCCTCCAACCACTGAATACTCTCGATGTCGAGGTGGTTTGTAGGCTCGTCCAAAAGGAAAATCGAAGGACGACGCAGGAGTAGTTTGGCCAATTCGATACGCATACGCCAACCGCCCGAAAATTCACTCGTGGCACGCCCGAAGTCCTCGCGCTTGAAACCAAGTCCGAGCAAGGTCTTTTCGATATCGGCCTCGCGAGTGTCGCCACCCAAGATGTGGTAGTGGTCCTGTGCGTCGTTCAGACGATGCAACAGCGTCGCATACTCCTCCGATTCG
The DNA here is from genome assembly GCA_964594305.1 of uncultured Alistipes sp. Lineage (GTDB taxonomy): Bacteria > Bacteroidota > Bacteroidia > Bacteroidales > Rikenellaceae > Alistipes. The sequence continues at coordinate 11,770 of CAZQMC010000038.1, read as the reverse complement.
TAGTCGGTGCGCTCGGCAATCTCGGCCGTAAGCGATGCAATCTCGGCCTCCAAGCGCAACACCTCGTCGAAAGCCTTTTCGGTCTCGGCTTTCAGGGTGGTGGTATCGGCCACACGCATCTGCTGCGGCAGATAGCCAATCGTACACTCTCCATTTATCGTTACGGCACCCTCGGTGGGTTGTTGCTCGCCCGTAATAATACGCAGAAGGGTAGTCTTGCCGGCACCATTCTTGCCCACAAGACCTATGCGGTCCTTGTCGTTAATCAAAAACGATATGCCGTCAAAAAGTGTCCAGCCGCCGTAACTGACTGTAAGATTATCTAATGAAATCACTCTACTTTGCGTTAATCATATTTACAATCTCGGCCTCGGGGTCTGCGGCACCGAATACGGCACTACCTGCGACGACAGCCTCTGCTCCGGCATTGAACAGCAGAGCCGCATTTTTTGATGATATGCCGCCATCGACCTCGATGATGGTGTCGAGGCCCATCTCCTGTTTCATAGCGTGCAACTCCTCGCATTTGCCGATGGAGTTGGGCATAAATGACTGACCTCCAAAGCCCGGCTCTACGCTCATAACCAGCACCAGGTCGAGTTGTGGAAGCCACTCGCGCAGAACAGATGCAGGCGTGGCCGGTTTTATCGAGATACCAACCTTCGCTCCTGCCTCGCGTGTGAGGTCGATACATTTCTGAATATCGTCGGTTGCCTCGTAGTGGAATGTCACATAGTCGGCTCCCGCCTCGGCGAAGCGAGCGACATATTTTTCGGGCTCGACAATCATCAAATGTACATCTAATACCTTTTTCGTCGCTTTGCGAATGGGCTTCATTACGGGAAATCCAAACGATATGTTTGGAACAAAAACGCCGTCCATAACGTCGATATGTACCCATTCGGCCGCACTGCGGTCAATCATCAGGGTATCACGTTCGAGGTTGCCGAAGTCGGCCGAAAGCATCGATGGAGATATAATACGTCGCATAATTTTGGTGTTTTATTTGCAAAGATACGAATTTAGTGGATAAATTAAGAAAAAATATATCTTATATGTGCCAAGAAACGACATTTATTTTGACTTAAATGATAAAACCATTATATTTGTCATTGTGAAATTTGTAAACAGAATTGATATATGAAGAAGTTATTTTTTACAGTTCTTGCGGTGCTGACGGTGTCGGTAGTATCGGCACAAGACCTTCGTTGGGGTCCTACGGCGGCGTTTAATCTCTCGTGGTTGCACGGCTCGGTGGAGTCATCGGATTGTTATATCGGTTTTCAGGTAGGTATCAAGGCCGAGAGGGATTTTTCCGACATTATCTACGACGGTTTTTATCTCGACGGTAAGTTGGTCTATACGTTGAAGGGTGCCGAGTGGGCCGGTATGCACCAGAACCTCGGCTATTTGGAGATTCCTGTAAATTTGGGTTATCGTCTGCCTGTGTCGCGTAGCGTGGCTCTTACAGCAGGCCTGGGCCCATATTTCGGCTTGGGTATCTTGGGTAAGCAGGTTTATAAGACCGACGAAGGTAAGTTGAAGACCGATATCTTTGGTGAGGCATTGCAGCGTTTTGATTTTGGTTTGAACTATAATCTTGGCGTTGAGTTGTGGGGCCAATGGCAGTTCTTTGTAGGTTTTGAGCATAGCCTCATAAATATCGTAAAGAGCCAGCCCGAGGGAAGTGCCGACTTCAAATATCGTCCTTTGAACCTATATATCGGTACAGCATTTATGTTTTAATACAGCCTGCCGATAGCGGTTTTTGGTAAAAAGCAAGAAAAGATGCGAGAAAAATAAATTCTCGCATCTTTTTTGTATCACTACGGGTGAATATTAAAATATCAAATGTTATGAAAAAGTTTTTACCATTATTTATGTGTATGGCGCTGTATGTCTCAACAGCCTCGTCGCAAGAGTTGCGCTATGGCGTTGTCGGAGCGGCGAATTTCAGTTCCTACTCTATGGACGTGGCGGGCTTCTCCACCTCGACCGATTCGCGCGTGGGCTTCAAGGCAGGTTTTAGAATGGAGATGAGTGCCGATTTCTTGATGCGTGGGTTCTATTTTGACGCCGAGGCCACATTGAGTGCCAAGGGCGCAAAATATACCAGCGTTGCGGGTGATGTCTATGCCAATGTGAAGTCTCGCCCATACTATCTCGAAATTCCTATCCACATAGGTTATCACTACCAGTTCGGCGATAGCCATTTCGGCGTGTTCGGCTCATTCGGCCCCTACTTCGGAATAGGTCTGTTTGGCACCGACAAGGATTCGTCGGGAGGCATCACCACCAAACCCGATACTTTCTCGGATAACTATCTCAAACGCTTCGATTTCGGTCTTGGCCTGCGTGCGGGTGTGAGTATGTTCAAACACTACCGCATCTTCATCGGCTATGATTGGGGCTTGGTCAATATCTCGCAACTCGACAATGCGACCATCAATAACCGTAACTTCTATGTCGGAGCGTCATATATGTTCTAAAACTCTTTTGTCACACAATATTAAATAACAAGCGAGGGTGTCCGATGTCGGAGATACCCTCGCTGTCTGTTTGCCTCGCAGGTGTGGTTTATTTGCAGGCAATCTTCTCCACACGACGAATGTGACGACCGCCCTCAAAGTCGGTCGAGAGGAACTTATCGACGATGGCAATAGCCTCATCATTCGAGATAAAGCGTGCCGGCAAAACAACTACATTGGCGTCGTTGTGCTGACGGATAAGCCCTGCAATCTCCTCGCTCCAACAAAGACCGGCGCGAATACCCTGATGCTTGTTGAGCGTCATAGTCATACCCTCGCCCGAGCCGCAAAGGCCTACGCCCTGCTCAACCTCGCCCGCCTCGACAGCCTCGGCCAAGGCGTGGCCAAAGTCGGGGTAGTCGATGCTCTCCTCCGAGTGAGTGCCAAAATCTACCACTTCGTAACCTTTCGATGAGAGGTATCCCACCAAAAACTCTTTCATATCGTAGCCTGCGTGGTCGCAAGCGATGCCCAATTTTTTCATATATTTGATGTGTTAAAATTATCTGCTCTACAAAGTTATGAATTTTTTTATTGATTTCGTAGCGAATACTCGCTATTTGTAGGTAATTTGTTATTTTTGTGGCCGTGAAAATCTTTTTGACCATATTGGGTGTTGTATCGCTGGCGTTGGGCGTAGTGGGAATATTCCTGCCACTTTTGCCGACGACACCCTTGCTGTTGCTCTCGGCGTGGTGTTTTGTGCGCTCTTCTCGGCGGTTGTATGATTGGTTGATGAGCAATCCGCGCTTGGGAGGATATATTCGAAATTTCAGAGAGCATAAAGCGATTCCGTTGCGTGTGAAAATCATCTCCGTTACGCTCGTCTGGCTGACTATGGGTTATTGTGTGCTGGCCGTTGTCAATGAGTGGTGGTGGGCGCAGGCTGGATTGTCGTTGCTCGCCATAGGTATCACTTGGCATATTCTGTCGTATGCTACGCTTAAAAAATAGACTGCCGTTTTGGTCTATTTGTATTCTGTTTAGGTCGGGCTACTCGTGGCGCATTGTCTAAAAGGTGTGAATTATATTCCGTTTGTATCTAATAGATAATCTTATGCTTTAATGCTTGCTTAAAAACGATATATTTGCGGTGTTTTCCTGTAATCGTGAATTTTAGGCAGGGCTTAATTGTATATAATATTGGTCAATATGAACATTACGTCGTCGTATCAACTTACTGTGATTGTCCCCTTATATAATGAGGCGGATAATGTGCTGTGCCTCGAACAGACCTTCTCGGAATGGTTACAAAAAACTTCTTGTCGGGCTTGTGTATTGTTTGTCAATGATGGCTCGACGGATGAAAGTTTGGCTCTGCTGAAAGAGGTGTGTGCGCGTCAAAAAGATATGTTCTATATATCGTTTGCGCATAATGCAGGTTTGAGCGCAGCCATTAAGGCCGGCATAGACTATACCTATTCTCCATTGGTGGGTTATATCGATGCCGACCTGCAAACCTCGCCCGAAGATTTCGATTTACTGCTGCCTTATACGGAGGATTATCAACTTGTTACGGGCGTGAGAGCCAATCGCGAGGATACGCTTTTTAAGCGTGTGCAGTCGAAGATTGCCAATGGATTTCGTCGTATGATGACCGGCGATGGTGCAACCGATACGGGTTGCCCATTGAAGGTTATACATACGGTGACCGCCAAGAAAATACCTCTGTTCCGAGGTATGCACCGCTTTCTGCCGGCGCTCGTGCTGCTGCAAGATGGTGCGAGGTATAAAGAGTTGCCGGTGCGACATTTTCCACGCAAGGCGGGCGTATCGAAATTCAATATGTGGAATCGCCTGATAGCCCCTTTTGTCGATTGTTTTGCCTATCGATGGTTGCGCTCGCGTGCGATAAATTATAGTGTGACGGATAGACAAATTTAGTAATCTATGTGGATTTATGCTATCGGTTTTCTGGCACAAGCCTTCTTCTCGGCACGAGTGCTTATTCAGTGGCTGATGTCGGAGCGGGCCAAGGAGATTGTCTCACCCACGGCCTATTGGGTGTGTAGCGTCATAGGCTCTTATCTGCTCTTTATATATGGTTGGTTGCGAGAGGATTTTGCAATCATTATGGGGCAGACCTTGTCCTACTATATCTATCTTTGGAACCTCGATGCCAAAGGGCATTGGCGAGGGTTGCCCAAGAGCGTAAGGCTGTTGTTGATAGGTACGCCTGTCGTGGCATTTTTGGCCATTTTATCCGAGTTCGATGATTTTATTTTGGCATTTGTTCATAACCGCGAGGTGCCTGTCTGGTTGCTCTTGTTTGGCTCGCTGGGGCAGATTGTTTTCTCGTTGCGCTTCCTCTATCAATGGCTCTGCTCCCGTTCTCATCATCGCTCTCTCTTGTCGATAGGTTTTTGGCGTTTAAGCCTGCTCGGCTCGGCGATGATAATAACCTATGGCCTGCTGCGTCACGACCCTGTGCTGGTGTTGGGGCAGACGGTGGGCTTTATTGCCTATTTTCGTAACATAATGATTGGCCGACGGGCCGCAAAACGTGAGGTATGAGGGTGAGCCGTCGGAATCTTTTGCTTGCGGGGTTGATTGTCCTGTCTTTGTTGCCGGTGATGATAATGCGTGACTTTACTCCGTCTAACGAACTGCGTTATATGAGTATCGCCGACGAGGCAATAGCCGATAAACATCTGTTCGCATTTTATAATCAGGGAGAGCCTTATGCCGACAAGCCGCCTCTCTATTTTTGGCTGATTATGCTCTCGCGGCTTCTCTTCGGCTCGCATCAGATGTGGTTCTTGACGCTCTTCTCGCTTGTGCCGGCGATAGTGATTTTGTGGGTTATGAATCGATGGGTACGCCCTTCGATGGATAGCACTCATCGCCTGTCGGCCGCTCTTATGTTGGCGACGTGCGGACTGTTTTTGGGTGTCGCTGTATTTCTGCGTATGGATATGCTGATGACGATGTTCATCACGTTGGCCCTCTATACCTTTTGGCAACTATATGCCGGCGAGGGCTCGCGTCGAGAGCAGTGGCTCTTCCCGCTATATGTGTTTCTGGCACTGTTCAGCAAAGGCCCTGTCGGGTTGCTTGTGCCGCTGTTGAGTACCGTCATCTTTCTTATAGTGCAACACCAATGGCGTGATATGGGGCGTTATTGGGGTTGGCGTAGTTGGTGCGTGCTGTTTTTGGGTTGTGCTGTGTGGTTTGGTTGTGTGTGGATTGAGGGAGGAGCGGAGTATCTCGATAATCTGCTTTTTCATCAAACCCTCGACCGCGCTGTTGATGCCTTTCACCATAAAGAGCCTGTGTGGTTTTATTGTGCCGCTATATGGTGGTCTATGGCTCCCTGGTCACTTTTTGCTGTCGGGGTAATCGTCGTGTCGTTGTTGCGAGTGGGCGTAAAGGATAAATTGGAGAGGTTTTTCCTTGTGATAATAGTCGTCAGCCTTGTTATGCTGTCGGTGTTCAGTTCCAAAATAGCGATATATCTGCTGCCGATATTCCCGTTTGTCATATATCTTGCTATGCTGCTCCTGCCAAATGTCGAGTCGTGTGGCTGGGTGAAGGTGACGATTTCTATCCCCTCGGCGATACTCTGTCTGACCTTGCCGGCGGTAGTCGTGGCGGGCTATTTGACCGATGTTGCCCCCATAATGCGTAATGCGTGGTTGGTTGTGGCGGGTGCGATTATGTCATTCGCAGGAGTTGCCACATTGCGGATATTGTGGCGGGAGGCAACCATTCATCGGGCGGTGAGATGTCTTGTCGTGACACTCTTTGCTGCAATATTTTTCGCCGGATTTGCTATGCCTCACATCAATCGATTCATAGGCTATGGAGCCTTGTGCGAGCAGGCCGAGCGGCTACTCCCTACGCCCGATGGCAAGGTCTATACTTGGTATGTGCGCCGTAGCGAAAATATGGACGTATATCTGGGAAAGGATGTGGAGCCGGTTACCTCCGAGCAGATTTTGTCGGACGAGTGTCGCGATGGAGTGCTGATATTACGGCGCAGTCGGTTGAATAAAGACGAGGCTGTGCGCCGCTATATTGCCGATAGAGTATGCTGGCAAGATACACGATATGTAGTGGTCGTGCTATAAAAAAGCGAAACAGATGCCATCAGACGACACCTGTTTCGCTTTTCAATCCAATTATTTCTCTTTTTATCGCGGCTCTCTGTCGCCGAAATTTTGTTACTCCTGCTTTGCGGCACGTTTGCGGTCAATCTCATTGAGAAGGATTTTACGCAAGCGCATCGACTTGGGTGTAATCTCTACATATTCGTCAGCCTTGATATACTCCAAAGCCTCCTCCAACGAAAAGACCTTTGGCGGAACGATGACAGCCTTGTCGTCGGCACCCGAGGCGCGCATATTGGTAAGTTGCTTTGCCTTCGTCACGTTGATTGTGATGTCGCCCTGACGAGTACTCTCGCCTACAACCTGACCGCAATAGACCTCCTCCATAGGCGATATGAAGAAACGGCCTCTATCCTGCAATTTGTCGATAGAGTAGGCGTAGGCAGTACCGGTCTCCGAAGCGATAAGAGAGCCGTTTGTACGCATCTCTATCTCCCCCTGCCACGGCTCAAAATCTTTCAGGCGGTGTGTCATAATAGCCTCGCCGGCGGTGGCGGTGAGCATATTCGAGCGCAGACCGATGATGCCTCGTGAAGGAGCCAAGAACTCCATACGCGTACGCTCGCCGTCCGACTCCATATTTACAAGGTTTCCTCGACGCTTGGTGACCATCTCGATAACCGTGCCGGCATATTCGTCGGGGCAATCCACTGTCATCTCCTCAACAGGCTCGCACTTCACGCCGTCAATCTCCTTGATGATGACCTTCGGCTGGCCCACCTGTAACTCGTAACCCTCGCGACGCATCGTCTCGATGAGTACCGAGAGGTGCAACACACCACGACCATAGACTATGAACGAGTCGGCATTCTGTCCGGGCTCGACACGCAGAGCCAAGTTCTTTTCCAACTCTCTGTCCAAACGCTCCTTGATGTGGCGAGAGGTGACATACTTGCCATCTTTGCCGAAGAAGGGCGAATTATTGATGGTAAAGAGCATCGACATCGTCGGCTCGTCAATCTTGATGGGAGGCAGTGGCTCGGGGTTCTCGAAGTCGCAGATGGTGTCGCCAATCTCAAAACCTTCGATGCCTATCAAAGCACAAATCTCGCCACACTCGACCTTCTCTACCTTTGTCTTGCCCAAGCCGTCGAATACCATCAACTCCTTGATGCGGGTCTTTATCATAGTCTCTCCGTCGCGCTTGGCTAGCGTTACATTCTGTCCTGCACGCAACTCTCCGCGTGTGACCTTACCAACGGCAATACGACCGACATAGGGCGAATATTCCAACGATGTGATGAGCATCTGCGGAGTACCTTCGGCAACCTCGGGCGCGGGAATCTCGTCGATGATAGCCTCCAAAAGCGGAGCAATGGAGTCGGTCGGCTCGTTCCAAATGTGTGACATCCAACCCTGCTTTGCCGAGCCGTAGATGGTCTTGTAGTCCAACTGCTCCTCGGTAGCGTTGAGCGAGAACATAAGGTCAAAGACCTGCTCATTGACAACCTCGGGGCGGCAGTTGGGTTTATCCACCTTGTTTATCACTACGATAGGCTTCTTGCCCAGCGACAAGGCCTTCTGCAACACAAAACGTGTCTGGGGCATAGTACCCTCGAAGGCATCGACCAGCAGCAGTACGCCGTCGCACATATTCAGCACGCGCTCCACCTCGCCACCAAAGTCGGCGTGGCCCGGAGTGTCGATGATGTTGATTTTATAATCCTTATAGATAACCGACACATTCTTTGACAGAATGGTGATACCGCGCTCACGCTCCAAGTCGTTGTTATCCATTATAAGGTCGCCCGTATTGTTGTCGCCACGTAGCAGATGGCCCGCCACAATCATCTTATCGACCAGAGTTGTCTTGCCGTGGTCGACGTGGGCTATTATTGCAATATTGCGAAGTTTCTGCATATAAAAAAAGAAATTTATCGCGCAAAGTTAATAATTTCTTTGGAAATACGCTATATTTGCTACACAAACCCATACTGAATATGAAGCGCAAATACTTTAATCCCTACTTTATACTGTTGCTTTTTGCATTTTTCCTTATCGCCGGTACGATGCTCTGGTGGAAGACACTCCGTGAGCACGCCGACGATGGAGCGATGTTTATGCCCGAGCCGATTGAGACAACCTTAAAGGGTGATGCGGTGCTTTTCCTGACGCAGTCGGGTGATAGGTCCATTGCTCTTAAAGCGGGCCAACGGGTGAAGATTTTGGCTCGTCACGATAAGGACGCAAACCTCTATTTCGTAGCCGAATTACCCGACGGAAGGCGAGGTGTGATGAGCGTTTATGATGAGAGTATTGCGCCAAAATATTGTTGCGTCAGCCAAAAGAGTGGCTATAAGATGACCACCAACCAATTCTACGAGGAGTGTATAGGCAAACGCTTCGACGAGTTTGACGGAAAATATCGTCGTACGATTTTTGTGGAGGAGCACCCCAATCGTGCGAAGAGCGTTACATTGGCTATGCCGTTTATCCTTCGTAATACCGATGGCTGGAATAGTTTTGAGCCACGCGTGGTCTATACCGACGGTGTGGCCACCGATGTACAATTTGTTCGTATGAGGACAGGAAATCGTCTTGCCCTGCGTATAGCACCTTTCGCCGAATGGTTGCTCGAAAAGGATTGGGTGCAACGGCTGATTTCCAAGCCTCAATTTGTGGAGTGGGAGCCGGAGAGAGAAAAGTCGTTTATCGATTATTGTGATGCGGCTGTTCGTCTGATTGGACTGCTGCTATATTTGGGACTGTGTTGCTCGATGCCGCTGTTTGCGATAGTGCTGTTTTTGCTCTATGGACCAAAAAGATTGTTCGGCGGTAAAATTTTTGTTGCAGGGTTGTCGGTTGCTCTTGTTTGTGCCTCTTATCTGTGGCTGCTTATAATGATGATGGAGGGCTACTCGTGGTGGTGGATATGGTTGCCGCCCGTTGTCGGTATCTACCTCAACATAGCGATATATGTCTTCTCTTCTACAAATCAATGCCCCAACTGTAAGCATATCGGCACATTGGAGCGCATCAAGAGCGTGTATCGCAATACCGATTATCACACCTCTACGCGAGAGGAACGTGTACATTATGTTTACTGTTCTACCGTCAATGGCAAGGTCAAGGAGACGACCTATCGTGAAGACCCATATCACGGTCGCGAGCCTATTAAGGAGGAGATTAAAGATGGAAAGATTGATATTGAGCGCGGTTGGACCGATATAAATACCTATGAGTTGGTGCATAAGATTGACACATATAACAATTGGTACAAGTGTGCAAAATGTGGTTATGTACACGAGCGTGAAGAAGATGAATGGCGATTGATATCCAAGAGGTTGATTGCCTCGGAGACCGTTGATGAATACGAAGAGCGGGAGGCTCGTGATGAGGAGAAGTACAAATATTATTAGTCCGGATATATTATGAGTTATAGTATCGAAATAAAAGGCCGTAGTCGGGTGGTGGTTGGCAGCGTGTCGGAATGGTTGCCCAAACTGTTGCCCCAAAAGCGCATCGTGGTTGTCTCTGATGCTAATATCGAGAGCCATTATCACGCTTTGCTGGCGCATTACGATTGTGTGTTAATCGGCCAAAGTGAGGTAAATAAGACTCTTGCAACTGTCGATACAATCTACAAACGTTTTATCGAGTTGGGTATCGACCGCTCGTGCTTTGTGCTGGGCGTAGGTGGCGGAATTGTTACCGATGTGGCAGGCTTTGCAGCCGCTACATATATGCGAGGCGTGGAGTTCGGTTTCGTATCGACGACGCTGCTCGGCGAGGTAGATGCCAGCGTGGGCGGTAAAAACGGAGTGAATGTCGAGGGGTATAAAAATATGGTCGGCACATTCTGTCAGCCTCGATTTGTGATATGCGATGTCGATATGCTCTCGACGCTTCCCGAGCGTGAGTTTCGTGCAGGTATGGCCGAGGTTGTGAAGTCGGCCATAATTGCTGATGCTCAACTCTTTGAGCGGTTGGAGGGGTGCGATTTCTCGGTCTTGCAACACGATGCCGAACAACTGAAACAGATAGTCTATCGTGCCATAAAGGTTAAAGCCGATATCGTCGAGCGAGATGAACGCGAGCAGGGCGATAGACGCAAACTTAATCTGGGGCATACATTGGCTCACGCCATCGAAAAATCATCGTCGAAGATGAATCACGGCGAGGCTGTGGCTGTCGGGCTGGCTATGATTTGCGATATGGCAGTGGCGTGTGGCAGGCTCTCGGCGAGCGATAATGCCCGTATAAAATCCCTCTTGCTTAAAGTAGGATTTGAGTTGGAACCACCTGTCGGGGTGCAAGCATTGAAGGCGGCACTCGAAAAGGATAAGAAGAGCGAGGGCGACAGCATACACATTGTCTGGCCGACGGCTATTGGCGATTGTGTGGTTGAGAAGATGACGCTTGAAGGTTTTAAGGCGTTGTTCTAAACGAGAAAAAGGTTGCAACTTTGCAACCTTTTTCTCGTTTCTGTTAAAACGGTGAGCCGTCTGTTAAAAGAGCGAGCCGTTTTCTAAAATAATGAGCCATCTTCCGTCTTGGGAGTCAGCCCCAAATGACGATAGGCTAATTCGGTGGCTTCACGACCACGAGGCGTACGCTTTACAAATCCCTCTTTGATGAGGAACGGCTCATAGACATCTTCTATCGTGCCGGCCTCTTCGCTGACGGCTGTGGCTATGGTGTTAAGACCTACGGGGCCACCCTTGAACTTCTCGATGATGGTCGATAAAATCTTATTATCCATCTGGTCCAGACCGCGCGAGTCGATATTAAGGGCTTGCAGGGCTATGCGGGTTATATCGAGGTCGATATGACCTTCGCCCTTGACCATTGCAAAATCCCTCACTCGACGCAACAGGGCGTTGGCGATACGGGGTGTGCCGCGTGAGCGCAGGGCAATCTCGTGAGCAGCGTCATCGTCTATCGAGATGTCGATGATGCGAGCCGAGCGTTTTACGATGCCGGCCAAAACAGGCGTGTCGTAATACTCCAAATGGCACGTGATGCCGAAACGGGCGCGCAGGGGCGAGGTCAAAAGACCACTGCGGGTTGTCGCTCCGACCAATGTGAAGGGTGCCAACTCAATCTGTATTGAGCGTGCCGAAGGGCCTTTGTCCAATACAATATCAATCTTGTAATCCTCCATAGCCGAGTAGAGATACTCCTCGACGATGG
>CAZQMC010000037.1:0-22361 GCA_964594305.1 uncultured Alistipes sp. | reverse complement strand
TAACTTTTTATTATATACAAAAACCTGTCTAACAAAAAACTTGTTAGACAGGCTCCTTTGCGTAATCCTACGCCGAGCCTACGCCCCGCATAGAATATTTAGAGTGTTATTACTGCGCAGTGGTGAACTGCATTGTACCAGTAGTAGTAGGCATATTCTCGAAGTCTCGAATCATTGACGAGAAGAAGAAAATCTTTCCAGCATCAATATCCTCCTGCTTATATGAGTCAGGATAAGCCTGCAAACCAGCGGCCTGGCAACCAGCAATATAGTCCTCCTTCGATGTAGCAGGAATACCCGGAACCAAAGTAGCAGTGTACTCAACTACATAAGTAGTTCCAGCCTTAAACTCAACACCTGCCAACTTCTTACCCTCGGCTGTTGACCAATTGCTATCAGTCTGATTAATCCAAGGAATATAGTAATGAGAGGTCCATCCCTTTACATGTGGCTCCAATGCCACAAAACCTACATCGCCAGCAACACCCTGCTCCTCATAAATGGCAGTGTCAGATCCCTGCTCCTTAATTTGGAATGCGATACGATGGAATGCACCACCCTTGTATGAGAGTTTGTACATATTGAGTTTCCAAGAGCCATCATCCTGCTTTACAATCTCAAAATTAGGATTGTAGTCACACAATGTAAAGATGTCGGTCTCGGCTGTGGTCGCAGTCAAATCTGTACCCAAGGCCTTTACAGTGAAGGCATATTTGCGAGCGTCAGTCAAGCCAGTAACCTGAGTCGATGTAGCATCGGCACCAGTCTCGCCAACCTTCTTATCGCCAACATATACCTCATAACCAGTAGCACCGGTAACAGTGTTCCACTCAACCTTTGCTCCCTGATAACCCTCGGCAGTTGCGATAGGAGCCAAATCAGCAGAAGCCTCCGGTGTTGAGAACTCGAATGTACCTGTCAATGACTGTGTACCATTAGCAGCATCGCTATTCATCAACGCTCTCTTGAGATAGAACTTGGTCTCAGTGTTACCTGCGTTATCAGCATTGTAAATCATAGGATATACGCTGAGTTCGTAACGAATCTCGTAATCAGTAGCAAACTCCAAGCCCAAGAACAACTTATTGGTGGCATCCCACTTATCAGTATCGGCAACCTCCCAGTCGTTGTTTGTCATATGATAATCAATATAACCACGAGCCATCCACTTCTTGAATGCGATAATTTCCTCATTGCCATTCTTGGTAACATCTGATTCAAATACAGGAGTCGACTCACCCTTCTTGTAAACATTGAACTTCGCAATCCAAGTACTATAGTACTGTGTAGAAAGACCCTTAGGCATATTGATTGTCCAACCGAACTTATCCTTATTGTATGCAACATCAAACTCAACAAGCGACTCGGTAGGCAATACATAGACATCTGTCGAAACTGTCTTTGAAGCAACCGCCTCACTGCCGTTGTAAGCAGTAACAGTAAACTCAACAGGAGAAGTTTTCAAGCCCTCGATAACCTTTGATGCAGAGCCATCAATTACCTCAACGGTCTTATCGCCATAAGCAATCACAATCTTGTCATATTGTGCGTTAAGTACCTGCCAAGAAACCTTTGCAGCCTCAAACAAACCATTCTTCGACTTCAAACCTACATAGTCATCGTACTCAGTGTCGATGCGCTCTGTACCCTCATCGATATCGGCATATGCCAAAACCTCTGGATCAGTGCTTGCATTTACAGAGAACTGAGCCTCACCGGTCTTAACAAATACCTTAACCATCTGACGCACACCTAAGTTTCCATCATCGGGAAGATCCATCTGGCAGCGATTCTCGCAATACAATACATTCTCGTTACGATTACTATTGGTGAAAGCACCCTTAACCTGTGGCGGGAAGGCAACGCAAGCTTGAGGATATACAGTTACATCAGGACGAGATTGTACATCGGTCGGATTTTCGGCATCGGTTGTTGACCAGAAGCCCTCTTTATTAACCACATAACCCATCTCGTACTCGACACGATAGTTACCGGCAGGGATAGCAGATGCAGGCACCTCACGCGCATTCTGGCCCTTACTGTCGTACTGACCTACCCATACCCATTCGTCCCAAGCATCCTGCATTGACAACTGCCAACGAGCATAGCATGACCAATCGTGGAACCACCAGTCGAAGATAGAAGTAGCATACAGAGTCTGAACCAAATTGTTGCTGCTATCATAGAGGCGGATAACGCTCTGCTTCTTCTCGCTATTAGCAACATCCTCATAGATATTATGTGAGAACGCATAGTTTACATTAGCCAAGTTCTTGGCTACGAACTTATATTGGCCATCCTGCAAGCGTACCCACTCGAATACGGGAGCCTGCCAGTTATCCAAAGTAAAGATGCTGACCATATCCTCGGCCTCGTCCAAGAGTTCCTCGCCGGCATAAACCTTAACAGTCATCAAAACATCGGGACCATTTGCACCTGAAACGCCTTCAATAACAACAGATGCACGACCATCTGATACCTCCCAAGCATAATCGCCACCCTCGGCAACATCGATATCCTCGGCACCATCGTTAATAACAACCTTGGTGATATCCTCGGCTGCGATAGCATTCCAAGATACCTTAACGGTATTCATCTGTTTCACGGCTTCGAGTTTCAACTCTGCCTTATATGCAGCGGCCTCACCGTTCTCCTCGGGAGCAGTAACCTCATTCTCCAAAGTTGCGCCAGCCTCTACCAACTCATCAGAGGTAAGAACAACTGACTTGTCGCCCCAAGCAATCCAACCACGGTAGTCACCAGACTCGTGCTTAAATGCGTAGATAGGATTTCCCTCCTCGTCCTTTGTGCGGGTACGGAACTTAACATTACGCTGCTCGTCACGAGTATAGTCAAGAAGAATACGTGGGTCGTGATCCACACCGGTAGCCATCGTTACATCATTATTATCAATCTGTTCAGGAGTACGCTCGGTAGGAGTAAACTTACCTGTCTCGACATCATAATCCAAAGGCTGTCGCTTATCCTGACCGGGGATATGATATACGGGGATATAATCAATCTCGTAATCAACCGAATATTTGCGACCGGGAATAAACTTCTTGGCCTCAACCTTCCACTCCTTGGTAATCAAATTTGCGCAGTGACGCAAAGAAGAGCCATCAGAGTAGTAACCACCACCATCAACCATATCCTCGGCGATAATAGTACCAGACTCGTCCTTGATAGACCACTTAACCGAGCGAGCATAAGCGCGAGCAGCAGAGAGGTGAGAAGCCTTCAAAGTGAAGGTCAAACCGTCGTTGTTGGGCAACAACTCCCACTTGGGCTGATGTGCCTGAATATCGGGCTGAGCGGCCTCAACAGAGAATGTAGGAGCCAAACGGTGACCCATAGCAACCATACGGCCATAGGCATCATAAGCCTCTACGCGTACATAAGAAGGCCACTCATTGTGTACAAGGTCGATTGTATTGATAGCCTGACCTGCCCAAACGTCGCGATAAACGTTATTCTGACTATCTGTATTGGGATTCAACTCTGAAATTCCATTAGGATCAACGTTCTCAACCTCATGCCAACGCGCATCGTCGTGTGCATAGATACCGTCCTTACCATCGGAATCCTTATACAACTCGCTATCGTTCTCGCAAGTACCAATATAGATTCGGTATTCGCGATACTTGGGCTGTGCTGTACCCTCGCCATTATCCTGGTAAATCTGGGGAACAGTAATAACGGCCTGATTCAAACCGGTAAGATATGAAGAACCATATGAATAGAAGTGGAAGAACAAAGGCTCTACCTCGACACCTACGCCCAATTTATCGGCTGTGCCCTCAACAGAAGCGGGCTCGTCCTGCATATCAAGTACCTCCTGATACTTGATGACACCCTCCTCGACAACACCACCATAAGCGGCGTGAGCGAAGATTTCGTAATCAACAGAGTAAACCTCTGCGTCGTTCAATGTAACGCCCTCCTCCAACTCAATCAGGATATCAACAGGGTTAGTGTTAGCCGACATTTCGTCAAGAGCCGCACCAAGATCCTCGTCAGAAGCCGCAGCCTCGCCCTCGAAGATAACATTACCCTGGCTATCCTTCATAGTTGCTGTAAGATGGTCGAAGATATTGCGAGAGCCATTGACATTGCTGAAACGCAAGTACATCTGGTCGTCCTCGTTTACGATAGCAACAGTGGGCATAGTCATTGATACAAGGGTGAAAGGCTCAACCTTGTCAAAAATAGCACCACTCTTCTGCTGGGCATAATCATTGGCTGCCAAAATATTCAGGCTATACTCCGGCTGTTCAAGACCTTCGAGAGTATAAGTCTGCTTGCCATCAACAACCGTAATATCATCGGCATCAACCGGGAAGGTAATAGCCTTCGCATTCTTATCGGCCGGTGTTGCGACAATAGTATAACTAACAATCGGGAACTCCTCATCGGGGTCATTCCACGACAACTCAACGGCCTGATAACCATCACGCACATAGGCGATATCGGTCACCACACCCTTGGGGGCCTCGGTCGGGCCTACTGGGTCGGGCTCTGGGTCGGGGGTAACATCATCACCACCTTTCTCACAAGCCACAATTCCAAACGCCAAGAAAAGCGAAAGGAATAAATACCATAACTTTTTCATAGTAGGAAATTTTAAGTGTTAGTAAATTTGGTTTATAAAATTAGTGTATTTTTCTGATTTAACAAATACGGCGACGAAGTACAGCCTCTACGACTGCACTTCGCGACCATATTTTTCATTACTGCTGTTCGGTGCTTCCGTCACCCTCGGTTGTGGTGTCGTCGCCGGCATTTTCACCGCCTTCGCCACCTTCACCACCCTCCTCGTCGGGATTCTGCTCGGGAGGCAACTCGGTGCCCTCAATACCATAGAGGAATATCTCCGAAATAGAAGGAACAGATGTAGTCGAGTTAGACAAATCCTCCAAAACGCGGATACGGATATAACGGCATCGCTTGGTCATCTGCTCTGCATCCTCGAAGAGGTGCCAGATAACTCCATCGACATATTTATCGTCGTAAGAGTACTCGCCCATAGCCTCGATAGTCTGGGTGAAGGTAGCAACTTTCTCCCAATCATCGAGAATACCGTTCTCTTCGGTCTTATCGTTACTTACCCACAACTCGTAAACACCGGGAGTACCGATATTATCGAAATCACGAGAGAAGGTCATACCGATACGGTTAAGCATAACGTCCTGACCGGTAGAGAAGATAAGCGAATAAGGATACTCTCCTGCGCGAGAAGCCTTCCAGTAAGAGTCCATATAAGTCTCACGACCGGTGTCGGGATCTGAAATCAACATCTCGTCAGAAAGACGCACCGGACTATACTTATCCCAAGTAGTAGGATCCTGATAGAATGATGCAGGTGTCATAGCATTACCATTCTCGTAGAGGTGAGGATAATCCTCCTCGGGATACTCCGTCTTCATAAGGCTCAAATTGACATCCTTACTCAACTCATACCAGAATGTACCATAGAGAGGCTTCAAGTAGTCAATATTGTTCTCTGAACGCCAGAACCAAGACCACAGATTCTTAGAAATCGGGTGAGAATTAGGATCTTCAATCTTCCAACCCAACTCCTCAACGGTAACGTCCTGCGAACCCTCCAAATATACGCAATCAACACATACGTCCTGATAGTAGTAACCCTTGCCGAACTTATCCATAAAGACGCAAGGATAGAAATGGTAGGTAAACTCAACGCTATAACGCGCATCGTTATCTATACCATCGATGGCCTCCCACTCATTCGACAACTCAACGAACTGCGAACGCTCGTACTGGCGGTCCCAATACAATGTAGAGAGATTAGTAGTCTGCTCGGGATTGCCATTCTCAACCTCGGCATCCTTCTCGGCACGGTCGTACGTGCCTTCGGCCACAACACTACCCTCTGCATCTTTGAGTTTCCACTCGATACCGGAACAGATGTTAATAATACCCGACAACTCCTTGATAACCAATCGGTGACCGGTAAGACTGGGGTCCGTCTTGGCATTGTCGTAGAGATAGAACTTGGGGCGAGCAACAATGGGGAAATTCTCGCCACCAAACTTCTGCTTGGTATAAATCTCGATATTGGTCTCTGAAATCAACGAAGGATTACCAAAGTTATCCATACTGCAAATATAGAAGAAATAGGTGCTGAAATTGGATAGGCCGGTAAGTTCATATCGACAAAGCGGATACTCCTTAACCTCCACAATCTCCTCTTCTTCGTCTTCGCCTTCTTCACCCTCTTCGTCCGAATTATCGGTTGATGTAGAAGGCAACAGATTCTCATTCTTCCAAGTTCCAATAATGGCATTCTGCACATCTTCTTTGCTCAGAATAACCTCTTCAAGGTTGTTACCCAAGCCGTAACGGATACGCAAACCCGTAGAGACCTGGTCGGTGGGGTGTGCCCACTCTACCTCAACACGCTCAAAGCCGGCACCTACTTTTACATAAGGAAGTTCTGCCGAGTGCATCGACGGATTTTGAAGATACTCCTTATGTAGCCAGTCCATATTTTCGCACGCAGCGAAAGCAAAACTGCAAATGGCGGCCAATAATATATATTTCAAAGTCTTCATATACTCAATATAGTTTATTGTTTAACGGTTTCATCAGTCTCCTCGGTACTAATCTCCTTACCCAAAAGCATAATGTCAGACAAACGACCTGATGCCCAATATCTGTCACCGGGATTAGAGGTTACGGGCCAGTCAGACAAACCGCGGAATCTCCAATAACGGAACGTACGAGAGAACTGTGGGTTATCTGAATCAATCTGGAACTCGGTACCCTCCTCAATCTCAATCTGCTTGTCAATCTCGTCGGCGGGAACCTTAATAGTATATTTTCCTATCAATGTCCAATCATCGAGAAGGCCATCTTCGGGAGTTGGGTCGTTACTACCCCACATCTCGAACGAACGTAAGCCACCGGCCATTCTACCAAATGCACAAGGCTCAACCTGCCAGATACGGAAACGGCTGATTTGCACCTCGCGGCCCATATCGATAAAGTAGCACCACGGCCAATCGGGACCCTGACCTACGTCCCAGTCACCTGTCTCGAATTGAGTGTCACGACGACCGTCCCAGAAGAGATAGATACTCGCCTCATTGTGACGAATACGAGCATTACGGAACTCGCTAAACTTATAGAGTTTGTTACGAGCAACCGGAACACCATCTTGTCTCAAAACAGTCTTGGGCGCACCTGTGTAATTATTCATATTCTGATTATCGGGGTAAGTCAATGAGTTATCCCACTGATTTCCATACAAACGAGGGTCATCGATAATCTTCAATGGCTTCATATTCAACGTATCGTCGTAGAGGATTGTCATATTGTAGTAGGTAACCATCTCTGACTCATAGCCATAACGGTTATCCACAACCTTTACATCGACAGTATATTCAACATCACGCTGCAAACCCTTTACCTCGATACGGTCCTCCGACGCAGAAGAGGTAAATGTTGGAGGGTCTTTCACCTTCTCGTTATCAACCCACAAATCCAACTTCACGTCAACTACGGTATTGAAATCATTCTCCAACTCAATATAGAACATACCGAAACCGGGAATGAGTTTCAAAGTCTCGCTGATAGGGCCAACGGTAGCACCCTTGGGCTGAACGGTACAACTTACCGGCTCCGACTCATTACCATTCACATCTACGGCAAAGAGTTTCACCTCATACGGGCCATTACCCATACCTGTAAGTTCCAGACTATTATTATAACGAGAACTTGTTCTCGAAATGGTCATACCATTCTCAATCGTAAACTCAGCACGAACATAGAGGAAATCGGGGTCGTTGGGTATCGTGTAGGTCAAGATACCACCTCCGAAATCGGGCTCATACTGCACATTAGAAACTGGTCCGGGAGGCACTGTTTCATAAGCGCCCTCTGTCTCGGTCTTCGTACAACTCAGCACCCCGACAGCGATGACCATCATAAGCAATAATGATATATATCGTTTCATATTCTTTTGATATTACTATTATTATAATATTTAAGGTATGACTGTATTAAATCCAGTATGGGTTTTGAATCATATTAGGATTTTTCAGCATCTCCTCATAAGGTATAGGCATCAAATAATCGCGGGGTGTATTCCACTGACGGTCATTCTCCCAAATGGTCTCGGTATAGAATGCTGCCTCGGTAGAGCCCAAGCCATTCCAGCCACGAACCGGCTTATTATAGAACTCATCGGCACGCTTCCAACGAAGAATGTCAAAATATGACTGGCCCTCGAATGACAACTCGATAAGGCGCTCGGTATGAATCAACTCACGAAGGTGAACCTTGTCTCTAACCCAAATACCTGCCTTTGAACCGACAATCTGTGCATTATCCCAAACTTTCTCAATATCAGGAATACCAGCACGACGACGAATCTTGTTGATATCGTCATACACTGCGGCAGAAGGGCCTGAATACTCGTTCAAACACTCGGCACGCAACAAATAGAGGTCTGCCAAACGAATCAACGGATAAGGGAACTGTACGGTACGGTTAGCCGTCACACCGCAAGACTCGGGGTGAACATACTTCTTAACAGCAATACCTGTCCAGAAGAAGTCGTTCTCCAAAGCGTCGGGGTTACGACCTCCGGGGTCCTCACCGTTACGCAATTTCAGGTCAACATTCTCTTCCCAAGTACGCCATACACAACGGTCTGTCGCAATCCACGCATAGAAACGAGGCTCACGATTGAGGTGAAGTGTAGCCGTCTTTTCACTCGGCTGCATATAACCTGCGTGATATGTATCAGAAGGAATTGTACGAACTGCATACCACTGGTCCTTGTTATAATAGGTCTCATCGTACTCAATAGGCACACCATTCTTTGAATAGAAACGCTCTACGATATTAAGCGATGTACCCAACCACTGGTGGCTGTAACCATTATCTACGCGCTCATAGTCGTAACGAATCATACAAGCATTATGCACATTGAGGTTATCGCCGCCACAAGGCTTTGTGTTACCCCAGATAAGTTCCTTGTTCCAAGGCTGGTTGATGGCATAACGCAAATTGTAGCAATACTTGATAATATCTGATTCGCCATTCCAATACGCCTCGTCAAATGAAGGAACATCATAAGTAGCATCGTTATCAAAATAGTAGAGGTGGTGACCATTAGCCTCGGCGGCAGTAATAGCCTCATTTACGGCATCATAAGCCTCCTTCCACTTCTCGGCATCATACTCCTGTGGGAAATAATGGTTGCCATTCTCATCGCGAAACTCCGAATAATACTCCGAGTTACCGTTGAACAACGGGCTGGCACGTGTCACCAACACCTTGGCCTTGATAGCCTTGGCGATAACTGTGGTAATCTGACCTGTCCACTGTACAGAAGTTGTTGTCTGCAACACGTTACGCTCCGAGCCATCGCTCTTATAGAGAACGCTGTCAATCAGATTGAGGACATACTGGAAGCACTCCTCAACGGGCTGACGACGACGACGAATAGTCTCCAAATCGTCCTGTGCATTGACATTCTTATCGGCGATAATGATAGGGCCGTACATACGAATAAGGAAGTAGTGATAGTAGGCCTTCAAAATCTTAATCTGGGCAACCCAATTCTCACGCTCCTTATCCTCCAAACCGATGATGAAAGAGCCTGACTCCAAGTAACTCAACACGATGTTACACATACGGATAGCCTCATAATAGTCGCCACCGTGATTGTGTCCTGACCAATATGCGAGCAAGGGGTCCTGCGATGTATTCCAGCCACGCATAATCTTGTTACCGCTACACTGCGTACGACTACCCTTTACAGACTCACTCTGCATCTCAATCCACTCGTCTCCCAACATCTGGTAACCACCGTGTACCTTATAGTTGTTGGGCATATACGAATAGCAATCTCCCAAGGCGTTGTAAGCCTTCTCTTTTGTCTCGAACAGGTCCTCCAACTTCAAGATGTTATCGGGGACGATATCCAAGTAGTTACAGCCCGTAACAAATATGGCCACAACCGAAACTATAATTGTTCTAAATATCTTTTTCATATCTCGTAATCGTTTAGAATGTCATATGAACACCAACACTGAACACTCGCTGCAAGGGGTATCCCAAACCGTTGGCACCCATCTCGATATCCCACTCCTCGAAATCATCAATCTTGAAGAGGTTTGAAGAAGAGAAATAAACTCGTGCTGTCTCAATGAAACCGGTCTTCTTCAACCACTTCTCGGGGAAGGTATATCCAACCTCCAAGGTCTTCAAACGGAAGATACGACCATTACGCAACCACCAACTTGAAGGCTGGATATTGTTAGCGTTGTTTTGAGTAGACAAACGAGGCCAGAAAGTCTCTGAAATAGGATTATCCACGCTCCAATGGTTGTCGGCAACGACTGCAAGCGTGTTACGACGACCTACAAACGGTGCAACACCGGAAGCATCGATATAGAACGATACCAAATCCTGTCCCTGTGCAAAGGCTGAAAGGTCGAAGCCCTTATAACCGATAGAGAAACCTACACCGTAGTTAATCTCAGGTGAAGTAGGATAACCCATCGGCACCATATCGTCCTCGGTAATAGCGCCGTCACCGTTGATATCCTGATACTTGATATCACCCGGACGAACCTCACCCCAAGACTGCTTGGGCGCATTGTCGATATCAGACTGGTCGATAAACAGACGCTCGGCAACATAGCCCCAAGTCTGATTTACGGGGTGACCTACGCGTGAACGCCACGGATAGTCATACATAGGCTCGGGAGCAACTCGAATCTCGGCTCCGGCATAAGTGAAGTTGAAACGTCCCTGAATGAACAAGCCATTTGCCCAGCCCTTCTTGATGTCGATAGAACCATCAATACCGCCTGACTCAACCTCACCGAGGTTACCGAATACGGCAGCAGTAAGACCCATTGAGGGTGGCAAGTTCTGACGCTCCATATAAATCTTCGAACGATACTCGTGGAAGTACTCAACCTGCAAGTCAATCATATTGGCGATATTCATCTCCAAACCAATATTCTGCTTCTCTGAAATTTCCCACTGGATATCATTATTAGCATCACGACCAATCACAAAGCCGCCCAAACCATTGTCGAAGTTGTTACCGAAGATATAACCAGTACCGCCCAACGAGATGTTAGACAAGAAGAGGAAACGGTCGGCCATAGCGTCGTTACCCACACGACCCCAAGAGTACTTGAACTTCAACTTCGGGATAATACGTGAGATACCACCGTCCTGCCAGAACTTCTCGTTAGAAATCATATAACCAGCAGCCACAGCGGGGAACAAACCCCAACGTTTGCTCTCGTGGAACTTCTCTGAACCGTTGTAGGTCAAAGAGGCCTCAACCATATAGCGGCCCTTGTATGCATAGGTTGCACGACCACGGATACCCTGATTACGAGCCGGCAACGATACGGTGATAGGGCCGTCGTCACTGTTACGGTCCTCGTCCATAGTATAGATTACCTGCGCCGTAACGTCGTGTGCCTCGTTAAAGGTGCGGTTATAGTGCAAACCAAACTCATAGTAAGTGCGGTAGAAAGTAGAGCGGGCCTGTGAAGGGTCACTCAAAGCCTCGCTACCCTCACGCATAAGGTTAAGAGTATAGACATCGTTGATTTTGTCGTACTCCTTCAACGCGTAGTAGAAGGGGCTATATGCACGGCTTGTCATATTCGAACCCTCGGCACCGATAGAGAACTTGGCACGGAAAATCAAACCCTTTGTCAAGGCGTGCAAGTCCTGCTCCAAGGTAGCCTGAGTGATGATATTACTTGCGAAGCCATCACGATAACCACGCACCATGTCTGCATAAGGGTTGGTCATCGAAGCGTCAGAGTCGATACCGAACAAGACGTGACGAACATACTGATACTTCTCATCGGGCCGCCATACCATCGGGAACTCAACGGGGTTACCTGCCATAACCGAGTTAAAGACTGCGGTAGCCTCACTAAGCGGGCCCTGATAATCCTGGAAGATTGAGTTAAGGCTCAAATCCAAACGAGTAGTGTTAGTGAGGTTAACGTTAATCTTTGCCAAGATGTTATAACGGTTGATATCGATGTTGTTGCGGAAGTTGTTGATATCGTTATCCTTCAAGATACCTGTATCACGGTCCCACGCAACTGCCATATAGTAACGAGCAATCTTACCACCACCGCTGGCATTAAGTGCATAGTGTGAGTTGTAGGTAAACTTCTCAAACATAGCGTCATACCAGTTGATATTGGGGTAAATCATCGGGTTAAGACCTGCGGCCGTACCGTTAATCTTGTCGGTAGAGTAACGGGGAGGAGCAAGCGGAGTATCGTTATGCAACGCCTCGTTATACAACTTCATGTACGACACACCGTCGATAGTCTCGGGCAACATTGTAGGCATTGAGAAACGAGACTCGTGGCGGAATGAAATTGCCAACTTACCCTCGCGACCCATCTTTGTCGTTACCGAGATAACACCATTCGCACCCTTCGAACCATAAAGAGCCGCAGCGGTTGCGTCCTTCATAATCGAGAAGTTCTCGATGTTGTCGGGGTCCACCTGTGCCAACTCGTTAGCCGACACCTCAAAACCGTCCAACAAAATCATCGGCGACTGGGCATAACCGAAGGTGGTCACACCACGAATAAAGAACTCTGCATTATCCTTACCGGGCTCACCACTTCGCTGATACGAGATAAGACCGGCAACACGACCTGCCAACGCTGTGGTAAGGTTACTTGACGGTACGCGCAAATCCTTCGGGCTGATGGTCTCGATAGAGGCCACGATAGACTCCTTCTTCTGCTGACCGAAAGCCGTCACAACGACCTCCTCAATCTCGGCCAAGGGGGCCATCTTGACAACGATGTTGTCCTTGCCTCTTACCTCAACCTCCTGCTCGATGTAACCGAGGTAACTTACCACAAGAACATCACGCTCCGACACGTTCAACTCAAAGCGACCTTCACCGTCGGTAATAGCACCATTAGGACGACCCTTAATAAGGGCAGTCGCACCCGGCAACGGATATCCATTCTCATCGACAACCTGTCCAACGACACGTTTCTTGTCTTGCTGAGACATCTCTTCCGCCGGTGCATTTGCCTCCGAATTTGCAGCCGTAGCCGACAGGGAACCCATCAGCATCACTCCGCAAACGAGTAGAGACAATCCATAGTAGAGTGTTTTCCTCATAAAAAAGAAATTTTAAATTAATAATTTTGTTTGTTTTAAGTTCTTTCAATTCATTGGTCTGCATCTTTGCCGACGCTCCACAAAAGCGGCCCCGTAGGGCGATTGACAAAGCCACATCTTATCAAATCTCGGCAGCAAGGGGCATAATATCCCCTATAAGCATACAAATTTACGCTTTTTATTATAAACGATAATGACATTTTTGATTTATAAACTTACGATTTTGATATAGATTTTTTTTAATAACGCGCCACTTACCCATTAGAAAGTGTCGTATCGGTATTCAAAAAAGTTGTTATATATCAACAATATTCTCTCTATACGCCGCCTTTTGCCGACATATTTCAACCCCGCAAAAAGGCACAAAGTCGCCACAATTTGACAACCTGATGCTCCATTTCCCGACTTTGCGAGCAGACAAAATCGCCTAAAAACTTTCTTAAATGTTCTTATTTACCGCAACAGGAGCATTACAGGCAGCCGACACCATTTTCGCCAAACAAATTCTCGTGCTACCTCACCGCACAAACATACAAATAAATTTTACAACATTAAAAAATGTTATCAAAAAAAGTCGTTATATACAAACAAAAAAGAGAGAGCCAACGCCCTCTCAAACAATTATTACATTACAAAATATCACACAAAGTCAAAAAACACGATGCTACACACTCTCCAACCCCGTTAAACGACGCATTGCGTCACGCCCTGAATCACCCAACGAGAGAGAATACTGATTTACAAACAGTGCAATGTGAGAATCTATAACCCCATCATCTAATTCCTGCGCGTGCATCTTAACATACTCGCGCGAGTCTTTCGGGTGGGCAAAAGCATACTCTATACTACGTCGCAAAACCCGCTCGAAACGCTCAAAGACCTCATTCGGCAAGGCTCTGCGCACGACAATTCCACCAAGTGGCAGAGGCAAATCGGTACGTTTCTCCCACTCCAAACCCAAATCGGCCACCAATTCCAAATTGCGTTGTTCATAGACAAAACGCCCCTCGTGGATAAGCACACCAGCATCGAACTCACCCTTTTCGACAGCGGCTGCAATCTCCGAAAAAAGCATCGGAACACGCTCCTCAATCTCCGGGAAAAGCCTCTCAACAAGAGCATTGGCTGTCGTATGAATACCCGGCACAGCGATACGGCGCAGCGCACTCTTATCACCCTTGCGACGCACCAACAGCGGGCCATTTCCACGCCCCAGGGCAGCACCGCAATCCAACAAGCGATAATCCTCGGAAATCGATGGTAAAACGGCACAACTTATCTTACTGATATCGGGCTCACACGACAGCACACCACGATTCAGTTCCTCAATATCGCGATACTCCACATCAAATACAAGCCCCTCTGTATCAATGCGTCCATTAACCAACGCATCGAACATAAAGGTATCATTCGGGCATGGCGAAATTGCAAGTTTAAGCATCGGCAGAAAAACTTATTTCAAGACCTATTTATAACGACGGCGAGCATTCGAGAAGCCCAAAAGCCACCCCACGACAAAGGCTACGCCCACAAAGACCAGCGTCATTCCGACACGCGAAACGCCTATACAGATATCCTTCCAGAAAATCACAAGCACCACCAAAATCACCAAAACAGGCAACGCAATGAGTGCCATCTTCATCTTACTCATAATTCACAGGTTAATAGTTTTCTGCGCTCTTAAAGAGTTGTGCCACAACGGCTCCGAGCGATGCCACAGCCTCACCAATCTTCCACTTCTGTCTATCATCACCCACTCTGTTCGATATGGCTCGAATGTGATAAAACTCAACATCTAACGCTCGGCAGGCCGCAGCCACGCCCGCACCCTCCATCTGTTCGACGTATGGCAACGAGCAGATATTCGGAAGATATTTCAGCGAGTCGCCTGAGTGGCTGACGGTCAGCGACTTCGCTTGCGGCAACAGACCCATTGTCTTGACATCATACCGCTCGGCATAGACATCAGGAAGGCCCGCCACAGCATCTTCCACAACCTCGACAACCTGCCCCAAGCACACGCCATCGTCACACGCTCCGGCAATACCGCACAGCACCAAGCGTTTAGGGCCAAAGGCGGCTATAAAAGTTGCAGCCACAGCCGCAGCCTCCGCCATACCGACGCCGATGATTCTCACATCGGCATCGGGGCGCAAAGCACGAAATACCGCAGCCTCCTCCTCTGTCGGGAAGCAGTAGATTGTATCTGTCATAGCATCGGCTACTCTTGGCCGACCATAGCCTCGACATCCTCGACAGCGATAGGAATAATCTTATCGCCGAGCATATGAGAGCCTGTCTCGGTCACAACCAAGTCGTCCTCCAAGCGAATACCGCCAAAGTCGCGATACTCCTCCAACTTATCATAATTCACAATACCCTTGAACTTACCCTCCGCGCGGAACTTGTCGATAAGTGCAGGGATAAAGTAGATGCCCGGCTCATCTGACAACACAGTACCCGGCATCAAACGCCAATACTGACGGGTAATACAGCAAGCCGTAGCCTTGGCGCGCTCAATCATATCCTCAAAACTGAAACTACGCTCGCCGATATTCTCGCAATCGTGAACATCAAGGCCCATACCGTGGCCCAAGCCGTGAGGCATAAAGAGGTAGCCGGCACCTGCCGCCATAGCGTCCTCAACCGAGCCACGCACCAAATCCAAACCCTTCAAGCCCTCCAACAATGTGCGCAACGACGCGTCAGAGTACTCCATATACATCATACCCGGGCGCAAAGCCGCAGCCGCATCATCGTGCGCCTGGCGTACTATATTATATACATCTTTCTGCTTTTGCGTAAATTTACCATTCACAGGGAATGTACGTGTATGGTCCGACACATAGCCATTCATATGCTCGCCTCCGCAGTCACACAACAGCAGACGGCCACTCTCCATAATGCCCGAGTGGTTGTGGTTATGCAAAACCTCGCCGTGCTGCGAAAGAATGGTGGTAAATGACGGGCCTGTACCATAGGTGAAGGCCTTGCCATCGACAATACCTGCCACCTCGTGCTCCGAGCGACCTACGCGTGTAGAGCGCATAGCAGCCGTATGCATCTGATAACCTATCTCGAATGCCTCCTCCAAAGCAGCAATCTCCTCGGGGCCCTTCTTCTCGCGCATCTCGGCAACAGCAAACAGCAAATCGAGCGACTTGCGGGCGTGCAACATCGCGGGTGCAATACCCAACAAATCGCTGAGCATCAACTTTGTCTCACCACGATACGGGGGCAGATAGTGAACATCGCGGCCCTGTGCAATCGCCTTCTGGATATCCACAGCCAACGCCGCCATAGGCTTCGACTTGGCAACACCTACCTCGGCAGCCAAATCGCCGATTGTAGCCTGCGGGCCCATCCAGATAATATCATCGACAGTAAAATCGTCGCCATACAAAATCTCCTCACCCGAATCGGCATCTATTGTAGCGGCCAACAAAGGCACATTGTGGCCAAAATAGTAGAGGAATGTAGAATCCTGACGGAAATGATAAGCATTGTTGGGATAGTTGAGTGGTGACTCAACATTACCCGGCAAAAGAATAAGGCCCTGCCCTACTCTACGGCGCAACTCCTCACGACGCTTTGAATAAATCTCTGCTGTAAACATAGTTTTTAGGTTTTTACTTTATATTATATTATCTATATTTCGTCTGTATCTCGTTCACATTTAACTCACACGCAACACCCTACTGCACCATATCGTCCGATACGGGCACCATCTTATAGAGTTTATCGCCTCGACGCAACAACTGCGGCACCTTTATCGAGCAATATACCCCCTGCGGCACCTGCTCAACAACCTTCTCGTGGAGTGTCAAGCCCTCGGCACGCTGCTCTACGGCACCCGTAGTCTCGCCCAGCCACAACAACTGCTCACCCTCGGCGATAGGGGCTGCCTCGACCAGCACCTCGGCAACGCTTATCTTCTTGAAGAAGTTGGTGACCTTGCCGACATAGACCTTACGCTCGGTAGCGGCAGAACCGTAGTGGTTGCAATGCTCGGCGATATCTTTTCCGGCATAGTAACCCTGCCAAAACCCTCGATTAAAGACCGTAGAGAGTCGCTCTTTGAGTTCGGCGGCGTACTCCGCATTATACTCGCCTCGCTCCATAGCCCGTAACGCCGCATCGTAGCACTCTACGACACGTTTCACATACTCGGCACCTCGGGCACGTCCCTCAATCTTCAAAACACGCACGCCGGCACTGATGAATTTATCCAGAAAATCTATCGCACACAAATCTTTGGGCGAGAGGACATAACGTCCATCAACGGCCAACTCACGTCCCGTCTGCATATCGGTTATGAGATATTTGCGACGACATATCTGACGGCAAGCACCTCTGTTTGCCGAGCAATGCTCCTCGTGCTCGCTCAAATAGCACTTGCCCGAGATTGACATACACAACGCTCCGTGGGCAAACATCTCGATTCGCACCAACTCACCCTTCGGGCCGACAATCTCGTTCTCTCGAATCTCGCGAGTGATATGCGCTACCTGCTCTAAACTGAGTTCGCGCGCCAACACAACCACATCGGCCCACTGTGCATAGAACTTCACAGCCTCGGCATTGGAGATGTTGCACTGCGTAGAGATATGCACCTCCATACCCACTCTGCGGGCATACATTATAGCCGCCACATCGGCCGCAATAATGGCATCAACGCCCTCCTTGACAGCACGGTCGATAATGGCACACATATCCTGCATCTCGCCATCATACAAGATGGTATTGACCGTAAGATAGGTCTTGACTCCCGCCTCGTGAGCCGTACGGACAATCTCGGCCAAATCGTCGAGTGTGAAATTGACCGACGAGCGGGCTCGCATATTGAGCACCCCGACACCAAAATATACAGCATCGGCACCCGCCGTAATCGCAGCGTGCAACGACTCCATACACCCCACGGGGGCCATAATCTCTATATCTTTTCTCGAAATATTCATCTTAAAAACAACTATTTTTTACGACCCACAAGACCTCGGGCGAAGATACGCAAATGCTCGGTATTCGCAGCCGGCAACGACAGGCTGTCGAGTATCGACAACGCCCTATCAAAGCGCAAAGATATCTGCTGCTCTACGAGTTTGGGGATATCATAGCGATTATACACCTCTCTCACTCGGCTAATCTTCTCCTCATCGGAAAGCGACTTATCGAGATGCGTATGGCGCAAAATCTCTCGGTCTTGCTCCGAAGCACGACTCATAGCATTGAGCATAAGGCAGGTCTTTTTGCCCTCCAAAATATCGCCGCCTATCTTCTTGCCCAAACGCTCGTCGCCGTAACTATCCAGCAGGTCGTCCTGCAACTGGAACGCCACGCCCAACTCTTGGGCAAAATGGTAGATTTTTTGGCACTCCTCAACCGAAGCACCACCCAAAATCGCACCTATCTTGGCCGAGCCGGCAAGCAGTGCCGCCGTCTTCAACTCTATCATCTGCATATATTCGGCGACCGACACCTTCTGCTGCTCCTCGAAGTCCATATCATACTGCTGGCCCTCACACACCTGCAAAGCCATAGGCGTAAAGACCTCCATAACGGCCGCCAACTTATCCTGTGGCACGCCACCCAACAGACGATAGGCATATATCATCATCGTATCGCCCGACAGAATAGCCACATTCTCACCCCAGCGAGCCTGCACCGACGGCTTACCGCGACGCACCGCAGCATTATCCATTATATCGTCATGCAACAGCGTGAAGTTATGGAACATCTCGACCGCCTCGGCTGCCGGCAACGCCTCCTGCACATCGCCGCCAAAGACCTCGCAACAGAGCAACAGCAATACGGGACGCAGACGCTTACCGCCTCCCGACATAGAGTAAATTATAGGCTCATACAGACGTTGCGGTTCCTCGGGCAGTTGCAACTGCGCCAGATGTCGCTCAAAAAGGCTCAATATTTCGTCATTATCTCTCATACGACCTCTATTCATTAACACTTCGTGCCCCAAATTTAAGAAAAAGTTTGAAGAAAAAGAATTTTATACTAACTTTGACGAACATTCGTTATAGAATCAGGACTTATTAAAACTTATATAAACCAACGAAAACTATGAAAAAATTAGCAATGGGTATCGACATCGGCGGAACAAACACTGCGTTTGGTTTGGTTGATGAGGAGGGTACCATCTTCTGCGAGTCGGCAATCTCTACCGAGAAGTATAAGAAATTCGATGATTATGAGGCCTATGTGAAGGCTTTGTGCGAGGCGATGCACGCCCTTATCGACAGCGTATCGTTTGACTTCAACCTTATAGGTATAGGTATCGGAGCGCCCAACGCCAACTACCATACCGGTATGATTGAGACTCCTGCCAACTTGTGGAAATTCCGCGACGACGAGACCAATCCCGACGAGGCACGCCGTATGTTCCACTTTGTTGATGATATCAAAAAACACTTCCCCGGAGTAGATGTAGCCATCACAAATGATGCAAACGCTGCCGCCATTGGCGAGGGTGTATTTGGTAACGCCAAGGGTATGAAGGATTATGTTGTCATCACACTCGGTACGGGCTTGGGTTCTGGTATCGTAAGCAATGGCGAGATGATTTACGGCCACGACGGTTTCGCCGGCGAGTATGGCCATATCGCTGTTGATGACCGTGCAACAGGTCGTGACTGCGGTTGCGGCAGAAAGGGTTGCTTGGAGGCTTACGCTTCGGCTACGGGTATCAAGCGTACCGCCTTTGAGTTGATGGCGAAGATGAGTTGCGACAGCGACTTGCGCGATATCCCTTATTCGAAGTTTGAGGCCGTGATGCTCTCGACTGCCGCCAAGAACGGCGATGCCATTGCCAAGGAGGCATTCCGTTTTACGGGCGAGATTTTGGGTAAGGCGTTGGCCGATTTGGTTGCCACAACCTCTCCCGAGGCTATCATCTTGTTCGGTGGCTTGGCCAAGGCCGGCAACCTGATTTTTGAGCCCACAAAGTGGTATATGGAGGAGAATATGCTCGCCACATTCAAGAATAAGGTAAAGTTGTTGCCTTCGGGTATCGAGGGTAAGAATGCCGCCATTCTTGGCTCTTCGGCTCTCATTTGGCAGAAGGCTACCAAATAGTTGCGACAGAGATAATATATTCTCACACGTTATCGAGAGCCCGACCACGCAGAGTGTGTCGGGCTTTTATTTTGCCACGCCGCTACGACTAAAAACCATCTCATTACATAGAGTTTCATCGAAAAAACAACTTTTTTGCCCCTCTCTTTGTTCTTTTTTGGAGATTGGTGTTGGAGATTAAAAAAATCTTCGTAACTTTATAATCCGAATTATCAAAATGCAAAACCTATAAAACTTCAAAGAATATGAAAAATTATTCAGCAAAAGAGATTAAGAACATCGTTCTTATTGGAGCCCCGGGCACGGGTAAGACTACCCTTGCCGAGGCAATGGCATTCGAGGGTAAGGTCATTGACCGCAGGGGTAGTATCGAAACGAACAACACGCTTTCGGACAACACGGATATCGAGCACGAATACAAGCGCTCTATCTATGCGACAACCCTCTTTACCGAGTTTATGAACCGTAAACTCAACATCATCGACTGCCCGGGTTCAGACGATTTCTGCGGAAACCTCTTCTCGGCATTTAAGGTTGGTGACGTTGGTGTGATGGTTATGAATGCACAGAACGGCTGGCAGGTAGGTGACGAGATTCAGTCACGCTACGCACGCATCTTGAATAAGCCCCTGATTGGTGTTATCAACCAGTTGGACGGCGACAAGGCCAACTACGAGGCTACTATCGAGGGTATTCGTGCCGCTTCGTCTGTAAAGCCCGTCATCGTACAATATCCCGTAGCACAGGGTGCCGGTTTCAATTCATTCATCGATGTATTGATGATGAAGATGTACCACTTCACCGACGAGAACGGTACTCGCGAGGAGTTGGAGATTCCCGCCGAGGAGTTGGACCGCGCAACCGAACTCAATCAGGAACTTACCGAGGCCGCTGCCGTTTATGATGACGCTCTTATGGAACTCTACTTCGAGAAGGGTGCCCTCACACAGGACGATATCCGCTCTGGTTTGCGTCAGGGCGTGGCTAATCGTGAGATTATGCCTATCTTCTGCTGCTCGGGTAAGCGCGACATCGGCACAAAGCGTTTGATGGAGTTTATTATCAACGTGGCTCCCGGCCCACAGCAGGCACCCAAGTTCTTGGCAACCGACGGTGCAGAGTTGGAGGCTGACGAAACACAGGCAACTGCCGTATTCGTATTCAAGAGCCAGTTGGAGCAGCATATCGGCGAGATTACCTATTTCCGCGTGGTTCGTGGTAAGGTAACAGAGGGTATGGAGTTGGTAAACAGCCGCACAGGCAACAAGGAGAAGATTTCTCAACTCTTTGCCGTAGCAGGTAAGAACCGTATTAAGGTTACCGAACTCTCGGCAGGTGATATCGGCTGCACCGTTAAGTTGAAGGGTACTCGTACAAACGACACTTTGGCAGCCCCCTCTTCGCCCGTTACTATCGAGCCTATCGTATTCCCCGAGCCTCGCTACCGTGCCGCCATCAAGGCCAAGGAGCAGAACGACGAGGAGAAGTTGGGCAAGTTGCTCAACGATGCAAAATATGAGGACCCCACCATTTTGGTAGAGTACTCGAAGGAGTTGAAGCAGACCATCATTCAGGGTCAGGGTGAGCATCATCTCAACATCTTGAAGAGCCGTCTGTCGTCGGAGAACAAGATGGAGGTTGAGTTCTTCGCACCGAAGATTCCTTATCGTGAGACCATCACCAAGGTAGCACAGGCCGACTATCGTCACAAGAAACAGTCGGGTGGTGCCGGTCAGTTTGGTGAGGTACATATGGTCATCGAGCCTTACTATGAGGATATGCCCGAGCCTTCGAAGTATAAGGCTAACGGCAAGGATATCACCGTCAATATCAAGGGTAAAGAGGAGTACGATTTGGATTGGGGCGGCAAGTTGCAGTTCTACAACTCTATCGTAGGTGGTGCCATCGACGCACGCTTTATGCCCGCTATCTTGAAGGGTATCATGGAGAAGATGGACGAGGGCCCATTGACAGGTTCTTATGCTCGCGATATCCGCGTAATTATTTACGATGGTAAGATGCACCCCGTGGATTCAAATGAAATCTCGTTTAAGTTGGCAGCACGTAACGCCTTCAAGGAGGCATTCCGCAACGCCGGCCCGAAG
>CAZQMC010000036.1:0-22664 GCA_964594305.1 uncultured Alistipes sp. | reverse complement strand
TCCGACTGCTCTTCACCGATACGGTATTTGGTAAATTAACCCGGCCATTGGATGTTGGATTGACCATGACCACAGCATCGCTGTCAAAATGTTTTAGCGGAATCCAAAAAAAGATTGTTTATCCATTGCTTGAATAAATATGTCCGAAATTCGTCTAAATGCTTACCATATTATGTGGCTGTTTGTATTTTTTGATTTGCCGACAACAACCAAGACAGAGAGACGTCACGCTACCCAGTTTCGCAAAGCGTTGGAGAAAGATGGGTTTACAATGATGCAATACTCGGTCTATGTGCGCCATTGCTCATCACGAGAGAATATGAACGTACACATTAACAGAGTTCGCAAATCTATGCCACCCTCGGGATATACAAGCATTTTGAGTGTCACAGACAAGCAATATGGTGAGATTTTGAATTTTTGGGGAAAGATTGAACGGGCAAAGCCCTCAAACCCGCAACAATTAGAGTTTTTTTAACTATATTTGTTCTTTGAAATGCAATAGAATTAAAAAAATCGCATCAAATCCACTTCTTTGGAGTGCAAGAGTTGATTTTTTGGCGTGCAAAATGCCTGTAACTTATGTATAATCAACGATTATAATGCCCTTGGTTGTGGTTTGATGTAGAATCCAAATAAGAAACAACGTTTAGAAAATTTTTATTACCTTTGTACAAGTTGTGGTTTGATGTAGAATCCAAATAAGAAACAACATTAGCGCGTTTCACTTGTAGAATACTTAAGTTGTGGTTTGATGTAGAATCCAAATAAGAAACAACAATTTATAAAGTTGAACGGCACGATAGAGAGTTGTGGTTTGATGTAGAATCCAAATAAGAAACAACCTTATTGATAGTTATAAAAGATATGTTACGTTGTGGTTTGATGTAGAATCCAAATAAGAAACAACTAATAGAATTACGAACATAAGCAAATGCAGGTTGTGGTTTGATGTAGAATCCAAATAAGAAACAACATTGGCGTTTTTTTCGTTATGTGGGTAAGAGTTGTGGTTTGATGTAGAATCCAAATAAGAAACAACAGATAAAGGCTTTTTATAAACATACGAAACGTTGTGGTTTGATGTAGAATCCAAATAAGAAACAACAGATAAAGGCTTTTTATAAACATACGAAACGTTGTGGTTTGATGTAGAATCCAAATAAGAAACAACTGTTTGTTGTGTATGATTTTGAACTTTGCCGTTGTGGTTTGATGTAGAATCCAAATAAGAAACAACTCTTTCGTTTGCTCTGCAACATCGGCCTGGTTGTGGTTTGATGTAGAATCCAAATAAGAAACAACAGTTGGCGGTGCAGTCAGCAGGCATCTCGAGTTGTGGTTTGATGTAGAATCCAAATAAGAAACAACACATCAACGTAGAACGAACAAGCCTTGGAAGTTGTGGTTTGATGTAGAATCCAAATAAGAAACAGCCGCAGAGGGCAAGATGCGCGATGTGGAGTCGTTGTTGCTTCGCAGAACATATTTCTCGAAAAGTTTGCCGATATCGGCAAGAAATGCTATATTTGCGATGAAATTCGGCAACAAACTTGCCGATAGAGTTGTATGGATTATTTATCAGTAAGTGAATTTGCAAAGCGGCACGGGATTTCGGAAAGGACTATCCGAAACTATTGTGCTGTAGGTAAGATAGGCGGTGCTGTACTTGCGGGTAAGAGTTGGTTAATCCCTGCCGATGCTGTTCTTCCGACAAAGGGCAAGCAACGCAAGAAGATGATGCCACTGTTGGCAGTACTTCGCGAGCAGAAACAGATGCAGATGCGTGGAGGTATATATCATCGCACGCAGATTGATATGACCTATAACTCAAATCATATCGAGGGTAGCCGTCTGACGCACGACCAAACACGATATATCTTCGAAACGAATACTATCGGCATAACTGACGAGAGTGTCAATGTAGATGATATCATCGAAACCACCAACCATTTCCGTTGTATAGATTATATTATCGACAATGCCGAACAACAACTTACCGAAGGATATATCAAACATCTGCATCTGCTCCTGAAATCGGGGACATCAGATAGTCGTAAAGAGTGGTTCAGCGTTGGCGAATATAAGCAGTACCCCAATGAGGTTGGAGGCATTGAAACCACTCTGCCCGAGAATGTTGCAAAAGAGATGCGTTCTCTGCTTAAAGAGTATAATGCTGTCCGAAATAAGAGTTTAGAGGATATTATCGACCTGCATCAGCGATTTGAGGTAATACACCCGTTTCAAGATGGTAATGGTCGTGTCGGCAGACTGATGATGCTCAAAGAGTGCCTTGCAAACGGTATCGTTCCATTCATCGTCACCGAAGAACTGAAAATGTTCTACTATCGAGGTCTGCACGAATGGGACAGAGTAAGAGGATTTCTGCTTGACACCTGTCTGACAGCACAAGATAACTATAAGATGTTACTCGACTATTTCCGAGTGCCATATAAATAGAGTGATATTGTTAAACGGAGGTACATTCCCCGAATTATTTACCCAAATCCTATCCAAATAAAAAGGTCACGGGCTGCACCGTAACCTTCAAAAACTCCTGCCAATACCTCTTGGCACCCTCATACGAGCCGCAAACGGGACTTGAAACTCGTGGACGCTGATGCGCCACGAGTGGTTATATTTACATTCCCTCTAACTCCCTTTGAAAAAGGGAGAACCAAAGGTCACGGGTTCTGTCCGTTTGCTTTGGTTCTCATAATGTAATACAATTATCAGAGCCGCAAACGGGACTTGAACCCGTGACCTTTTCATTACGAGTGAAACGCTCTACCAACTGAGCTATTGCGGCAACAGAGCCTCTGTGGGCCCTTTTGCGAGTGCAAATATCGCAATTATTTCGCAAGTTGAAACATCTTCGGGTAAAAAAAGTGAGTTTTTTACTATTTTTTCGTAATTTCGCAGTAACTGAATTTACTCAAACTTTACAGATATGATTACCTTTCTTATTTGTCTTACTTTGCTCGTGGCGGCATACTTTATCTACGGCCGCTATTTGGAAAAAGTGTGTGGCATAGACCCAAAAGCGAAGGTCCCCTCGGAGACGCTTTACGACGGAGTGGATTATCTGCCGATGCCGCGTTGGCGAACATTCCTCATTCAACTACTCAACATTGCCGGCGTAGGCCCTATTTTCGGTGCAATTATGGGTGCGTGCTTCGGCCCTATCGCCTTTGTATGGATTACGCTGGGAGGTATATTCCTGGGTGCTATGCACGACTTTGTGTCGGGATTTATCCTTGTGCGTCACAATGGTTTGAGCCTGCCCGAAGCTATCGGAAAATATCTTGGCAAGGGTGTGATGCAGTTCATTCGCGTATTTACCATCTTCCTGCTCATCTTGGTCGGAGTGGTATTTATGCGCTCGCCGGCGAGCCTCCTGCACGGCATAGTTCCCGATATTGGCTATTGGTGGTGGCTGGGTATTATTGTAGTATATTACTTTATCGCAACAATGCTCCCTATCGACAAATTGATTGGTAAAATCTACCCTGTTTTCGGTGCTGCACTGCTGTTTATGGCCTTCGGATTGTTGGGCGTGATTCTCTTCGGCGACTACTCTATGCCGGAACTTACGCTCGAAAATTGGCGTAACTTCCAACCCAATCCCGAGAAACTGCCCATCGTGCCGGCACTATTCATCACCATAGCGTGTGGTGCTATTTCGGGCTTCCACGCTACGCAGTCACCCCTGATGGCACGCTGCCTGAATAACGAGAAGGAGTGCCGTATGATATTCTATGGCTCGATGATTTCGGAGTCTATCATCGCTCTTATCTGGGCCGGTGTGGCTATGGCATTCTTCCACGGAACAGAGGGCTTGATTGCGGCTCTGGCCGAGCACGGCAACGACGCTGCGTGGGCTGTAAACCACATCTCTACTTCAACATTAGGCCTCTTTGGCGGCTTCCTTGCTATGTTGGGTGTTGTGGCGGCTCCCATCACCTCGGGTGATACGGCCTATCGCTCGGCACGACTTATCATCGCCGACATATTCCACATCGAGCAGCGCTCTATCCCTCGCCGATTGATGATTAGCGCACCGCTGTTTGCCATAGGTATCTTTATGACATTCATCGACTTCGACATTATATGGCGTTACTTTGCGTGGGCAAATCAATCGCTCAGCATCTTTACTTTGTGGATGATTGTCGTCTATCTAAAACAGCACAACCGCAACTATCTCATAGCACTATTCCCTGCCCTGTTTATGACCTATGTCTGCGTAAGTTTTATGTTCGTATCCGACCAATTCTTCGGAATGGGGCCCTGCACGCCGGCATACATATTGGGCGGTGTGGCTACAATTATCGTAAGTTGTTTACTCCTAATCTGCGCCCGCAATGCCAAGAAAACTATCGCTTAAACCCCAACCCACAGGCCTCTGGCACATCGTGGGCGGAGGTCTGGACAACATACTGCAACACTCGCACGACTTGGAGTACGACGGCGAATGGGAACAGGCGTGCGAGGCTCGTTTGGAGGGTGTGGAGTTGATTCTCGACGCTCTCGATGGTGACGACGAATATACTCTCGACTGGAATGACCGCGAGTCGCGGGCCGCGATGCAACTGCTGTATCTCTCGGCCACCGACCACCTTGCGATAGGCGAGGTCGAAACGGCCGCCACGCTGTGGGAGCAGTTGGTCGAATTAGACGAGGAAGACCGTACCGAGGCAATGACTATGTTGGCATTCTGCTATGTTGCGTTGGAGGATTGGGAGTGCTTCGAGGGTGCTATGTTCGACATCTCGACCAAGTCGCCCGAATACCATCTGCTCTTGCTGTGGGAGACCTTCCGTCGTACGGGAGGCATCGAGCAGAATGCTCTGCACGAGTTACGCACGCGCCACAAGGAGTGGTGGGCGGAATTTACGGCCGATGAGCACCCTGCCGACGAGAAATATCTGGCCGAGTGTCAAAGTGAGCGGCCCTCGCTCACGACGCAAGCCCGACAACTATGGTTTGCTACGGCAACGCTTTGGGAACAGCAGCAGGAGTTCTTGAAGACGGTAAAAAGATAAATTCTGTCAAAACAAAATCGCCTAACCTCGGATTAAGGTTAGGCGATTTTCTATATCTTGCACAAATTACATTCGCTGTGGAACATCTATGCCGAGCAACTTCATAGCACGACAAATAACTCGTGCAATCTGTGCCGAGAGCATCAGTCGCATACGGCGTACCTCCTCGTTCTCCTCGCGGAGGATTGAGTGGTCGTGGTAATAGCCGTTGAAGGTCTTTGCCAAGTCGTAGGCATAGGCCGCAATCATCGACGGAGCGAAGTTCTCGGCGGCCGCAGCCACCACATTGGGGAAGTCGGCCAACGACTTTATGAGTTCTATCTCCTCGCCGAGCAACTCTGTGCAGCCGTGCGATGTGTAGTCGATACCGGCCTCGTCTGCCTTACGCAAAATTGAGCAGATACGGGCGTGGGTGTACTGAATGAATGGGCCTGTGTTACCGTTGAAGTCGATAGACTCGCGCGGGTCGAACAGCATAGTCTTCTTGGGATCCACCTTCAAGATAAAATACTTCAACGCGCCCAAGCCGACCATCGTACATACGGCATCGGCCTCCTCCTTCGAGCAGCCGTCGAGTTTGCCCAACTCCTCCGACATCTCGCGTGCCGTCGCAACCATATCCTCAATCAAATCGTCGGCATCGACAACAGTACCCTCGCGTGACTTCATCTTACCCTCGGGCAACTCGACCATACCGTACGAGAGGTGGTAGATATTATCGCTCCACTCGTAGCCCAACTTCTTCAAGACGAGTTTCAACACCTGGAAGTGGTAGTTCTGCTCGTTACCCACGACATAAATCATATCGTCGAGTTTGTTCTCCTCGAAGCGGCTCAGGGCAGTACCCAAATCCTGCGTCATATATACCGAAGTGCCGTCGCCACGCAACAGAAGTTTCTGGTCCAAGCCATCGGCCTCCAAGTCAATCCATACAGAGTTATCCCCCTTGCGGAAGAATACGCCTTTGTCGAGGCCCTCCTGCACGAGCGACTTACCCAAAAGATAGGTCTGCGACTCGTAATATACCTTATCGAAATCGACACCCATAGCCTTGTAGGTCACATCGAAGCCGTCATATACCCAGCCGTTCATCGTCTGCCACAACTCATATACCTCGGGATCCTTCGCCTCCCACTTGCGCAACATCTCCTGCGCCTGCAACATAATGGGAGCCTGCTTCTTGGCCTCGTCCTCCGACATACCGCCGGCAACCAACTCCTTCACCTCGGCCTTATAGTGTTTGTCGAACTCGACATAGTACTTTCCCACCAAGTGGTCGCCCTTCATACCCGACGACGCAGGTGTCTCGCCTCCGCCATAGAGTTGCCAAGCTAGCATCGACTTGCAGATATGAATACCGCGGTCGTTCACCAGATTTACCTTGATTACATTGTGGCCGTTTGCTTTGAGAATCTGCGCCACAGAGTATCCGAGCAGGTTGTTGCGGATATGGCCCAAGTGCAGGGGCTTGTTGGTGTTGGGTGACGAGTACTCAATCATAATCGTACGGCCCGAAGGCTGCGCCTGACCAAACTGCTCGTCAGCGGCCACCTCGGCAAAACGCTCCGCCCAGAACGAGGGCGAGATAACGAGATTAAGGAAACCCTTGATAACATTGAAACCACTGATTTGCGGGTTGTTAGCCACCACGTGCTCACCAATCTCGGTGGCAGTCATCTCGGGCGACTTGCGACTCATTTTCAGCAGAGGGAATGTCACGAGCGTAAAATCGCCCTCAAACTCCTTGCGTGTCTTCTGAATCTGCAACTGCGCCGACTCTACCTTGCCATACAACGCCTCAACCGACGAGGCCACGATGTTTTGGATAAATGTTTCGATATTCATATCTTGTAAATAGTTGTTATCTCTTTGAAATTCCGTCGCAAATATAGTTATTTTCTCGCAGATAATAGGTGTCGTTTATAAATAATGTTGTAACTTTATGCAACTTAAAACCGAGTGACCAATCAAATTGAGCAACTATGTTAGGGCATATTTTAGGCGTTTTATTGGCAATTGCAGCGGTGTGGTACATCTGTGCCCTGGCAAAACATTGGTGGAAACTATTTAACGACGAATAATGATGTTGGGACACATTTTAGGCGTATTATTTACGATAGGATTGGTGGCGTTGCTCTATGATGAGTTAATCAAGCCACTTATCCGCAATCGCCACAAACGGGAGTAGATTATGACAGTCCATAACGATAAATATCGCCTTCCCGAGGGGCAACAGTTCGAGGTCTTTGGTCAGATGATGACCGAGGAGGAGTATGATGCGTGGTGCGAAGGCAGGCGTGCAGATTGGCAAACGCCCGAAAATGCTCAACTCATCAAAGCGTGCGTCATGGGAGATGTGGACAAGGCACGAGAGGTGTTAGGCGAAAAGTCTGATGGGCATATTGCCGAAGTACAGTATGTGGGCTATCGCAAAAAAATCCCTGCTCACCTGCTAACCCAATATTCAATGGTGATGTGGGAGTGTTGGGGCGATAAAGCGGGAGCATCGTTCGGCTCTCAAATGCGGGAGCACACTCGGGCAATGGAACGATTTTGGCGCGAGTATTATGGCTGGCAGCAGATGCCCGAAATCGATTGGCGACCCTGCATCGATTTTAGGGAGGAGTTCTATTTTGACGATGACGATATATTAGAGTCGGCCGTCAAAAGATTGGGCCACCGACCAATGGATGCAGAACTGTTCCAAGCAATGGGGATGTTCGATTTTGCGAAGGTTGAATCACTGCTACAACAGGGAG
The DNA here is from genome assembly GCA_964594305.1 of uncultured Alistipes sp. GTDB lineage: Bacteria > Bacteroidota > Bacteroidia > Bacteroidales > Rikenellaceae > Alistipes. The sequence continues at coordinate 14,863 of CAZQMC010000036.1, read as the reverse complement.
CAAACCCCAACAAATGGTTGCTATCGCCGCCCGACCAGAAACCAACGCATTACGAATGGAACGCCCTGATGGAGGTGTGGAATGAGTCACCCGATGCAACCTTTATGGAAGAATTTAATGAGGCTATCGGCGAAGAAGAGGATGCAGAGTGGGATATTGTTACGCTCATTTTCAACGCCGCAGCCTATGCAAATATGTTTAATTTATTGAGAAGATATGGATACGACCCAGCAGATATGCGAGAATTGTAAGGCATTGCGCGCCGAGAACAAGATTCGCTCACGCCTTATGGAGGCGGTGCTATTTAGCAATTTAGAAGGATTAAAAGCGGGCTTGGAACAGTTGCAGGACCTCTCTTTCGTCGAGAATATAGACTTTTTCATGCACCCTACGGCGCTGTATCATCTGACGCTGTTTAATAAAGAGGTGTGGGATCCATATTATTGGATCGACCTGAGTTACGGGGATCAGAATATAGTCAAGTGGATGGCCCGGCGCACCGAGCAGGTCATCGACTTCTGGCGGGAATATCTTGGTGTCGAGGAGTTGCCAAAGCCCGAATATGAAAAATATCTCGGCGAGTTTTTCAGCGCCTGGCCCGAAGATAGTGACGAGGATATTCTCGATGCTCCGCGGTCGGCTTTCTTGGCCAAAGGGTGTCGCGAGATAGATATCGACCTATATCTGTCCACCGAGCGTTTCGAGTTCGACAAGGTCGAGTCGCTACTTAGGCAGGGCGCCGACCCTTGTGCAAGGCTTAGTTACGATGGCAACGACGAGTTGTACGACAATGAGGTGTGGGCCTACCACTTCACCGGCCTCGAAATAGGGCATCTGATAATGGAGATGATGGAACTCCTGCGCGAGGTGTATCAGGGCAATGAGATGGATTTCGATGATCGATATTACGACTATCTTTTAGGCCTTGCCGAGCATACCCGAATGGAGAAGTTGTTCGACAAATATGTATATATCTGGGGGCAGCGGAGGGTCGATTCTCGGCCCGAGAAGTGCGAGAGATGTGGCGAGGAAAGGATTTTGCCGTTGGTCTATGGAGAACTTACGCCCGAGCAACAACTACTCGCCCAACGCGACGAAATAGAACTCGGTGGTCGCTATCAACCTCAATATCCAGCCGACTGGCGCTGCACAGAATGTGGTATGGAGTATATTCAGCGACAATAGAGGTTTGGAGGGGATGTAAATATAGTTGCGGAGTATCCTCACGCTTGATTTTAAGCGACCTTACAACAAGACTCGAACGGCAGCAGCAGCCGAGAGCAGGGCGAAGGGAGGTTGTTGCGATCGAAGATTGTCGGGGGTGGAAAATGATGTGCGAAAACTTGTTTTCAGGCGCAATCATTTTTCAAACACGATTATTTGCGCAAGCAAACAACAACCTCCCGCAGACAACTCTGCCGAGGCACAACTCGCTGAACGAGGTGAAGCGGGAATACCTTTGAAAATAAAAATCTTATATTCCCGCAACCCCATTACCAACAAACATTATTCGCACAAGATGACGAGCGGGCCAAAGGCCTCGGTTTTTGGGTGGCAGAGAGGGAATTCATTCTCTCTCAGACACAAAAAAAACGAGCAACAGTTTCAACTGTCGCTCGTCATCACCTGTCGTGCGGATAAAGGGACTCGAACCCCCACGCCTCTCGGCATCAGATCCTAAGTCTGACGTGGCTACCAATTACACCATATCCGCAAGGCTCAACAACTCTGCGTCGTTTTGCTGCGCAAAGGTAGTAAATTTATTTTATATGTAGCACGAATATCGAAAAATTTAGGTTTTTCATCTTTTTTCAATAATTTTGTACCATAATAGATAGCGTTATGTCGAAAATTATTACCCTCACTCTCTCACCGCGTCAATCGGCCGACGCCGAGACCTATACTTCGCTGGCGGCGCGGCAAGCGGGACTACGTCGTGACGATATTGCTCTGGTACGTGTCGTGAAGCGGTCGATAGATGCCCGACGCGGAGCGGTGAAGGTAAATCTGACGGTGGAACTCTTCGAGGATAAAGAGCCGCAGCCGGCACCCATACATTTCGACTATCCCGATGTGAGCCACTCGACCGAGGTTGTGGTCGTCGGCTCGGGCCCTGCGGGATTGTTTGCGGCCCTGAGGCTCATCGAGTTAGGCTACCGCCCCATACTCTTGGAGCGTGGCAAGGAGGTCTTGCCCCGTAAGCAGGACATAGCCCGAATAAACAGAAATCAAGATATAAACCCCGACTCGAACTACGCCTTTGGTGCGGGTGGAGCCGGTACATTCTCCGACGGAAAACTCTTCACGCGCAGCAAGAAACGTGGCGACTATAACAAGGCGTTGCAGGCGTTGGTCTTCCACGGTGCTACGCCCGAGATACTCTACGAGGCGCACCCCCACATCGGCACTGACCGTCTGCCGCGCATCATTAGCAATATATGCAACACCATAACCAATGCCGGCGGCGTCATTCGCTTTAATAGTCGTGTGTCGGGATTTATCGTCCGCGACGGTCGTATGTGTGGCGTCGAGGTGGGTGATGAGCGCATCGAGGGGGCTGCTGTCGTCTTGGCTACGGGCCACTCGGCGAAAGATATATACCACACGCTACATCGTGACGGGGTGAGATTGGAGGCAAAAGCCTTCGCTATGGGAGTGCGCATAGAGCACCCTCAACGCCTGATAGACTCGATTCAATATCACGCTCCCGAGCGTGGCGAGTATCTGCCTGCGGCATCGTATTCACTTGTAAATCAGGTAGAAGGTCGTGGTGTCTATTCGTTTTGTATGTGCCCGGGAGGTTTCATCGTGCCGGCGATGACCGATGCCAAACAGTCGGTCGTTAATGGTATGTCACCCAGCGGTCGTGACTCCCGATGGGCAAACTCGGGCCTTGTGACCGAGGTCAGGGTGGAGGACTTCGCACATCTCGCAGAGCAGTATGGCCCTCTGGCGGGATTGGTATTTCAGCAGCAATTAGAGGAGACGGCACGCCGCTATGGTGGCGATAGGCAGATTGCTCCGGCACAGCGCATATCGGATTTTGTGGCCGGCAGAGCCTCTACATCACTACCCTCTACTTCGTATATTCCCGGATTGGTATGCTCTCGCCTCGACTGTTGGCTGCCCGACTTTATGGGCTCGGCACTGCGAAAAGGCATAGCCTCGTTTGACAGGAAGATGCACGGCTACCTCACAGCAGAAGGAGTTGTTGTGGGCGTGGAATCACGCACATCGACACCTGTGCGTATCCCTCGTGACAAGATAACGCTTATGCACCCCGAGATTGAGGGATTATTCCCTTCGGGCGAAGGTGCAGGTTATGCCGGAGGTATTATCTCGGCGGCTCTCGATGGCGAAAAAATAGCCGATGCTGTGGCCGAGTATATCAAAAAATAGCCCTTCGACGACCTTTTCCCATACTCAAAAAAGCCTTTCAGCGCAAGAAAAAACCGCCAAATGTTAAGTTAATGTTAAAATTTATTAAGAAAATACAAAATTTTTTTAAAATACTTGCACGGTATATTTTTTAGCCTTATCTTTGCACTCGAAGTTTTAAGGTTCATTTAGGTTAGTAGTTTTAGGTTGGTAGAGGCTATCGGAAGGTTGTAACCAAGAAAAAGCGTTTCTGTGGCGCGTGGTTACTAAGACAAGGGGCGGTGCTCGCTCTTGTGTCGAATACCTCCGAGGACCTCATTTTTTTTGTCCCTATACGAACCGAAAATCCCGATGTATATTTTTCGTTACGTCTTATCCCACAATGAGATAAGTCGCCACACTGCACACCGTCAAGACCAAACCCACAGCCGACTCATAAGGAATCAGACGCAGTCGCTCCTTGATATTCATCTCGGCGGCTCCTCCCGTAGCGTGGAAGAACGAGCCGTGTGGCAGATGGTCGAGCACCGTAGCACCGGCATTTATCATTGCAGCACCCCATACCGCCGAGATACCCGAAGCGAGAATCGTGGGCGCAAACGATGCCGAGGCGATGGTGGCTCCCGCAGTCGTCGAGGCAGTTGCGGCCGACATAACGACACCCGACAATGGTGCTAACAGCAGACGTGCCGACTCTCCTCCACCAAACATCGCAATAAGCATATCGGTCAGTGACGATGATTTTATGATTCCGGCGATAGTACCCGTAGCCACCAGCAGGACAGCCACGACCGACATCTTCTCCAAGCCGTAACTAATACTCACACCCGCATCGCGCCAACGGCGTGTAGCGACAATACCCACAACACCGCCCACAGGCAGAGCAATAAGCGGGTCGATGGCTATGCCGACCAAGGGGCGCAACATTAGCAGCACGATAACACACAGCGGGCCTGCGATACTCGCCCAGAACGAGGGCAACGTATCATCTTGCACATCGCCGATAGCGACATCGGCGGGGGAAACTTTACGCTGACGGGCATTGAGCAAGGGAAGGATAAGATATATGGTCACAAGCAACCCTACCGCCGCCGCTATGACATTGGCCAACATTACCGACGACAATGGAGCCGAAAAATTCTCGGCAGCGATAATGGTATTGGGATTGGGTGAGATGACATTTCCACACTTGCCTCCGCCAATCATCGCAAGCAACAAACCGATGCGAGGCACGCCAAGACGCTCCGAGATAAGGATAGCGACGGGAGCCACAGTGATAACCGCCACATCGATAAAGATTCCCACAGCCGTCAGCAGCATCGTCGCCAGAGCCAATGCAAGATAGGCGTGACGAGAACCTAACCGTCGCACGATTGTCTGTGAGATAGAGGCCGCAGCCCCTGTTTTAATCAGCACGCCCGACAATACGCCGGCCGCGATGATGCGAATAATGGCGGGCGTAATATCCTTTACTCCCGAAATCATATTGCTGACCGTAGCGTCGAGCCCCATACCACCCAGCAGGCCACCCACAACGGCACCCAGCAAGAGGCTATATACAGGCGAGAACTTCTTTATAATCAATACAATAGCCAAAGCCAACCCAACAATGGCACCCAAAGCACTATTCATAATCACATTAGAATTTTTGTTTTATCAACCTCGCTATCTGGCGAGCCGTACGCTCTACATTCGCCGTAGCAACCTCCTCCGACATAGCCCGCTCCAACTCGATGGGGCCCGACACAATGGGTAGCACAGCCAGAAAATCACTCTGCGCCAACTCTTTGCACTCCTCGACAGCACCGCCTATGGCAATGACAGGAATATTCTGCCGACGGGCAGCAGACAACACTCCACTCGGAGCCTTGCCCATAACGGTCTGCCTATCAATCTTACCCTCGCCCGTAATGACAAGGTCACTGCCCGAAATCAGGGAGTCGAAATCCATAGCCTGCAATACCATATCAATTCCCCGCTCCAAACGTGCGCCCAGCACAGCCTTGAACCCTCCGCCGAGGCCTCCTGCCGCACCAGCACCTGCCAATGTGGCTACATCGGCACCATTATATCGATACACGACATCGGCAAAGTTACGCAAACCCCTGTCGAGTTGCTCGACCATAGCGGCATCGGCACCCTTTTGTGGAGCAAAAACATAAGCCGCACCGCTCTCGCCATAGAGTGGATTGGTAACATCACACGCAACCACAAATTCAGCCTCCTTCACCTCGGGCATCACACCACTATCGTCGATTGTCGCGATATGTTCCAGCACCTCACCACCTCCGGCGACCTCGCACCCCTCGGCATCGAGAAATCTAAAACCCAAAGCCTGCAACATACCCACTCCGGCATCGTTGGTGGCACTACCGCCTATGCCGACCAAAATCTTACGACAGCCACGTCGCAAAGCATCGGCAATCATCTGACCCGTACCGTAAGTAGTGGTCTTTAACGGATTACGCTCCTGCGGCTGCAACAACGGCAGACCACTCGCCGCCGACATCTCGATAACGGCCGTACGACCACCATCAACCATGCCGTAACGCGCCACGATGACTCGCATCAAAGGGTCTGCAACCTCAATATCGACAAACTCTCCGCCGAGAGTCTGCACCAAAGCCTCGACCGTTCCCTCGCCACCGTCGGCGATACTCACCCGGCGAACAGCGCAATGCGGAAAAACCGACAGAAAACCTCGCTCGAAAGCCTCGGCCACCGATGCCGACGAGAGCGAGCCCTTAAACGAATCGACTGCGATAGTTATGCGTTTCATAATCACATCTTTGATTATCGTAATACTATCACAAAGATATCTATTTTTTCGCCAAAATAGCGTATTTTCACCACAAAATAGGAGTTCTCGTCACCATTCATCACCCTTTTATAACATTTGCCGAGAGTCTGTCACATATATTTTGCCGTTATGAGAAAATAACTGACTTTTGTATCCGAATGAGTCTTGAATGGTGACTATTTTTGCATTTTTACCCTTTATTTATATGAAAGGAGCAAAAAATGTGTATATTTGTTAGCAGATATACTTAATGAATAATTCACGGTGAGAAAACGAAGGTGTTTTTTGCCCCGTTTTTTTGCGTGCGTAACACTACTATTATTATGGCAAGTTGGAGTTTGATTACATACTACTGCGCATTTACGATGTTGCTTTTGGCCTATGTCTTGGGCTCAATACCGAGTGCGGTTTGGATTGGTAAGAAGTATTACGGAATCGATATTCGCGAGCACGGCTCAAAGAATGCCGGCACAACAAATATGTTGCGTGTGCTGGGTAAGCGTGCCGCCATTCCCGTATTTATTCTCGACTTCTTCAAAGGCTTCGCCGCAGTGTCGTTATTCAGTATTTTGCGTTACGACGCCGACATCAATGCCGCGTGGATGATTAACCTCAAAATATTGGGAGTTTTTGCTGCCGTATTGGGACACATCTTCCCCATCTTTGCCAACTTCAAGGGTGGCAAGGGTGTCGCTACATTGGTTGGTGCGGTGACGGGTATCTATCCCCAGATTGTTATGCTCTGCTTCGCAGTATGGGCGTTGGTATTCCTCTTCACACACTATGTATCGCTGGCGTCGATGACTGCCGGCTGCTGCTTCCCTGCTTTGGTGCTATTCTACTCGACAAGCGAGTGGTCACGCAATAACGAGATATCTTTTACCTTCATATTATTCTCTTTCGCTGTGGCAATTCTGCTCTTGTGGTCTCACCGCAAGAACATACAACGACTACGAGAGGGAACAGAGTCGAAGATATATATATGGGGTAAGCCCAAAGAGAAGAAAGATTGACAATAAACATCTAAACAGACGATATGTTACAGGAGAATCTTATTAGAATGTATGAGGCGAGTTTTCGTGAAAATCACGATGCTCCCGCGCTATCTGATTATTTTAGCAAAGAGACTATCACCTATTTGGAGATGGCCGAGCGTATGGCTCGTCTGCACATTTTGTTCGAGAAGACAGGCATCAAGGCCGGTGATAAAATCGCTTTGATTGGTCGCAACAATATCAACTGGTGCGTAACCTATATCGCGACAATCACCTACGGTGCTGTCATTGTACCGATTTTGCAGGATTTCAACCCTGCCGATGTCGAGAACATCGTAACCCACTCGGAGAGCCACCTGCTCTTTGCCGGCAGCACTCATTGGCAGACACTCGACACCGACCGTATGCCGAAATTGGAGGCTGCCATCACCGTTGATGATTGGAAGTTGGTATATGAGAAGGAGGGTTCAACAACCGTTACCGATACATTGAGCAACCTCGACGAAGATTTCAAGATTAAGTACCCCGTAGGCTTTAAGCCCGAGGATATTAAGTTCAACGAAGTGGCTAACGAGAAGATGATTTTGTTGAACTACACATCGGGTACAACAGGTTCATCGAAGGGTGTGATGTTGTCGGTGAACAACCTTACAGGTAATATGGTCTTCGGTAAGTATGTGAAGAACCCCGAGACCGGCAAGAACTACATATACCGAGGTGGTCGTACGCTCTCGTTCCTGCCTTTGGCTCACGCCTATGGTTGCGCCTTCGACTTCTTGGTGCAGTTGGTAGTAGGTGGTCACATTACATTGTTGGGCCGTATGCCGTCACCCAAGATTTTGGTTGAGGCTATGCAGGAGGTTAAGCCTACGATTGTTTGTAGTGTGCCTCTGGTATTGGAGAAGGTGTATCGTAAGATGATTATGCCTATGTTGGAGAAGGGCCCGATGAGTATTGCGATGAAGATTCCTTTTGTGAATACTGCGCTCTACTCTATCATCAAGTCAAAACTTATGGCTTCGTTTGGTGGCGAGGTAGGTATCTTCATCGTGGGTGGTGCTCCGATGAATCAGGAGACCGAGGCCTTCTTGCGTAAGATTGGCTTCCCCTTGACGATTGGCTATGGTATGACCGAGTGTGCCCCGCTTATCAGTTTTGCTCCTCCTTGCGAGTTCGCAGCATCATCTTGCGGTAAGGAACTCCCCGGCCTGATGACCGTGAAGATTGACTCTGCCGACCCGCAGAATATCGCCGGTGAGATTTTGGTGAAGGGAGAGAACGTGATGATGGGCTACTATAAGAATGAGGAGGCTACAAATGCCGTTTTGGAGAAAGACGGTTGGTTGCATACGGGCGATATGGGTGTTATCGACGAGAAGGGTAATATCTATATCAAGGGCCGTTGCAAGACTATGATTCTTACAGGCACAGGTCAGAACATCTATCCCGAGGAGATTGAGGATAAACTCAATAATATGTCACTCGTTTTGGAGTCGCTTATCGTAGAGCGTAAGGGTGTTCTTACAGCACTTATCGTTCCCGACTACGACCAAGCCAAGAACGAGGGCATCGACAAGGCAAAGTTGGAGGAGATTATGACCGAGAATATCAAGCAACTCAACGCATTGGTTGCCTCTTACGAGAAGGTTGCTCGTTATGAGTTGATGGACTCGGAGTTTGAGAAGACACCGAAGCGTAGTATCAAGCGTTTCCTCTATCAGGACAAGTAATAGTTTTTCATTTTTTAGGCGCCACAACCATCAGGGCGAAGGCCCTTTTGATGTTGTGGCGTCTTTTTTGTGATAATTAACCGATATGAATATTTGGTGGATTTCGGCAGCAGCGGTTGCCTGCGTGGCGGCTGTGGCTCTTTGCTTGCGCAAGCGCACGCGACGCACCCTTACAGAGAGGAGAGATTTCTCGGCCGACGATGCGAAGTTTATGCGTATGGCCATAGGCATTGCCGAGCAGAATGTCGATAATGGCGGAGGGCCTTTTGGTGCCGTTATAGTTCGTGGTGGCAAGGTTATCTCGACGGGTGCTAATAGAGTGGTGCCGACGTGTGACCCTACGGCTCACGCCGAGGTGTCGGCCATTAGGGAGGCGTGCCAGAAATTAGGCACGTTTAAGCTGGAGGGCTGCACCGTATATAGTTCGTGTGAGCCTTGCCCGATGTGCCTCAGCGCACTCTATTGGGCCGGTGTGGAACGTATCTGCTACGGTAACACGAAGGCTGATGCCAAGGCGATAAATTTCGACGACTCGTTTATCTACGACGAGTTGGAGTTGGATTATGACCAGCGCTCTATTCGTTGCGAACATTTCCTGCGTGACGAGGCTTTGGGTGCCTTCCGTAAGTGGGCCGCAAAGGAGGATAAGGTGGCCTATTAAATCCCGCTAATTCGACAAAACAATAAGGGTGGTATTCCATTGACGGATACCACCCTTTATATTTTCGTTGCAAGTGATTAAATCAACGAGTAGAGTACAAATGCCCAGTGTGCGACAAACGCCGCTACCAAACCACCAATGGTGTGAGCCAAGATAGCCTTCGAGGTAAGTTGACGATAGCCGAGTGAGTCGAGCATCGCAGTATGAGTACTCAAATAACCGCTCCAACACATACCGATAGCGGTAAATACGGCAATAGCATTACCATCGGCCCAACCCTCAGCAATAAATGTAGGAACAAGGCTCAACGCAGCACCCACAGCACCCAACGCCGTAATAGGGAACGCTACCAAATGAGGGTCGGTAAAACCAAACAACCACTCAAAGACGATATTTATCTTGGCGGCCAACCAAGGCAATAACTCCACGCCCTCGTATGCTGCACCTGTATAAGTACCGTCAGCCGACGCACCGAAGGTGAGAATCATAACGAAGGTTGAGATAATCAATACACCCGGTATAATTGACAAACCTACATCAACACCTGTCTTACCACCATCAAGCAAACCATTCAAAATACGAATAAACAGAGATTGCTCTTTGCCCTCCTGCTCCTGCTCTTGCTCGAAAGTCTCGTCGCAAGCATTCTCCTCGACATAGGCAGGACATGATTTAATGATGAAACGCTGCATAAGGCGAGTCGATACAACACAACCGACCATAGCGCCGACAAATCCGATAAGTGGGGCAGCGAAATATCCCAAGCCCATCATAAAGACAAGAACCAACAAACCCATACCAAATGCTGTACCAAAGTTTGTCAGTGAAATTAGTTGATACTTCTTGAAATAACTTGCAAATCGCTTATCTTGTGCCAGCGCAATAATTGCCGGATTATCCGAAAGGAATGTCATCACAGCACCCAACGACGCAACACCCGGAAGATTAAACAAGGGCTTCATCAAGGGGCGAAGCACCTTCTCCAACAGGCTCACCACGCCAAACTCCACGAAAATTCTTCCCAAAGCACCAGTGATAACACATACAGCCATTAGGAAGAATACAGTATTAAGCAATAGATCGTGAGCCGTAGCCATTACGGTCTTCAACATTGGGGCCATACCCATAACATAGCCCAAATAGCCGAAAAGGGCGATTACAATCAGCAGGCAAATTATGCCACTCTTTGTCTTCTTTGTCATCTTATTTGAATATTTTCTTTGTAAGCGAAACTATATCAATCTTCCACGTCAAGCCGACAGAGAAGAGCGATTGATTATCGAGCAATACTCCGTTGGGATTGCCATTGTCACCCAGAGTGTGGCAATATGCAGCGTGCAGACGTATCGAACGGTCGCCCTTGGGCAGGGGATAGAACTCCACACCGGCACCCAAACGGGTAATATCGGTACCGGGCCACACGCACCAGTCATAGAATTTATTGCTATTATTTACATCGTATGTCGCCTTGCCGAAGGCGGTAAATTTCTGACCTATATTGAACGATAGTTCGCCCATCAGAGATAAACTATTGAAATCCAACCACTCGCCGTCGGTCGTGCGGTTCATAAAATCGAGTTGTAACTTACCTATGTCGCCAAACAAGAACTCGTTACCCAACGCCACATAATATACATACTCGTCGGGCATATACTCCATAGCATTTACCGAGTAGATTGAGTTAAACCAGCCGTGTGAACCTATCCACATCAAGTTATAGGCATACATATCAGAGCCATAGCCTTTCAAATCCGAGAAGGGCTTCTTAAACGGACTCTCGCACGCCTGAAACATAATCTTGTCGCGGCCGCTCTTGGTAGCGTAGGTCAAACTTGCACCAAACTGATAGCAGCCGATATTGTTCCAATACTCCGAACAGAAGTAGAGATTGATGGGTGCGCGGTCGTACTCAAAGCCTCCAATACCCACAACCTGCTTACCTGCCGACAACGACCAATGCTTATTGGGTGTGGTGTAAGTGAGATATATCCAGTCTGTTGCATCGAAGAACGAATAGTCGGCGTGGGCTCTGTTCAGACGCTGACGATAAGAGTACGAGAACGACTTGCTGATATCGCCAAACACAATCAGGTTGATATACTTACCCTTGAAACCCGAATCGTCGCACATATGGTGGCCATCAAGATATTCGCCCTGATAATCAATACGCGCCTCGGCCTGAATATTGATTGGCGACAAAGCCTTCTCCTGTGCGCACAACCCTCCGCCACACAACACTACAAGTGCTACCAGCGAGATAATCTTCTTCATAAACAGAAATGTTTGGTTATCGTTTGATTATTGTTTGCTCTAAATCGTCGCAAATATAACACTTTTTATTCATTATGCGCATTTTAGCACAAATCTTTTATCAAAAACGTATCATTCGGTTAACAACCCTAAGTGAATATTCCCCATTGAAATACTCCACCACGCCACACACAGCACCCTCTCCCGATGGGATAATCTCGGCAGCATAGGAGCAAGTGTCGATAAAGGTCAGCATAATCTCCTCGCCACCGTTATCACTCACCCGACGCTGTGTCGTCACGAAATCTCCTGTCTCCAAATCTTTGTCGCACCACGTCATACCTGCCTGTGCGCCGAATGTCACGCCGTCGAGCATAACATAGTCCCCAACGAGCGAGGGCGTCAAATCTGCGATTGCGACAGTCTGCGGCCGAATGACGCAGGGACTCGACTTATCGACCGAAAAATATCGCGCAATATCCAACTCGGCAATACGATCCACCGAATACTCCGATGTGGGTTGCGCTCCCAGCGTAAGTTGTCCGCCATAGTCACCCAATGCCAACGACGAGCAATGCACCACAACACGCGAAGCCACAGGAAATAGCACTGCCAAATTGCGACTGTCAATACTTATCTCTATTCCACCGCTCTCGTCGCACACGACTATACTCTTATAATACTCGCCGTATAGGTCGTTGGCCACGACATATCCCTCGATGTATATATCCGACACTATTGTCGTCGATTCACCCTTTGCAAGCGTTTTCAAATGCTCGATTGTGATGTGGCCCTTCAACTGTTCCACAGGCTTCGCAGGCTCGTCGAAAGGCTCATCGAAGAATGATGACGGTGTAGCATCGCTACACGATATGAGGGCTGCCGCCATAACAAGTACCGACAACCGCCACAGAGAACTACTCCACCACCTTGCAATCCTCCTCATAACGCATTTTCAGCATAAACATATCCTCGCCATCGATTCGCCCCGTCTGCAATATGCCCGTCAGCGACAATCTCTCCGCAGGCACCTCACTATCAGCATAGTCGGCATACTCCGATGTATATACAGCAATCCTCTGCTCCTTTTCATCTTGGAAGATGTTGTACTCACGCCACGTGCCACTCTGATTTACCTTCCACACGTCGGGATAGAGGTTTGATACCAACTCCAAGCCCTCCACCTTTACCAGCCGCCCGCACTCTGTCGCACTCAACTCATCTATTGTACGCACCTCCGCTACGACCTCCCGATAGTCGGCACTCGGCTGAATATGCCTATCGAGCATCACACGCGAGGAGAAATAATCTGTCGGGAAACCACTATACTCTTCGGCCGGCAACCCTATCTGCATTACGCCATAATGCCGCCCGATGCCACAGCCCTGCAACGCTATCGTGACATAATAACCCAACGGATATAGGCGGTAGGAGTCATATATGCCAAGCATAACCTCTGCCCCTGCCGTACCATCATCTATAATCAATGTTTTGTGGAAATTGGAATCCTCGTCAGATGTTGTGACGTAGCCACCCACGACTATTGGCTCGCCTACCTTTACCGTGCGCTCTCCCACCAACTCACCGAGTGCTGCCAGCGACATCGTAACAGGCTCTGTCTTCGGTAATCCGGCTGGCGCATCGTATCGACGACACCCCACAAGGACTACCATAGCGATAACCCCGACCATAAGAGCCAATCTCTTTATGATGTGCTTCATCTGCCTGCTCAATAAAAAACGCTACTACACAAAGATACTAAAAATTCAATTTCCCCGACCAAAAATAGTATGCAAGATGAGAAAAAATCGAGTATGTACAGATTTTTTGAGAAATATTTATAACTTATGTGCAACATAAAACCCATTTGCCTATGACAAAATAACAGCAAAAGACATATAAATAAAAGGCGTTAGCTTTTATTTCGGGATTCTGAAACTTCCACTTATTCAATTGTCCCCGAGGAATAAAGCCCACGCTGTTTGTTCGGCGTGGGCTTTATTCCGTATATGGGGGACAAGGTTGTGGAAGACCGCAGAATCCGATATTAGCGAATTTAGTCCGCGCTTTTTGTTTTGTCTAAATCCACAGGACTTTTTGACAATTACAAACAAAAATTAACTTAAAAAACTTAAACAAAATGAAAAAAATTATTATTTCTTTAATCGGAATCTTATTGTACATAGTAAGTGCAAATGCTCAGACAAAAACAGCTTATTGCGATTTATATGTTCGCGGAGGAGGCCAGAATCTCAGAACTAGCATTATGTATAATCACAAACCAATATATGTTGGGAGGGCTAATACCGCAGAAATGCTTAATAAGTTATCAGAATTAGGCTGGGAAATCCAAAATGATATCTCTGGTTCAATCATTAATGTTAAAAGAGAACCAGCATTATGTACTCGTCACAAGTTCCACCTTATTCTTAAAAAGACCTATGCCGAAAATGAGAATCCATTCCACGGCTTGGATCAGATGAAATACAATAATAAACCTATTAAAGATGTAAAAAAGAAGGATACAAAAAATAAGAAAAATAAGAAACAAAAGTAGGAATAAAAATGATATTCCACCGCAATCCACCAAGGATTGCGGTTTTTTTATCATTCGCTTAACTTGCCGAGAATTGCCGCGGGCAATCTGTTCTCGGCTTCGGTCGGCGGCACCTCAGCATAGCATATATGATATAGGTATATCTGCTCTGCTTTCGGTTTGCACGACCGTCCTCTGTTACACAGAGCAGTTAAGCGCACTAACAACAATAATACTGCATTATATAAGTAAATATAGGTAGCCGCCTCTTCAAGAGAAGGTCGAACTTCGGTCTCTCATTTTTTTCATTTGTGCAGGAATTATGGTGTGCCGCAATGAAGTAAGGCGATTTGGATAGTACACGCCGTACAGCCAAATCGCCTTACAAGGAAGGTGCAGCAGAAACCTGCACAAATAAAAAAGAGAAGACCGAATTTTCATTCGACCTTCTCTTGAAGAGGCGGCTACCTACTCTCCCACCTAAATAGGCAGTACCATCGGCGTTAGTGAGCT
>CAZQMC010000035.1:0-22938 GCA_964594305.1 uncultured Alistipes sp. | reverse complement strand
TTTTTATTATATACAAAAACCTGTCTAACAAAAAACTTGTTAGACAGGCTCTTGTTTTATAGTATTATTACAACATCTAAAAACACGTTCTATTGCCCCCCCTATTTAAGAAATTCATATTCAAATAAAATAGGCACAATTTCCTCAATATAATATGCCTTTAATAACTCTGCAAGTGTTCTTATATCACCATTTAGACTCGGATAGTCATACACTATTGCACCAGTTTTTTCATCCTTTGAGAATGTGTTTAATTCTGTTTTAATCTGATAAAGACCATAGGTTAATTTTGAATTATAATTTTTAGTACTTTTTGCTTCTGACAAAATTCTTCCCCATAGTTCAACAAGTTGGCGCTCTCTATCGTTAAATTTCATTCTCAAAAGTTCCTGAGATGCCACGGTTTGACCATTTGTCGTATCAAGAGTTAACTGATTAACATAATCCCTGCCGTCACTACCCTTGAAAGAGCGCATATGGTTTTGAGGCTCCAAAATAGTAAACAATAATACTTTAAGCAAATAGTTGTCTATCTTCCCGTTATTAACATCTCTCTTGAACTTTTCCGCCCCATCAGCAGACTTCATTATTCGGGCTCTTTCAGTCCATTTTCGATTGTATGTTATATATCTACTAGCAGCAAACATCGGTAATTTTGTCAGATAATCATCCTTTCTTAAAAAAAATCCATGTCCATCATATCTTGAAGCACGTACTAGTGTAGAATGCAAATCAGGATTGTCAAATCCGCTACTATATACCGCCATATATCCCAACATATTACTATTATAAAGAGGGATACCCATACTTGAAGGGGCGCGCTCTACACCATCTAGGCCGACACATACTCCATCATTAGTATCATCATCAAATTTTCTCTTATCAAAATAATGAGTACTATATCGAGTCCGAATTTTCTTTACAGATAAAACGCCTTCGCCTAATAAAGAGTCATTGACTATATCAAAAGCTTCAAGATATAAAATATCTTGGACGAAGTCTTCATTACTCCATAATGCACACATCACACACGCATTTTCTGATGTGTGAAAATGTCGTCTATTAAACGCATATCCTCGTACAAATCGTTTATTAACAAGGTCTTGTACTTTCCAATATTTAACAGGAGAATATACAATATAACTATCCGTCGGTTGGCGCAAATAATATTTGAATGCCGACCAAATAAAGGCATTACCCAAATCATTTGTAGCACTACCTTTTATTTCTAGTTTCATTTGCTGAACAACATAACTTTGTTTCCAAACTGACGCATTTTTACCGGCCTTGCGTTTTTGATGCTCAATTGATGTTGTTTCGGCAAATGGTGGATTTTCAAATAATATAATAGTACATTTAGGATTATTTATATACTCTTTAACTATTGGATTATTTATAAATTCCTCACTTAATGCATCAGCCCCCCGTACCATGCCCATATTGAAAGTATCCTCATGTTCTGTTGGCGGAATAATATGTCGCACCTTATCACCAAGAACTTCCAACAACACTTTGTATTCATAATATTCTAGCGTAGAAACAATAGTATGACTTAATTCATCATCTGTCATCATTCGCTCCAAATTCCCAGTGCCTGCACATCGATCGATAATTACATAGTCATTTCCATCAGGGACTTTTGATATTGCATCTCGAACCAAGTCCAATGATTTCTCGGCATATAAGTTATGGGTATAAAATGCCCCTAGATTTTTCTTTTGGATAAAATCATTAAGTTTATCCATTAAATATCTAAATCGTTCGTTAGACTCTTTTTCATAAGGATATATATATTTGGCAAATTTCGTTGGATTACGTATTTCTCCCACAATATTGATTTTGCCAGTATTATCACCTATAAAGTCTGATTTCCTAGCATTTGGATAAAGACGATAATAAGTTTCGCCCCAACCGACAATACAATTTTCATCTAAATGAATTTTCGTGTAATTATCAGTCTTTAATATTTTTATCATTCGATCTTCATCTCGTTGATTGGTATAATCAAACATTTCTACGCAATCCCCGATAATGAAGCCTTGATTTTGTTTAGATGCTGCACCAACATATATTGTTTCAATAGCTGCGAGATATTTGGCAGAATGATAAAGATATGCCTTTTGATCATTTAATGAAATCAATAAAATATTTGCGGGTATTGGCCTCCCCTTTATACGCATTACCGACAAATACTTTATGGTCTGAAAAAGCACCGCATTTAAATCATTGATATGCAGTTTGAATTCAAGGATATTACCATTTATTACTCCATCGCTATAATCTCGCTGGATATCAGCAATGGCTAAATTGCGGTTTACACGAGGCAGATATGTTTCAAAGAAATCAACCTGACCTTCTAATTCATTGTCAAAAAGTTTTGGCGGTCGCATATGAATAGGTTATAAATACTCTAGCTCCTATATGCAACCAAAAAAGCGTGAAACTATTCTGACTGCTTATCTTAACGGTAGGCATCGCCAAACGCCTGCTATACGAATAAGCACGAATAGTCCACGCCATAAGCGTGAACCTTCAAAACTTATTCCCGTATAGCTATTAAAATTTGGCGATTTTACCGTATAAGGAATAAGAGCTAAAAGCTCAATTAGTTATATGTATTATTTATTTAAAAATTTTCTCCGATAATTTGACTAAAATTTAATTGTATTTTTTCTATTTGCGATTCTTAATAACCCATTCGGCAATCTGAATGGCGTTGAGTGCCGCACCCTTTTTAATCTGGTCGGCAACACACCAGAAGGTAAGGCCATTCTTCGATGCAATATCCTTACGCACGCGACCTACATATACAGGGTCCTTGCCGGCAATAAAGAGCGGCATAGGATAGACTTTGTTCATAGGCTCGTCCATCAAAACAACACCCTCACTCTCGGCAAACGACTGACGTGCCGCCTCAACGCACACCTCCTCGGCGGTCTCCACCCAGATACTCTCCGAATGAGCGCGCATAACGGGCACACGCACACACGTAGCCGACACCTCAACGTCAGAGTGCATAATCTTACGTGTCTCGTGATACATCTTCATCTCCTCCTTGGTATAGTCGTTGTCCATAAAGACGTCGATATGAGGAATCACATTATATGCCAACTGATAGGCGAACTTCGCAACCGTAGGCTCCTCACCCGCCACCAACTGCTGATGCTGCTTCTCCAACTCGGCCATAGCCTGTGCGCCACCGCCACTTGCCGACTGATATGTCGCCACGTGAACACGCTTGATATGCGACAGACGCTCGATAGCCTGCAACGCCACAACCATCTGAATTGTAGTACAATTAGGGTTGGCGATAATCCTGCGGGGGGCATTAAGAGCATCGGCGGCATTTACCTCCGGCACAACCAAAGGCACATCGCTATCCATTCGGAAAGCACTCGAATTATCAATCATCAAAGCACCATATTTTGTAATGGTCTCGGCAAACTCTTTCGAGGTAGATGCTCCGGCTGATGTAAGGGCGATATCGACATCTTTGAAATCGTCGTTATGCTGCAATAACTTCACCTCATACTCCTTGCCTCGGCACATATACTTTGTTCCGGCCGAACGCTCCGAGCCGAACAACACCAACTCGTCGAGAGGAAAATCAACTCTCTCATTCAAAATGGTCAAAAACTCCTGACCTACGGCACCACTAGCACCTACAATAGCAATTTTCATATAACCTGAATTTTAACCTCTGTTACTAATCAAAAAACTCGTCAGCGACGCTCTGGCTCATCGTCAGCGAATCGGGCTCCACAGCCTTCGGGCAATCGTAAGGCTCCCAGCCCTCGGGACGAGAGAAACGGGCCTGACGACTTACGCCGAGCGACGTATCGGCATAGACCTTGGTAAGGAACTCTCCGACGATAGGCAGAGCCATAACACTACCCTCACCCTGCGCCGAGAGATGCACCGACTGGTCCTCGCCACCAACCCACGCGCCCGACACAAGCGTCGGCGACACGCACATAAACCACGCATCACGGTTCTCATTCGAAGTACCCGTCTTACCGCCGATATCCATATTATCCATACCGAACTGCCACAACAGACGACCTCCCGTACCTGCGGCAATCACACGCTGCAACATCGTGAGCATCGTATAGGCTGTATGTTTATTAACGGCATCTTGCGACTGCGGCACAAACGACGATATGAGGTTACCCTGTCTATCTTCGATGCGAGTGACGAATATCGGGTCGATATGCACACCCTCATTCACGAAGGTAGAATAGGCACTCACCAACTCATAGACATTCGACTCGAAAGCACCCAGACACAACGCATAAGCGGGATAGATGAAACTCTTAATGCCCATATTGTGCAGGAAATCGGCCACCGTCTCGGGCTGTTTGGCCTGCTTCATTATCCACGCCGAATAGTTGTTACGCGAGTTAGCCAAGCCCCAATACAGAGGGTGCAACACGCCGTCGTACTCTATATTTCCGGCCTCTTTGGGTGACCAGATACCGGCAGGAGTCTCGATAGACACAGGCAGGTTGGGAGCCATCGTACAAGGCGTAAGGCCCAACTGGTCGATGGCGAAAGTATAGATAAACGGCTTGGCCGTAGAGCCTGTCTGACGCTTACCCTGCTTGGCCATATCGTATTTGAAGTAGCGGAAATTAGGGCCTCCGACATAGGCCTTGACGTGGCCCGTACGAGGATTCATCGCCACAAGGCTTGCACGCATAATGCGTTTGTGATGCAGAATAGAATCGCGAGGAGTCATAACGGTATCGACCTCGCCCTTGAAAGTGAAGATTCGCATCTTACACTTTTCGTCAAACGAAGCAAATATCTCCCTCTCCGATTTGCCATCTTTTTTCATCTCGCGATAACGGTCGGAGTTCTTCATTGCACGCTTGATAATGGCCTCGCGGTCGGCCGGCTCAACATCTTGGAACAAAACGCCCGTCGCCTTCACCTGTCTATCCATACGAGGTTGAATGACCGTCTCCAACTGCTTTTGCACAGCCTCCTCGGCATAACGCTGCATAGCAGGGCTGATGGTGGTATAGATGCGCAAACCGTCGCGATAGATGTTATAGGGAGTACCGTCGGCCTTGGTGTTTTTGTGACACCAACCGTAAATAGGGTTCTCGTCGTACTCCTTAACGGCCTGCTCATAATCCCAATCCGTAAGGAACTGACGACGCGTCGGACGCTTGGCATTCATCGTCTGACGCAACATCTCGCGGAAATAGGTCGCCTCGCCGCTATTGTGGGTAATGGGGCGATATGAGAGCGAGATAGGTAACGCGCAAAGTGAATCACGCTTTTCGGGGATAATGGCTCCGGCACTCTCCATACGGCTGATGACCAGATTACGTCGTTTGAGAGCATTCTCGGGATTCAGCACCGGAGAATAACGCGTCGGGGCATTTACCACGCCAACCAATACGGCTGCCTCCTGAATATTGAGTTCGTCGGGTGACTTGCCGAAGAAGGTCGCTGCCGCCGACTTAATTCCATAGGCATTAGAGCCGTATCCCACCGTATTGAGATACATCGCCGCAATCTCCTCTTTGGTATAGTTGTGCTCCAACTTCAAGGCCGTAATCCACTCCTTAAACTTCGACTGCACCAACTTCATCGTACGTGAAATCTTACCGCGATTACGCACCGTATCACGCGGGAAGAGGTTTTTGGCCAACTGCTGGGTAATGGTACTACCGCCACCCTGCGACGAATTTTGCATCAAGATAGTCTTAACGCCCACACGGAAAAGCGAGGGGATATCGATACCCGAATGGCTACGGAAACGGACATCCTCGGTAGCGATAAGTGCCGCCACAACAGGAGGAACGGTATGCCCACCAAGCGACAGATGTTGTGTAGAGTCGGCCGGGAACAAATCCTCATACTGCACATAGGAGCGGTTCTCGACAAAGAATGTTCCGATGACGTGACCGTTATCGCCATAAATCTCGGTGGCGAGGTTACTCTTCGGATTCTCCAACTCCTCAAACGACGGCATACGGCCAAAGACTCCCAAAGCCGCCAAGGTAAGCATCAAAAAGAGTAATGCGACGGGGGCCATAACCACCAACCACATCACTTTGATTATATTCTTCTCCTTCTTAAAAAACTCTTTAATCTTTGTCATAGCAAAGCGCATTATTCCAATGTGCAAAGTTATAAATTTTTCACATATATAGTGAAAAGTCCGAGAGATAATTCCATAGGGTAACATCTTCAAGATGTTATATGCCCATAAAAATAACGATAAAGGGGGTAGAAAGATTGCCTAGAAGGGCAAAGCCATACCTGCCGAGAAGTACATTCCACCCTCGCTGGGACGATAGCAAGAAAAAGTGAGTGCCATAGTGGCCGAGGCGGGGCTGCTCAACAGATTCAAATCAAAGGTCAAATCGCCACCAAATGAATTGATGCGATGCCAACGATTATAGGCTCGGCCATCGGGTTTGAAGGCCGGACTCTGGAACTGCGCAAAATCGGCACCAAGATTTAGGCGTATGCGCTTGAAATAGACAATACCTCGCCAGCCGCCGTCGGGATAACATATCGGGAATTGATAGTTGAGCGACGAGGCCATATAGTTACGATTTTCAATCTGTGCCGAGTCAAAACCACGAGGCAACAGCACGCTGGCATTAAACGTAAGAGCAGAGTGTGCGTCAGCACTCTTAAATCCACCGATAGAGTGCTGATAGGCTAACGCCAGCGACAAAGAGTTATGCTTGGCAAAACCCGGGGTATAGACCTTGGCATAAAGGGCCAGCAAATCGCTGAAACTGCCATTCGAGGGATTGACGGCATAGGTGGCCGAGGCTGCAACACCCCACGGTGGCAGGAAGTCACGATGCGCCATCGCAACCATATCTTGGAATGCAACAGAGTATGACGTAAGGAGCAAGCCCTCCTTATAACCTATCGTGGCGACATTACTTATACCGTCGGCATTTATCTTCAAATTACCCGTATTGGCCACCAAACCATTCGAATAATTCCACGAAGCAGTTGCAATAAGATAACGGGTATGGTATCCTCGCTGGAACATCAACGGCAACTGCACGCTCAACCCCACAGAGTAATACTTGCCCACCGAAGGAGCCTCGGGGAACTCAATCTTGCGCGTCTCGGGATTATAGACATAGACAGGATACATATTTTGGCTACCGCCATAAGTGGCATTAAGGCTGATGGTGGGGCCCAGACCGTAATAACGCAACTTGGCACGCACCAAACTTCCTTGACGGGCACTATATCCGTAACTCACAAAACCCTGCATCGACGAGAGCAGGTTTTGCGTCATAACGGTCGCTCCCAGATTAAAACTTATAGCACTCTCCTCGCTCAACGCAAAGGGGTCGTACGACAACGGAGCCCAACTATGGAAATTAAAGAGTGTCAATCCCTTACGATAACGCTTCTCCTTGCGGGGCACCTTCTGCACCACGCTGTCGGGAGGTGTTATGCTCACCGAATCGAGGTTTATGATATCCCACTTCGTACGGGGCGGATTAACGATATTTTTCGGCAAACGGGAATACTCCACCTCACGCCACAATTTATCTTCACGCTGCACCGAAGGGTGATATCCCAACGAATCGTATGTGGTCATAAGGATTGTACCCCTCTCCGCCACCGACACATCGAATGAGCCAAACGACGACTCGGTAAGTTGATACTCTCGTCCCTGCTCGATATCGTAGCAGTGTATCTCATCGCGGCCCGAAGCAATTGAACCGAAATATAGTTTGCCGTCACGAGCACGCAAACGGCTCAGGGTGATATAAGCAGGACGTGTCACTCGTCGTACCTCACCGGCATCATCGACCGAGGCAATCCACATACCCTCATCACCGGTCACAATAAAATACAACCTCCGAGTGTGGTTATCCCACGCCAAAGAGTGTATCTCCTCGCCAAATGGCAACGACACAGCCTGCTCGGTGTCGCCTGACCTCTTATAACGTATCGTATAGATACCGTTAGGAGCATATTCCACCCACGCCATACCGCCCTTGTCGTCAAACGTGGGATAGAGTTTGTTGGCCCTGCCTCGAATAGTACGCGGGCGCAACTTATCCAAATCCATATAGCACAACTTCGAGGTCACCTTCTCTTGGAACATTGCACTGCGACGATACTCGGTCCACCAGATGCAGTTGCTCAAACTATCATAGACAGGAGGCGTAGAGACATCTCCCGTCGAGGCCAATGCCTGCTCAAAGCCCGTCAGAGGGTCTAATGCGACAAAGTGCTTGGGCGTGTCGAGGTCGCTCTTCAACGCCACCACGCGGCCATCAACCCACAACGGCGAAGCATAGGTCGTATAACTTGTAAAACGAGGTGTCGGGAGCATACGGCTGCTATTCTCGGGCAGAGGGCTCTGTCGCCAGAACTCCACAAGCGAGCGGAAAGTATCTTGAAACAGTTCGTGGCTGTTGAAGCCGAAGAGTTTATTCATTCGCCAATTCTCCGAGATAATCATCCACGGCTTACGAGGGCCGTATGCAGCCATATCATTGGCCATAACGCGCCCCACCTTTTCGTTACCATACGACACCATCTGGTAACCAAACTCATAATGGTCGGGGATAAAATCGCGATACGAGCCACAGAAAAATTTATCGGAATTGCGATACTTGCCCGCAATATCGCCCATAGCACGAAAGGCCAGCGTAAAACGAGGTTGCAGACCGCGACCAAACGAGGAGGCCTCGGTCTCGAACATCGTAGCATCACCCTCCATCATCCAAAAGGGCATAAATACCAAACCTATGGTGGAACTCTGCTGACCTATGAGATACGACAAGACCTTTACCACGCCCACATTAAGATTGTTATATTGTGCTGCGTGACGATATTCGTGGGCTGTGAGTTGTTTCAGCCACGGCATAGAGTAGCCATCAACGGCCGGAGAAGAGAGAAACTCCACACGCTTCGGCAACCACATCACAAGGCCATTGGAGCGCATATTTTCGGGGTGAACGACAAAGGGCAAATCCAGCGGTGGCAACTTATAGCCGTAACCGATATATGGCTTTAATATCTCGTTGAAATAGAGCGTTGTACGACCTACACGCTCGGCGTGCATAGGATAAATCACGGTCGATTGCTCGGTAGAGGCCTTCTTCCACTTGAAGTGCGCAGGGTCGGCACCCCAACTATAATATTGGGCATCGGCCCTCTGTGTCGCCATAACGAGCACAAAGCACAACACTAAATATCGAAAAAACTGCTTCACCTCCAACAATAAAATATGTCGCCGCCTAACTGCCGGCCTTCTTGCACTTATAACCTGCCGCCGTCAGCAACTCCACAACTCTGTCACGGTGGTCACCCTGAACGATTATCTCACCATCTTTGGCCGAGCCACCGACACCGCACTTATTTTTGAGCATACGGCCCAAATCGGCAAGGTCCTCGTCGCTACCGACAAAGCCCTTGACCAATGTCACGACCTTACCACCTCGCTGCCGACGGTCGAGCCACACACGCAAATTTTGCTGTTGCGGTGGCAATGTCGCTACCTGCTCCTGCTCTTCGGTCCGGTATTCGAAATCGGGATTGGTAGAATAGACCATACCCAAACGCTCTTTCCAATCGCTCATCTTAAAAATTTTTATCCGATATTTTGGCCTACTCGGCTACAAAAGTAGTTTACTTTTGCCGAATATCCGCACAAAATATCTCTCCATATTTGGCACAAAGTTACTATTTTATTATTTTTACGACAAATTATGGGACGTACTACACGACAAAAATATCGCTATAACCACTACCTCAACTGCTCACCACAAGGCGAGAGGTCACTGCCGCAGTCGATAGACGACGGTCGTGAGCAGGTGAAGGTCTTTGTCGAAGGCTACGAAGATGTGGCCTTCTGGCGCGGTATATTCGATAATTTCGACAATCCCTATTTGCGCTTTGAGATTTCGGTGCCCAATCGTGAAGACCTCCCCAAAGGTAAAAAGGTGCTGATGTCGATGATTCCGCAATCGAACGAGAATCTCCTGTTGTGTGTCGATTCCGATTTTGATTATCTCTTTGGCGAGCGCACCGAGCAAGCCGCACAGATAAATCGAGCGAGATTTATGTTTCACACCTATACCTACGCCACCGAAAATTATCTGTGCTACGCTCCATCACTGCACAACGTCTGCGTAAAGGCCACAAAGAACGACAGCCATATATTTGATTTTGTGCAGTTTATGGCCGACTATTCCCGAGCGATATACCCTGTTTTTCTGTGGTACACCTACTCGGCACAACTCGCCTCGGAGAATATTTTCACGTTGGTTGATTTCAAAAATACGGTACGTTTGGGCTATGTGGAGTTAGAGAATAACGGTGCCGACACCATAGCGTGGCTATGTCGCAATGTACAGCGCAGGGTGAGCCGTTTGGAGAGTGAATATCCCGATATGGCTGACGAACTCGATACCTTTGCCGACGACCTGCTCGCAAAGGGTGTTACTCCCGAGACGACCTACCTCTATATGCACGGCCATACACTGATGGATAATGTGGTGATGGTCTTGCTTGGCACCGTCTGCGACCGCCTGCGACAGATGTCGGTCGCAAAAATCAACTCTTCGAAGAAAGAGGGCCTCTCGTTGCGTAACGAGATGAGCAACTATATGAACTCCCTGCGCTCGATTCGCGATGTGCTGCTCGACAACGAGAACTACACATCGTGCCCGCTCTACAAGCGTCTGCGCAGCGATATTCAAGAGTATATCGACCGCACCATATCGTCGATTATCGCCCGCAAGGAGAGCATCAAGAAGTTATAACTACGAGTGTAGCCGAAACGAACAACAAACACAGAGCATTTGAAAAATTTTAGAGGATTAAAATAATCCCCTAATTTTTTGTGTGCAAAAAATAATGTCAAAAATATTTGTCTTTTTGTAAAGTTTGCTTTACATTTGCACTGTATTCGAATACCTCAACTAATTTTAGATAACAAACCAAAACTAAACAATTATGAAAACATTGCTCTTTCCACACCGCTTTCAGAAGGTAGGGTGGGTAATTTTCTCTTTGGCCGCTGCGCTGGGCATATACCTTTGTTTCACAGGATTTGAAGGCTCTCCCACTACGAACAACATCGCACTCATAGGTATCGTCGTGGGTGGCATATTGGCGACCTGTTCGCGTGAGAAGGTCGAAGATGAGATGATTTCGCACATCAGGCTCAATTCGCTGCTCATCGCCCTCTACATCAACTATGCGTTGCTTATCGTTGCGGCGTTGACATTCTATGATTGGGACTTTTTGCTGGTGATGATATATCAGATGTTCACCATTCTGCTTATTTTTATGGTTGTTTTCCGCTATCAAGTGTGGCGCACACAGAAAGGGGCTGACGATGAAGAATAGAATCAAGGTAGCCCGCGCCGAAAAGGGTATGACACAACAGCAGTTGGCCGACCGAGCAGGCGTAAGTCGCCAGACGATAAATGCCATAGAGAGTGGGAAGTTCGTGCCCTCGACCGTATTGGCACTGAAAATGGCGCAGATATTCGAAAGGTCGGTAGAGGAGATTTTCCAATTGGAAGAGGAGGATTAAACAGAAGGGCCTGTCCAACAGATTTTGGACAGGCTCTTTTTGTATAAGAAATGTAATACCTCGCTACTCCACCTCTCGGCGATTTAACAGTGCGTGGGTAATGGTCAATTCATCGACATACTCCAACTCATCGCCAAA
The DNA here is from genome assembly GCA_964594305.1 of uncultured Alistipes sp. Classification (GTDB taxonomy): domain Bacteria; phylum Bacteroidota; class Bacteroidia; order Bacteroidales; family Rikenellaceae; genus Alistipes. The sequence continues at coordinate 11,246 of CAZQMC010000035.1, read as the reverse complement.
ACCTATGCCTCGCGCTATGGTCGTAACCTTAACCACGGGATATTGCTTCAAGCGGTTCATCAGATAGAAGAGCGTCGTCTCGCCCTCAACCGATGTCGATATAGCCAAAATAACCTCTTTGACAGCGCCCGACGCAACCTTATCCAACAACAAATCAATCTTCAAATCCGAAGGGCCCACGCCCTGCATAGGTGAAATAACACCACCCAAAACGTGATACAGGCCCTTGTATTGATGGGTATTTTCAATCGACATCAAATCGCCCACCTGCTCGACAACGCAAATCGTCGTATGGTCGCGCTCCAAGTCGCTGCAAATAGGGCATAAATCGGTGTCGGACAAGTTATTACACTGCTCGCAATAGCGTATATCGCGACGAAAACGGGCAATACTCGATGTCATCTGCTCGACAGCCGCTTCGTCCATTTTCAATAGGTGCATAGCCAAACGCAGGGCCGTACGACGCCCCACACCCGGCAACTTCGAAAACTCATAGACAGCCTCTTGTAATAATCGTGACATCTCCTCCGGTTTTTTTAACATTTACCCGCCCCTGCGTCGTGCAAAAAAAATCAAATCTTCTCGATGCGGCTCTCCTCAATCCAGCCCTTACGGCCGTCCGAGATACGCACCTCGGCCCAGCCTCCAAGCACCTCGCCCACAAAGACCTTCGTTCCCTCGTGCAAGACGAAGAGTTCGGTGGCAGCCCTATCGGGAGAACTCTTTATCGACACCGCCGAATTCATTATTATAGCCTCGCGACTATTGACAATCTCACGACGCTCACTGATGGCAAAAAGCGTCGTTGCGACAAACAACACCGCGGCGATAGTCATCACATAGAAGCCCACCTTGCGCCACGCTATACGTTGCGAAAGCAGAAACATTAACGCCATAGCAAGTGCCACCGAAAGCAAGACAAGCGACACTACGGTCCACGCCGTAGAACTCATCACCCCTCTGACGGCACGTACCCACGTGGTGAGGATAAATTCGGGAATCTCCTCGATACTATCCTTTGTCAAAGACTCGGCATACTCCAAATTATGGCGAATATCCTCATCGGCAGGTGACAACCGCTGGGCACGATTATAATAGAGTATTGCTCGGCCCAACTGCCCCATCTTGAAATAGGCATTAGCCGTATTGTAATAGAGCGCAGCCGAGTGCTTACCTTGTGCCAAAATAGCCTCATAATCGGCCAAGGCCTCGGCATAGTTGCCGCCATTATAGGCCTCGTTGGCCCTTGCCCACAACTGCTCGGCAGAGAGCACCTCTATATTTTCACCCGCTGTCGTAGCGGTTGCATCTGTCGCATCTGTCACATCTGTTGCCTCCACGTCAGCACTCTCGGCACTACCCTCTGCGGGCTCCTGCGCCCACAGGTTTGCGGCAACAAGCAACGACAACAACAATAAAATATATCGTCTCATACGCTTATCGTTTTATAACTGATTCTATATGCGAAATAATGCTCACGCCATCGGCATATACCTGCGCCATCTGCACCGACTCGACAGGCGAATACTGCGCCTCGTCACAGCGTGTGATGATATCGGTAAAGTGCTGTGCCTCGCTCTCGGCAATGCCTCGACGTTGCAACTCATAGCGGATATTCTCCTTGGTAAGGTCGGCCACCGGAATATTGAGTTTATCGCTCATATAACCCCACAAAGCGCGCAACATCTCCTCGAAAAAGGCGTGACGATTACCCTCCTGCATAGACTTCTCGGCTTGGCGGAAGCGTTGCACCGCAACCTTGTTGGCTCTACGATTACGCACCAACACCAAATTGCTATTATTGCGGATACGGCGTTGCAGAATGATGTATGCCACCACAAAAAGGGCGACAATGACAAACAGCAAGACAAAATATGTACGACTAAACATCAATGGCAGGGCCGATGAACGCAATGCCGGCTCACCCAACTTAATGAAACGTATATCGCTACCCAACTGACGCACACCCTCCTTGGCAATGCCGGGCAGAATTTGCGTAGGCACCGTCGTAGAGGCAGAGCCGTCGGGCAGTACGTTAAAGTGCAGGGCCTTACCCGAAAGTGTAATATACTCGCCACTGCTCGGGTTGAAATATGTAAACCTTACGGCAGGAATATCATACTCGCCCTCGGCACGCGCAATGAACGGATACTCAAACTCTCGATAGCCCGAAGTACCCGACGCCGAAGCCCTTACCGACTCCGTCTGTCGCACATTATAGAGTTCAAACGACGAAGGCAACTCCAACTTCGGGGCCTCCAAGAATGCGAGATTTCCCGTACCCGAAATCTTCACCTTGTAGGTCATCGCAGAATTGGCCTTGACCTCCATAGCAGGCACGACATCGGTCAAAGTAAAATCGCCCACAGCACCCGCAAATGATGCCGGAGCACCCGTAGGCAGAGGTTTTACCGTCAATCTCACATTGCCCGTAGATAGTTTGCGAGGTACGTTATATACCTCGGTGCCGGTACCGAAAAATGGGTCGAACGTACGCTCATTACGCATCACAACTTGCGCCACAGCGGTCATCTCGGTAGGCTCAATGGTAAGCGTACCGGCCTTCTGCGGATATAGAAGATACTCCTTGATGATACGAGAGTCGTAAACCTTACCATCGACCGTCTCACGCTGGGGCTGATAGTTGTCGGTAGGCAACTCCTGCGACCAGAAACCGTTAAACGACGGTAATTTGACATCTTCGATATTGGCGATACGTGCGCGAGTGTAAATCGTAAGCGACGCACGCACAGGCTCACCCTGATAGACTGTCGAACGAGATAAGTTCAGACGCAACAATATATCGTCACGTGCCACCTGATTCTGCACAGCACTACCCTTCTCGACAACAGCCTCCTTCGGATGATTATCACTCTGGGCGACAACCTCTATGGGTGTGGCCTTGGTGTGATAGGTCTTTCCATCGACCTCGATGCTTGCCGAGCCTATGGTGAGGTTACCCTGCTGTTGCGCCACAACCACATAGGTAATGGTATAGGTAGAGGTACTCGATGCCTTGCCATTTATCCACTGCATAGAACTCATAGTCGAGACAGATGGCCCGGCCAACACTTCCAAACCCGCAAAATCGGGTGCCTTGAATGTATCGTTGTCCATCTCGCCATTCTGCAAGATAAACTCAACACGGAACATCTCTCCGGCTGTCACAAGAAGCGGAGTATTTACCTCAAACGAAACAGCACCTTCGGCACGTGCCTCTCCGGCGGAGAGTAATGCGACAAAAGCACACAACAGTTGCAATATAAAAAACTTTATCTTCGTCATATCCGTTTTGCTGAATATTGCACCCACACAGGCACAATGGTCTTATAAAACGTATGCGGAGGCTATTTTATTATCCGCAAGCCCCCTAAATGCGAGATTTACAAAAAAGAGATTTGCACCGCTGGTATAGGGTGCAAAATCTCTCGTTGGGGGTTTATTAGTGAGCAAAGGGTGCGAAGAAGTCGTTACCCTTGTCATCGACAATGATGAACGCAGGGAAGTTCTCGACATAAATCTTACGCACAGCCTCCATACCGAGTTCGGGGAAATCTACCACCTCGACACTCTTGATAGAGTTCTTGGCCAGAATAGCCGCAGGGCCGCCAATAGAGCCGAGATAGAAGCCTCCGTTGGCCTTGCAGGCATCGGTCACGGCTTGTGAGCGGTTACCCTTCGCTACCATAACCATCGAGCCACCCTGTTTCTGGAACAAATCAACGTATGGGTCCATACGACCTGCCGTTGTAGGGCCAAACGAGCCAGAGGCCATACCCTCGGGAGTCTTTGCAGGGCCTGCATAATATACGGGGTGCTTCTTGAAATACTCGGGCATAGGCTTACCCTCGTCCAACATCTGCTTGATGCGGGCGTGAGCAATATCACGAGCCACAATCAAAGCACCCTTCAAGTTAAGGCGTGTCTTAATGGGATACTTGGTCAAAATCTCACGCACCTTATCCATACCCTCATCGAGGTCGATATCTATGGCCGGGCTCATAGCGGGAGCCTCGGCAGGGAGGAAGCGTGCAGGATTCTTCTCCAACTTCTCGACAAAGATACCCTCGGGAGTAATCTTCGCCTTAATATTACGGTCGGCCGAGCAACTTACACCGATTGCCACGGGACAACTTGCGGCGTGACGCGGAGCACGAATAACGCGCACATCGTGGACATAATACTTCCCACCGAACTGCGCACCCATACCCATCTCCTGACACATCTTGGTAATCTTCTCCTCCCACTCCAAATCGCGGAAGCAGCGACCACCCTCATTACCCGATGTGGGAAGATGGTCGAGATAACCTGCCGATGCCTTCTTAACGGTCGAAAGACACATCTCGGCAGATGTACCACCAATACATACTGCCAAATGATACGGCGGACAAGCCGAAGTACCCAAATCCTTCAAATGCTCCTTGAAGAAAGCCACGAGCGACTTTTCGTTCAACAGGGCCTTGGTCTGCTGATAGAGGAATGTCTTATTGGCCGAGCCACCACCCTTGGTGATGAACAAAAACTCATACTCCATTTTTCCCGGGTGACCTGCGTAGATATCAATCTGTGCAGGAAGGTTAGTACCCGAGTTCTTCTCGTCGGTCATAGTGAAAGGTACAACCTGCGAATAACGCAAATTGCGCTCCTTATAGGTCTCATACACTCCGCGAGAGATATGCTCGGCATCATCTGCTCCCGTATATACATCTTCGCCCTTATGGCCGATGCAGATAGCGGTACCTGTATCCTGACAAGTGGGCAACTCACCCTCGGCAGCCACAGCCTGATTCATAAGCATTGTGTAGGCCACAAACTTATCATTATCCGAAGCCTCCTTATCCTCCAAGATAGAGGCCAACTTTGCCAAATGCGAGGGGCGCAAATAGAACGACACGTCGCTATAAGCACGCTTCGAGAGCACCTCCAAGCCTTTGGGGTCAATCTTCAAAATCTTACGGCCGTCGCACTCCACGACCTTCACATAATCCTTCGTCACGAGTTCATACTCGGTAGTATCCTTCTCGATAGGATAGGGTTCCTGATAGATGAAATCCGCCATAGTGAAATTGTTTTATCTGTTTTATGATTTTCTTTCTAACTCAAAATCCTCTGCAAATTTACAAAAAATAGTCCAATTAACACGGCTACAATATACCCAAATTTGACAAGAAAATATAGATAATAAGCAACGGGGCCACGAAACGCAACGTAAAGAGCAACAGCGGGAAGGCTCGGCCTTTAAGTTCTCCGTAGTTGGTTATCTCGCCACGCAGGAACGACGGCTTCATATACCACGCCGCAAAGAAACAAGAGAGCAATCCGCCCAAAGGCAACACCACATTGGCCGTCAGATAATCGAAGATATCGAAGAACGATATATCTTTAAGCGACAAACCTGCGAAATTGATATCGAAGGTGAATACCACCGAGAGCAGACACAACACCGCCGACAGCACAGAGGTCAGATATACCGATGCACGACGCGAGAGTTTGAACTCCTCGGTGAAATAGGTCGTGAGCACCTCGTGGAACGAGATGGTAGAGGTGAGTGCGGCCAAAGCCAACAACACAAAGAAGATGGCCGACCACAACCCCGCAAGAGGCATATCCTTAAAAATCTCGGGCAGGGTGATAAATATCAGAGCAGGGCCCTCGGCCGGCTCCAAACCTGCACTAAACACCGCAGGGAAGATTACCAATCCCGCCAACACAGCCACCAACAGCGTAAGCATCGACACGCTCATAGATGTACGATACAGGTTATTCGAAGGTTTGAAATATGAGGCATACACCACCATACAACCCATACCCAACGAGAGCGAGAAAAATGCCTGACCTACGGCCAGCAAGATGGTTTGTTTATTGAAAATGGCCTCAAAATCGGGTGCAAGCAAGAAACGATAACCCTCAATAGCACCCGGCATAAAGGCTACCCTCACAGCCATAACTATCAGTATAAGGAACAAGGCCGGCATCATAATCTTCGAGGCGGCCTCGATACCCTTCTCCACACCACGCGCTATGATAAAATGCGTGAGCAGAACAAACAGCACCATATAAATTATCTGGCGAGGAGAGGCCTGAAACGCAGTGAACTGCTCGGCAAAACCCACTGACGACGAATACAGCGAGCCGGTGACAGAGGTGACCAGATATTCGAGCGACCAACCTGCCACAACATAGTAATATCCCGAAATGAGCAACGCTCCGATGACTCCGAAGTAACCCAACCAACTCCACTTTGGCGCCAACACTCGAACAGCACCGACAGAACTTCGTTGAGACTTACGGCCAATGGCAAACTCGGCCAACATAATGGGTATTCCCACGATAAAGACACACACCAGATACAGCAGTAAGAAGGCTGCACCGCCATTTTCGCCTGCCATATATGGGAAACGCCATATACTACCCAATCCGATGGCACTACCTGCGGCCACCAATATTGCACTTAATTTACTTCCAAACGAAGCCCTTGATTCTCCTTCCATATTAAATTTGGTTTTCAACAAACAACAAATATACGATTTTTTTGATTGTTTAGTATCCCTTGGAGAAAAAATTAGGGCTGAACGCAAAAATCGTCCAGCCCAAGCCATAAAATCCGACAGGATTAGCCTTTCAGTGTCACGCTCACACGACCAACCTTACCCCCAAGTGGCGGAGCCAACTTCGCGACCGTACACTCCACCTCGACAATCTGCGGGAAGTGCTCCTTGACCGCCGTAATGATATTCTGCGCCACACGCTCTATTGTACGCTGTGTCACACGCATCTGCTCACGCACGACCTCATAGACCGTGAGATAATTCACCGCCAACTCGACGGCATCACGCTCGGCCACCTCGCCCAAATGTGCCGTAATTACCAAGCTGACATTGAAGCGATTACCCACCATCTGCTCCAAGTCGTAGCAACCGTGGTAGGCACGGAACTCCATATCCTGCAAATGTATTGTATAGAGCATAACTCTTTGGTCTGCTTTAATATCCCTACAACCTATTTACTCAACGATAATAAGAAAGTAGTTCTTCTTACCCTTCTGCGCGATGAGGTACTTTCCGGCAATCAAATCCTCCTCCGTAACCGTACGCATAGGGTCGGCAACCTTCTCCTTATTGAGCGACACACCTCCGGCCTGCGTCATCTTGCGGCACTCGCCCTTCGATGGGAATACCTGTGTATGCTCGGCGCAGAGGTCGATAAACGAACAACCCAACTGCTCACGCTTGATGGTGAACTGCGGCACACCCTCAAAGACCTGCAACAGCGTCTGCTCGTCCAACTTCTTCAAAGCCTCCGATGTAGCACCACCAAACAAAATCTGCGAAGCCTCGACTGCCTTCTCATACTCCTCGCGCGAGTGAATCATCGTGGTAATCTCCTCGGCCAGACGCTTCTGCAACACGCGCAGATGAGGTACCTCGTCGTGCTCGGCGATAAGAGCGTCGATGGTAGCCTTATCCAACAGCGTGAAAATCTTGATATAACGCTTTGCATCGTCGTCGCTCACATTCAGCCAGAACTGGTAGAACTTATAAGGCGAAGTGTAAGCCGGCGAGAGCCATACATTACCGCTCTCGGTCTTACCGAACTTCGTACCGTCGGCCTTGGTGATAAGCGGGCAAGTGATGGCAAACGCCTCATTCTCCGAACCTAACTTACGACGAATCAACTCTGTACCGGTTGTAATATTACCCCACTGGTCGGCACCGCCCAACTGCACCTTGCAGTTCAAGGTCTGGTAGAGGTGCAAGAAGTCGTAACCCTGCAACAACTGATATGTAAACTCGGTGAACGACATACCGTCGCCCTCGCCATTGAAACGCTTCTTAACCGAATCCTTCGCCATCATATAATTGACAGTGATGCACTTACCGATATCACGAGCGAAATCGAGGAACGAGAACTCCTTCATCCAATCGTAGTTATTCACCAAAAGAGCCTTATTCTCGGCCTCCGACTCGAAGTCGAGCAACTTGGCCAACTGTGCCTTGATAGCCTCCTGATTATGACGCAGTGTAGCCTCGTCCAATAAGTTACGCTCCTGCGACTTACCACTCGGGTCACCAATCATACCCGTAGCACCACCAATCAACGCCACAGGGCGATGGCCACACATCTGGAAGTGCTTCAAAATCATCACACCCACCAAGTGACCTATATGCAACGAATCAGCCGTAGGGTCAATACCCAGATAGGCCGTCGTCATCTCCTTCTCCAACTGCTCCTTGGCACCCGGCATAATGGTATGTATCATACCACGCCACTCTAACTCCTCAACAAAATTTTTGTTTGCCATATTTTCGTATATTTTTATGTATTTTCTTCTCTCTGTTTATCGTTCTACACCCTGTTTATCGCTTTACGGCGGACGGTTCATATCTCAATCGAGGACTATTCATACTCCATATCGAGTTGTTTCTTCAACTCCACCAGATGCGGGTTTTTCTCCGAAAGGAACTTTACCCTATCCTCCAATTTTATGGGGCGGGCAGCCGTAATCTGCTCATTCACCGTAATATCCAAATCCAATGCGCCATTCACGCCGGCCTTGCGGGCTATCATCGTCAGCAACTCTATCTTTGAGCGCATAACCTCCTCATACAGGAATCGCGACGGCACCTCAATTTTGATAACATTACCCTCGACACGCATAGCCTCGAATGCTGCTGCAAAGCGGGGGCGAGATGTTGAAACCGCAGCCACAATTTCCTCTCTCGCCGAGGCTATCTTTTGCTCGCTGTCGGCATCTACAACAATATTCTTGGGCTGACTCTCGGCCTGCATCTCCTCCTCAACATCTTTCTGCAAAATATTCGCGATAGAGAATGTCGAAGATGTCGTACGACGGCGAGGAGTCGCAACCACCTTGGCCACCGGCTCTTCTGTCGCCGCTTGCGGCTCGGCATCGGCCACCGTATCCGCCATCGGTCGGGCGTTTGATTGTGCAACCTCTTCTCGCTCACTTGCCGACTTCGCCTCTTCGCTCTCCTTTGCAGGCTCCACATCTTCTTCTCGCTCCTTCGCCGGCTCCACGGTTTTCGGCGGCGCAGGTGTTATAGTCTCCGCAGTCTGCGACATAGGCTGTGGAGCGGGTTGCGATGGCTGTGACTGTATCGATTGCGACAGTTGCGGCTGTGACGGTTGTTCGACCTGCGACGATGATATCACAGGTGATGCCCCGTATCCGGCAGGTGTTATGGTTTGAGGTAATTCGGGGAGCGAGTACTCCTCCGAGGCTATTGGGCTGTCGTTATTTTTTTTTTTGCCCAAGCCCGCAATCTTCATAAGGCTCAGTTCCACCAGCAATCTCTGATTTGACGACTGCTTTATCCGCCCGTCGGCCTCGGTCAGTAGCGATATGGCCCCAAACAGGAACTCTGCGCTACACCCTGCCGACTGCTTGCGATAGCGGTCAAGCAACGCCCCCGTAAGTTCGATAAGCGAGATAGCGGGCCCTTGCGCCAACAACAAATCGCGCATATGGTTATTCAGTCCCGCCATAAAGGTCTGACCCGAGAAACCCTTCGACAGCACCTCGTCGAAACGCAACAATGCCGAGATATAATCACCAGCGAGCAGCTGCTCGGTGATTTGGAAGTAGGTGTCGTAGTCCAGCACATTAAGCGTCTGCGCCACCTCTTTGTATTGAAGGTTGGCATTGCAGAACGACACAGCCTTGTCGAACATCGAGAGAGCGTCGCGCATACCACCGTCAGCCTTCTGCGCAATGAGGTTCAGCGACTCCTCGTCATAGGTCACACCCTCCTGCTCGGCTATGTGCTTCAAATAGCCCACCGAGTCCTCAACCCTGATACGGTTGAAGTCGTAGACCTGACAGCGCGACAGGATTGTGGGGATAATCTTATGTTTCTCTGTCGTCGCCAAGATAAATACGGCGTGCTTGGGAGGCTCCTCCAATGTTTTCAGGAAGGCGTTGAATGCCTGCTGCGAGAGCATATGCACCTCGTCGATGATGAAGAGCGAATATTTACCGATTTGTGGCATAATACGCACCTGCTCGATGAGCGAGCGAATATCATCTACCGAGTTGTTCGATGCGGCGTCTAATTCGTGAATATTCATCGAGCGACCTTCGTTGAAGGCGCGGCACGACTCGCACTCGTTGCACGCCTCCGAGCCATTGGGATTCAGGCAGTTGATAGCCTTGGCGAAGATACGCGCACAGGTGGTCTTACCCACTCCGCGAGGACCGCAGAACAGATAGGCGTGCGCCAACTGCCCACGCTCGATAGCGTTTTTCAGCGTCGAGGTAATACTCTGCTGACCCACCACCGACTGAAATGTCGCAGGACGATATTTTCTTGCCGAAACAATAAATTCACTCATAGCAAAGGCAAAGATAATAACTTTTGGCAACGCAACAAAAAATATCGAAAAAAACCTGCCTAATCATTTGATTAGACAGGTACAAGTAGGAATAGTTACGCCCTCTGGATTTGTTGTTTTAGGTATGCTTTGATTTTGTCGGCGTTTGAAAGAACACATAATACTTTATCAGGCAAGCTTAACTCTCCAAAATCTTTTATTACATAATTTAGGAAGTGGATATATTCTTTGCCACAACACCTTCTTAATGCTCTGCAAACAGATGTGGTTTGAAGGTATCCAACTCTCCAGCACGAATCATCAATAGGCAAACCGTACTTATATACTATTTGAGCCGCGGTTGCTATTATTATTTCTGAGCCGACACCTTTTATCTTTAATTTGTATAGTTTTTCGCAAACATCATCAAAATCTTCCGAGTGTTTCAGTTCTTCAATATGCTCTTTGATTACATCACACCACTTACTCCAAACCTCTTGATCAACACGACCAAATCTATCATCCTTATATAGAATTACAGTCTTGTCTGTATATCGATTGTTTCGTGGATCATAAAGGAAATATGTCGCACAATCTTTAATCTCAACCCTATTATCGACAGGGATAACCGCTTCATTTTTAATCATAATTAGTTTTTCTTTTTTTAGTTTAACAATAATATTTTTAGAAATAATAACCGCTTAAATTTGAAAGATAGCTATCATAATCTTCATGAGATTTATATGCATCGAGAGAACCTGCCGGAACATATATTATTAGGTTGGAATTAGTTTTGTAGAATATGCAAGGCCTACAAATATAAGCATCAATTTGGGTGGGAATGAGATCCGGAGGTGTTGTAGGTTTGCAATATACATTCGCGAGTTTTTCACAATAGCGGTATTTACAACCAG
>CAZQMC010000034.1:0-23069 GCA_964594305.1 uncultured Alistipes sp. | reverse complement strand
ATCGTCACAAATATAAAAAAAGCCCATCTAACAAAACTTGTTAGACAGGCTCTTTTTTTTGTGAGGGGAGGGGTGAATAGTGAATTTAGGGAGGTTAGAGAAGTTAAGGAATTTCGTGCAGACACAAAAATAGTCAGGCGCAATCATTAAACTCATTAAATTCCCTAACATTGCACCAAAGAGCAAAAATAATTTTGAATTTTGAATTCATAATTTTGAATTTCTATATCTTTGCCGTATGAAAAAGTTTGCACTTATTACGGGAGCGTCGTCGGGCATTGGTGAGGAGTATGCCCGGCAGTTGGCGGCGAAGGGTTACAATATCGTCGTCGTGAGCGAGCGCGACAAGGAAAATCGTCGCGTGGCGGAGGCTCTGCACGCAAGATATGGCGTTGAGGCGTTGCCGCTGTGTGTCGATTTGACCGACAGCGATGCTGCCGACACGGTATTCGACTTTGCACAACAGATTGACGGCGAGGTAGAGATTCTCATAAACAATGCCGGAATGTTGCTCTTCTCGACCTTGGAGCGCACCGACGAGGCGAGGCTTGATAAAATCATAGCCCTGCACTGCACCACACCCACGAAGTTGTGCCGCCTGTTTGCGGCCGCAATGGCACAGCGAGGTCGAGGCCATATCCTTCTGATGTCGTCTGTTACGGCGTGGACACCCTACCCCACAATCTCGCACTACGCCGCCTCAAAGGCCTACTTAAAGAGTTTCGGGCAGTCGCTATGGTATGAGATGCGCGAGCGGGGTGTGAGCGTCACGACGGTATTCCCCTCGGCGGTTGATACTCCGTTCTATAATCTAGACGACAAGATGCGTCGTCGCCTATTGTGGTTGGGGCTGATGCTCTCGGCCGAAGATGTGGCACACCGAGCCCTGCGGGCGATGTTCCGTCGTCGTCGCAAGTGTCTGCCGGGCTTCTGGACAAAGTTGGAGGCGGCTATTTGCGCCGTATTGCCGGCGTGGGCTCTGCTTCCTGTGTTGAAAATACCCGCCGTAAAACGCATCTTGGAGCGGGTATAACAGAATCTTATGAAAAAAAGAAATGAGTTGCCCCGCAAGGACAACCCATTACTATTTTATCTTCTCATCTTTGCTCTTTCATCTTTTATCTTTTCTCTTATTGCATCGGTGGTGGGCCCATACGACGCATACCACCCATACCCGAGCGAGAATTCCCCTCCTGAATACCATAGTCCGAGAGTTGCTTCGAGCCCTTCTTGCCGAAGACACGCAGGTTGTAGGTAAACTGTACGGTGAAGTAACGGCCGATGACGCTGTTCCACGAGTTCTGGGTATATCCCGAGCCTGTGGTGCGGGCAAATGAGGTGTTCTGGTTGAAGATATCATTCACACCGAGCATAACCTCACCCAACTGATTCTTAAACACCTTCTTACCCAAGTAAGCATTGCAGAGCGTGTAAGAGTCGTTGTAGTCGTTTGTGAAACCTATATACTGCACATAGTTTGCCGAGGCGGTAAAGGTAAAGCCCTTCCAGAATACAGCCTTGAAAGTACCCGATGCCGAGTGGTTGAAGTATTCATTCTTGCGGTTGCCCGTAGCCAACGAGTTCTCGGCCTGATTATATGTCCCGTTCCACGAGAGCGTGAAGTCGATATTCTCCGATATATTACTACCCAGCACCACGCGAGCGTCATAGCCCATATTGCTAGCCATATTTCTCTTGCCATTTACCAGCGAAGGAGTCTTCGAGTAATTCACACCCGCCATAATATTGAAGTTACACTTCATAAAATTCAGCGGCAAACCGTAACTCAAATGGGTGCTTATGCTCATATAACCATCGACATTGTCGTAGGTAGAGTAGCGTGTGGGGGTGTAGCCCAACTCGTCACTCACGCCCAACTCCCTGATAAGCGTCGGGTCGGTATAGATGCTCGACGAGATATAATCCTGCGTAGCGTTGAACGAGAACATCCACATAAAGGTACGGCCCTTCTCCAAGTTGGTGTTGTTGTAGTGGAAGTTCACCATGTGCATATATGCAGGGTTCAAGTCCTCATTACCGCGCGACACATTCTGTGCATTCGACACATCGAGGATATTCTGCAACTGCGTAATCCACGGGTTATTGGTGCGTGACATCACAAACATTCGGATAGAGTTCTGCTTGTTGATGTTGAAGTTACCCATCATAAAGTATGTGAAGTCGTTGTACGAGCGGCGGATAGGTTGCTCGGTAGCCGACTTGACGTGGCCATTGAGGGTTGCATACTGATAATTGACATTCAATACCAGCGTGTTACGCTCCTTCGAGTAGCGGAAGCCGGGGCCTACATTATGTGTGGTGTAGTCGCTCGTATAGAGGCTCGAAAGTCTATCGTCGAGCACGCCGTTAGCCGCGTTGTACTCCTCGTCAGTGCCGAAATTCCACGTACGCTTATCGTTCTTCTGGCCCGAGTATTCGATAGAGTAGCGGGCTGTAATCTGCGACACCTTCGACAGAGGCTCGGCGTAGGTTATGCTACCTCCGGCACCTGTATAGCGGGTATCCGAAATACTCTCCAAATAGCGCATCGTAGGCACTGCTGTCGATGCTATGGGGAGTCCCTCGTCGTCGTAATCGACCGCCGTACTCTCGACCGAGAAGGAGCGAGAGTCATTGTCCGAGTTACGGATATTGATACGGCCATCGACGGTCAGCAAGCGGCCCGGCTTACCCAATTTCAGACGATACTGCATAAACTCCGAGAAGAGGAAACCGTCGCCATTGCCATTTGAACCACTATTTATGAGGTTGTAGATGTTGCTGCCCAGCGCACCCACCTGCTCTCCGTTGGTTGTCGAGTAAGGGTCATAAGCCTGCAACGAGACATTGGTACGCGACATTATCGACTGATTTTCGTTGATGCGCCAATCCAGTCGCAAGTTCAAACGGTGGTTGTAGTTACTATTGTCCGAAAAACCTCTCTCCTCCAATGTTCCCTGATTTTCGAGCGGAGCCTCATACCAGCGGATAAGTTCCGAGAGGTTTTTCGTGTGGGTGTTGTTGAAGAAATAACTTGCCTGCAACTTAAAGGCCTCCTTCTTGCCCCACGAGTTTGAGTAGTTCAAACCCACCGAGCCTACATTCGCCACACCGCTCTGCGGACGCACCATATATTGACCTACGCCACGGCCCATACCGCCGCCACCGCCACCTGTCGAGCCTGTGACACCCAAAATATCCTCAAAAGAGAAGTTCTGCTGATTGACATTGTTCAACAAACCGATGAACGACAGACGACTCGAACCCGAGAAGTAGTTGATATTACCACCGAGGTTGTATTTGTGGTGCGAGGTGATGTCGTCGGTCTCGGGCTGGTAGCCGTAGCCGCCATATACCTTACCAAAGACTCCCTGACGCATATGTGAGTGGGTGACGATGTTCAAGGCTTTGTAGCCCTCGCCGTCGTCCATACCCGAAAATTCGGCATTGTCGGAGAGTTTGTTAAAGACCTCGATACTCTTCACAGCCTGCGCCGGCAATGAGTTTAGTGCCGTCGAGACATCTTCGCCGAAAAACTCCTTACCATCGACAAAGACCTTCTTGACGGTCTCTCCCTGTGCCTCTACCGAGCCATTATTTACCGTAATACCCGGCATCTTCTTCAACAGGCCCTCGACATCGGCATCGTTGGCCACCTTATACGCCGCAGCGTTATAACTCACCGTATCGCCCTTCGTCGAGGCGTGTATTGCCTGCACCTCCTTGACGATGGTCTCGATTTTTGTAGCCTCCTCGCTTATCTCGATTATAATCTTATCACGATTTGCTGCCGAGATTGTCACCTGTTCGCTCTTGGTCTGATAACCGAGGAACGATACCGTCACATTGTACTCGCCATAGCGGGTTGTGGGGATAGAGGTCTTGCCGGCATATCCCGAGATGTATTGCTTGGCCGCCTCGGGCTTACTTGCGGGAGCCAACTCCACCACAGCACCCGGCACACCATCTTTCGTAGCGGCATCAACTACCGTTACCACAACCTTACCGCTCTGCGCCATAGCAAAACCATAGGCACAGATGAGCAGAAGGGTCAAAAAAATCTTTTTCATATATTGTCTATTTTCTATTTTTTTGAAAAACATTTGGGACATCAAAGAAAATGCCCGTCAAAAGCCGACGCAAATATATACATTTATTTGTGTGAATAACCCATTAAGGGGGTGAAATAACAAAAACGGGGTGTCAACTGACGCTGACACCCCTACGAAAAACAACCTAATTTCCATTACTGCCCAAAATGGATTATGGGATTCCTAATGGGGAAGTTGGGCTTGAAATGATGTTTAGAGAAAATCAAACGGAACCCCACGATGCAAAAATAAACATTTAACCGACACCACGATACGAGATGTCGGTCAAACGTTCTAAATAGGGTGTGAAGTGACTTTTTTTAGGGGTGAACCGCCGTAAGCCACTGCTTAAATTCCGGAACACGCGCCTTACTGATGATAATCTTCTCGGGGGTGGCGACAATGAGATTTAACGACAGGCGAGAGCCAAACCACACAACAATATCCTTTACGGCGCGGCGTGCAATGATGAATTGTCGATTGGCGCGAAAAAAGGCGTCGGCGGGCAATGACGACTGCAACATCTCCAACGTGCGGTCGATGGTGTAACTCACACCGTCGAATGTAGTGGCCGAGACCCTCTCGTTAGAGGTGTAGAAGTAGGCTACATCGTTGATATCCAGCGGAATGATACGGTCTTTATGGTGAATCAAAAAGACTCGCTCACGCTCTTTTTGTTGCTCCACCATCTTGTCGATGCGGTCATTATACTCATGACGGGCTGTGCCTGTGCCGCTGAGTTGCGACAGTTTGTCGAGTGCGCGCTCCAAATCCTCCTGCTTGATGGGTTTGAGCAGGTAGTCGATGCTATTGACCTTGAAGGCCTGCAAGGCATATTCGTCGTAGGCCGTAGTAAATATTATGGGAGCCGTCACCTTCACCTTATCGAATATACGGAATGACTCGCCGTCGGCCAGATGTATATCCATAAACACAAGGTCGGGCTGCGTCTTACTATCGTCGGAGAGGTATTCCACACTATCCTCGATGCTCTCCAAGTTGGCCAACACATTGAAATCGGGCGCTATTTCGCGTAGCATTGCGCAGAGGTTTACGGCAGCAGCCGTCTCGTCCTCTATGATTAGAATATTCTTTATCATACGCTGGGTTTTTGTAGTGGCAGACGAACGATAAACTCGTCGTCGGTGTCAATAATCTCTATATTTGTTCCTGTGATGAGTTGCCAACGGCTGTTCAGGTTTTTCAGTCCTATGCCTGTCGATGGTTCGGGTTCTATCTTTGGTGCTTTGCGGTTGGCCACCACCAGCGTCGAGCCCTCGGTACGGATTGTGACAGTGAAGGGGTGCTTGCGTGTTATGGTGTTGTGCTTCACCGCATTACCAATAAGCGGCTGCAAAGTCAATGCCGGCAAAGTGTAGTCATTGTAGGCCTCGTCGATTGATATGTCGAAGAATAGTTTGTCGGCATATCGCACCTTGAACAGTTCGCCATACGCCTTGGCGAAAGCCATCTCCTCGGCCAGCGTCGTGGTGGTATTCTGGCCATTCTGTATGATGTAACGGAATGTCTGCGACAGTTGGTCGATATAATCCAGCGCCTTCTTGTTATCAGCCTCACGCACCAGCATCGAGAGCGAGTTGAGCGAGTTGAAGAAGAAGTGCGGATTTATCTGGCCCACCAACATATTATAGCGCGACTGCAAACTCTCATTACGCAGATGTTCGTTCTCCAACAAAATCTGCTGTTTTTGCGACAGGAGGTCGTAGATGCGGCCATAGAGTATCGTCACGACAAAAACGATGGTACATTTCAATATGACTATCCAATCGATGGGGCGTCCATCTTTTTGGAATATCATCAACACCTCGCCCGTACGCCAACTGATGAACGGCGTAAAGAAGTACATTGCAAATATCAAAACAAACACTATAATACAGCGTTGCAGATAGCGCGGTGTAGTCATAATCGTATTGCCGAAGCGTAACGATATCACCGACAAAAGCAGATACGACAGCACGAAATAGTGAAGCAACTGCACAATCAAATCCAGCGTACGCGAGGGGCGGTCGTAAAGTCCTTGGTACGGCCTTTTACCATTCTGCTCCAACACTTTATCCAGCCACGGATTCGCTCGGCCGTTGGATTTGGTTGCCGTATAACGCAATGTGTCGTGGTCTTTCAGATTGTAGCGATTAACCTGTCGGTTGCTCACAAAAATATGATAGTGCTCAATCGAATCAAGTTCCTCTCCTTCGAGCGAGGATTCGCAATCAATATAGCCATAACCATCGGGTGAAAGGCGTAAAATTCCCACGTGCTCGGGCTTTTGCTGTGACTCTCCGCCACGATGTGCCGCCATCTCGCGCCTGTCGGCCACTGTCGACAGAAGGTACGAGAAATTTACCGTCACCGTCAATATCAATGCAACGGCGAGGTTGGCGATAGCCATCGATTTACTATATCTAACTCCCTTCATAATGTTATTGATTTACACTTTTGCGCCCAATCTTGCACCGATTCCCCAATGTCGGCTATTCAATTTCCCCAATTACTCCTTATACCACGAGGCATAGAGTTGGTAGTCGCGCGCCGTACGCTTCACGATTTGCTCGCGCTGCTCCGGAGTAATCTCCTTGACCTTCTTTGCAGGCACGCCGGCATATACCGAGTTGGGCTCCAACTGCGCTCCCGACAATACAAGGGCATTGGCAGCGATGATGCAACCCTCGGGCACTACGGCATTGTCCAGCACCGTCGCTCCCATACCAATCAATACGCTGTCGCCGATTGTTGCGCCGTGAATTGTGGCGTTGTGACCTACCGACACGTCGTTGCCGATGTGAGTCTGCGAAGGCTTGGGTGACTTGTCATAGAGGGTGTGGATAACCGCTCCGTCCTGAATGTTCGTGCGGTCACCGATGGTAATTTTGTTCACATCGCCACGCAACACCGCACCATACCAAATCGAGCAATCCTTACCGATTGTCGTATCGCCGATAATAACTGCCGTCTCGGCCAAAAAAGTATTTTCGCCAACCACGGGCGTATGTCCTCTGACTTCCTTAATAATTGCCATATATTTTTTAATAGAATGTTAATTTTGAATTTTCTCTTCCTTCTTGGCATTGCGCCACATCTGGTCAAGTTCGTCGGCTGTCATCTCGGTAAAAATACGGCCGTCGGCCTCTGCCTCCATATGCTGGAAGCGACGGATAAACTTCTTGTTGCACTGCTCCAACGCCAATTCGGGGTCCACGCCATACAGACGGCACATATTTATCAGCGCAAAGAACAAATCGCCAATCTCCGATGTCATAGCCTCCTTATCCTTGCGGGCCATCTCGACCTCAATCTCCGCAACCTCCTCCTTGACCTTTGCCCAGACGTCCTCCTTCTTTTCCCAGTCGAAGCCCGAATTGGCCGCCTTCTCGCTTATACGGTAGGCCTTGACCATTGCCGGCAGTGAGCGTGGCACGCCACCCAGAATACCGCCACCCTGACGCTTCTTCTTGCGTAGTTTCAGTGCCTCCCAATTCTTCGTCACCTGCTCGGGTGTGTCGGCGTGAATATCGCTATATACGTGGGGGTGTCGGTAGATGAGTTTGTCGCACTCCTTATCGGCCACTTTCCCAAAGTCGAAACACCCCTGCTCCTCGCCCAACTTCGAGTAGAACATAACGTGTAACAGCAGGTCGCCCAACTCCTCCTCGATGCCCTCCATATTGCAGTCGGCGATGGCATCAACCAACTCGTAACACTCCTCTATTGTGTTGTTGCGTAGCGACTCGAATGTCTGCTCCCTATCCCAAGGGCACTTCTCGCGCAGCGTATCCATAACCTCCAAAAGTCGTGCTGCGCCCTCTAATCTTTTATCGTGCGTCATTACAAATGAGTTTATATCTGCACAAAGTTATGTTTTTCCTGCGAAAATGTTACCTTTGTAAGTATGAAAAAAACGAAAAAATGAAAAATTTTCTGAAAATAATACTCTCCTTCCTGCTGGCCGTATGGTCGGTTGAGTGCGTGGCACAGGCATCGGGCCTGATTCCCGAGCCTCGCAGTGTCAAGACTCGGAACGGAGCATTTACCATACTAACAACAACTCAGATTACACACTACTCCTCGCTCCGTTCCTCGGCCTTATATCTTGCGGAGTGGCTACCTCTTGCGGTGTGTGATTATAACGCCGAAGCCGAGGGTAATATTGTCTTGCGTGAGAATGAAAAATTGGACTTTGAGGCCTATATTCTGGATATTTCGGAGCGTGGCATCACCATCGACGGAGGCTCGGCGGCGGGTGTGCATAATGGTATAGAGACGCTGCTGCAACTGCTTCCTCCACAGATATATTCCCGCACGCAGACCATACCCATTAGGGTTGGGTGTTGTCGTATTGAGGACTCGCCACGTTATGGCTATCGAGGTTTTATGCTCGATGTGGCCCGTACATTTATGAGTGTCGATGAGATAAAGCGTTTTATCGAAAACCTCGCCCATCACAAGATAAACAGACTGCATCTTCACCTCTCCGACGACGAGGCGTGGCGCATCGAGATTCTCTCGCACCCCGACCTTGCACAGAAGGGCGGTTTTCGTGGCGGAGGCACTGTTGTAGCGGCACGCTATGGCCATAGCAGCCAGCGTTATGGCGGCTATTACACCCAAGCCCAGATGCGTGAGATTGTCGAGTTTGCCGCTATGCGTAACATCGAGATTATCCCCGAGATAGACCTCCCGGGCCATAGTCACACGCTGGCACGCGTGATGCCCGAGGTGTTGTGTGGTTATGAGCCCGACACACAGGCCTCGTTGGGTTACGACACGCGCGACGTGTTGTGCGTGGCAAAGGCGGAGAATTATCACCTGCTGGACGATGTTTTTCGTGAGTTGTCCGAGATTTTCCCTTCGCCCTATATCCATATCGGCGGTGACGAGGTTATCGCTTCGCAGTGGCGTCGATGTCCTGATTGTCAGGCTCTTATGCGACGCTTGGGCAAGAGCGATGCGAGCGAGTTACAGGAGCATTTTACTCGGCGTGTAGCCTCTATCCTCGCCAAATATGGCAAGCGTGTGGCGGCGTGGAACGAGGCCTCCGAGAGTGATGCCCTGCCCCAAGATGCGCTGGTCTATGGCTGGGAGAGTGTCAAGGCGTGTCAGAAGGCTGCGACAAAGGGTTTCCAGACGGTTGTTATGCCCGGGCAGTGGTTCTATTTCGATATGAAGCAGTCGCCACGCGAGGCGGGACACGATTGGGCAGCCATTTTCGATGTGCGTAAGACGCTGTCGTTCAACCTCTCGGAGCAAGGATTTTCTGCCGAGCAGATGCAAAATGTGGCAGGTTTTGAGGCGTCGTTTTTCAGCGAGATATATCTCTCGCAACGCGAGGCCGCGTACGACTACATATATTACATGACCTATCCGCGCATCTGTGCGTTGAGTGAGGTGGCGTGGTCGGGCAACAGCGACTGGTCGGGATTTTCCGAGCGACTGCGCACGAGCCATTACGACCGTATGGCGGCTATGGGCATCAATTTCAGGCTCTCTCCACCCGAGGTGAAGTATGACGATGGAGCGTTGTCGGCCACGAGTGACGAGGGTGGCACAATATATTATAATGTGATGGGTGACGAGCAGGAATATCACTATACAACGCCAATTCACACCTCTACGCCCGAGCATTATGCTTTTTGGGTGCGGCGTGACGAGGCGTTCAGTCCCGAGGCGGGTGTCAAGGGGCGTTTTCGAGAGTTGCAGCCGAAGGTTAGCATCACATCGTCTATTGCCGAGAGTGAGCGCTACCCTTATAGCGGTGCCGAGGGCTATGGCCGTATTGCTCGTACCTCGCGTGCTGCCGATGTGGGCGATTGGATACTTTATACCTTCGCGGAGCCTGTCGAGTGCCGCCAAATGGAGATAGCGACGGGTAACAAGCAGTTGCCACGATATATCTTTAATGATGGGTATTTGGAGGTCAGTTACGACGGCAAGGAGTTTGAGAAGGTGTGCGACCTTGTCGATGGACGAGGTGTTGTTGCGTCGCCCCGTCGAGCCATAAAGGCGGTGCGGGTTGTCTGCACCGAGCAGGGTAACGGCGCACGTTTCGTGACGGTACAAGCCCCAAAGGTTTATCCACGCCTTTGATTGAAGGGTAGTATCGCTCGGGATTGGCTCCCATTCGGTCGCCTTTCCCTTTACTCCTTAACCTGCAAGCGGAAAAAATGCACGAGTATCGGCGAAGCCGAGACTAACTTTTATTTGACAAACGGCCACTGGTAAATGAATTTACCGATGACCGTTTGACAAAAAAAAGACTCGCAAATGCGAGTCGTGCAATTTTTCCGCTTGATGCGGAGAGGGAGGTTACGATGGTTATTTTTGTAACTCTTTATTTGTTAGCGGTTTGTGCGGGTGGCATAAAATCGAGGTCACAAGTTGGTTACAAGGAGTACGACTACACCACAAGTCATCTTTGCGACATCTATTCTGCACTAAATTCGACATAAGTTACACACCTTTGGCTTTCAAAGAACGCTTGTTCCAAAGCAAAGGTGCGTACACTATTTTGAATAAGCAAGTTATTGAGCAACAATGTGTTCTTTTTGCGAAACCTATTCATAGGTGTGATTGCAAACTGAGCATTTACACTTTTCCAAGTGAATTATGCGCTATGTCTGACACTTTTTCGACCGAATAATTAGCATTCTGCTACACTTTTTCTAACGAAACGGCTGTAAATATGCGGATTCTTTATCGGTAAGTCCTAAAAAAATCGGGTTACCGATAAAGAATCGCAACTTTTTTGCTATATTTGCACAAGCAAAAAGGTATGGATATGGGAGATATTATCATTGGTAGAAAGGCAGAGCAGGAGATACTACGCCAGCGTATAGAATCTAAATCGCCAGAATTGATAGTTATTTATGGCAGACGCCGTATTGGTAAAACCTATTTAGTAAGGCAATACTTCAACGACACTTTTAGTTTCTATTCCACTGGCATTTATCAAGGTACGAAGAAGGAGCAGTTGGGCGAATTTAATCGTCAATTGGAGCATTATTCGGGTCGTAAATGGAAAATAGCAAAGGATTGGTTTGATGCGTTTGCCCAGTTACGCGAATATCTTGCCTCAATAGATGGAGATAACCCCATTGTGGTTTTCCTTGATGAATTGCCTTGGATGGATACTCAAAAGAGCCGATTCATTAAAGCCTTTGAATACTTTTGGAACTCATGGGGCGCAACCAACAATCGCTTAAAACTTATTGTTTGTGGTAGTGCTACAACTTGGATGCGTGAGAATGTACTTTCTGATAAAGGCGGATTATACAACAGAACAACCAGAAGCATATATCTCGCTCCATTCTCATTGTATGAGACAGAACGGTATCTCATATCGCGAGGCATAAATTGGAATCGTTATCAAATTGCGGAATGTTATATGATATTAGGGGGTACACCTTTGTATCTTCAAATGCTTGAACGAGATAAAAGCCTAACACAGAATGTGGATAATCTTTTCTTCGTACAGAATGCCCCATTATTGCGAGAGTATGACTTCTTGTTCCGTTCTCTCTTCAAGGAGGCTACATTGCACAAGCAGATTATTGAGGTGTTGGCAAGTAAGGCATCGGGACTGACACGCACTGAGATTATGTCAGCCACTAAGATTGAAGATGGTGGAGCCTTAACAAAAGCACTTCGCAACCTATGTGATTGTGACTTTATTCGTCAGTACACTGCTTTTGGTAAAACCGAGCGCGGTACGATATATCAATTGACCGATTTATTCACTCTATTCCATCTGCGTTATGTAAAAGGCTATCGTGGTCAGGATGAAAACCACTGGCAAAATATGATTGACTCTCCATCTCGCAGAGCGTGGAGTGGTTATTCATTTGAGCAGTTGAGCCTACACCACATTCGACAAATAAAACAAAAATTAGGCATTAACGGAGTGCAAAGTGATATATGTGGTTGGAAAGGCGAGGGAGCACAAATAGATTTGCTCATAGACCGCAGAGACCAGACTATCAACTTGTGTGAAATGAAATTCTCGCAAAGCGAGTTTGAAATCACCAAACAATATGATGAACGCCTGCGAGAGCGTGCCGAGATTTTCCGTTCAACAACTAAAACACAAAAAGCTTTGCATCAAACCTTTGTAACAACATATGGTCTTAAAAAGAATATGTATAGCGGCTCGGTGCAGAGTGAGGTTGTTCTTGATGATTTGTTTGTCGAGTAATATGATATCACTGGGGCGATTGTCAAGATCCTTCCAATAGCATCGTTGTAGGCAATAGGTCTGCAGGGTCGCCCCACCAACGAAATCCCCGATTCCCCGCAAATTCAAAACACTCATTTCCCCGATTTCCCGCAAATTTAGGCTAATTTCACAGGAACAGTAGTGGCTATATTTTGCCGAACTTATAAGCGCGTTTGATGTGACGAGGAGTGTCGTTTTTCATTTTGAGAGTTGCTTTTATCCGAGAGTTCTGTAGTTACTTTTCTCCGCTGTCGTATCGCTGTAAAATACTAATAACCCGCAAGTTAAGCCTAATGCCCAACTTTGATGGTTACATATTGGTTACAAGGATACATTTGCGGAGCAATCTGCTCCCCTAATTTCGCCCTCACACGCGCCCCCAGCCCATTGCTTAATTCGAGTGGTTACATCTTGGTTACACGCTTTCGGCTCTCAAAGAACGATAAGTTCAATGCAAAGGTGCGTAGACTATCTTAAATAAGCAAGTCTTATATGATATTTTATTGTGGAGAGTTGCGCACTAAGTCAATAACATTAGTTACGGTAATTTCACCATCAACACCTTTCTTTATTTCATCAATGTATTCTTCTGACCAAAATGGATGAACAACAAGGATGTTGTTGCCACTTGAATGTACTCCTAACACTTTATTATTGTCGTGTTCAACAGCGTAACCAAGATTTGTCAATAACGGAATAACCGTATTTTTGATGTGAGGCATCCAATAATTGACCGTAAAATCTATTGTGGCATTCTCATTCATCGACAATCTCGCTAGATCTAAACCTAACCTCCAATCTAGTAATCCATGTACGGACTGATTGGAATAGTCCCTAATACAATCATAGCAAGATGTTGTACACTCGTCTGCATGCTCCTCGGCAACCAACTGCTCATATATTGTACCTCCCAAGTTGAGAGGGTTGATGATGGCTTGTTGTGGTATATCTCTGTATTTGCGTCCACTCAAAAAATTACAATATCCTGCACCATTTTCCAACTTCTCAACAAAGAATACTTCAGCCTTCTGCGTGATAGGAGAAATGTAAAAACCTACACTTAACTCTGACGAATCAATATCGAGGTAAGATGCAATTGCCTTTCTCACCAGGTATCCCCAAGACATATATGCAGATCTCACCAAGCGACTATTAGGGTTTTGAGAATGTAGTGGCGATAAATTAAGATTGTTGGGCATACCATCTATCGCGAGTGTCAAGACTCCAGTTGTTTTAGAAGACACAAATGCGTATTTCTTTTCATCATAAACCTGCACACTCTTACGCTCTGTTTCAGGATACGCTTCTTTGGATTTATAGATACCACCACTTGATTTGCCTAATTTGTATAAATTGCCATTATTATCATTGACAAGATGCACTAATCCCATAGATGGGATCTCATTATTTCTTATTCTTAGATTCAACACTTGTGGGCAATCAGATAAGGAATCCTCGCAGTCCAATTTTATATCGCTGTTAGGCGAGTACCAATCATAGCTACCATTAAAATCTTCAACCTCACGTTCATAATCAACACAAAATCCCAAAGGAGAGCAAATATCAATTTCTTGCATTTGCTCACCACATACTGGGCATATACCATTATCTGTATTTTCAGAACTAATAGTAGAGTATCCACAACAACAGCGCTGAAGTGGCTTTGGGTAGATGTTTAATGCATTCGGTTTTGGCACAACGGCATGAGTAGCATCATACTTATAGTCTACTACGCCTACAGCAAGGTATACTTTTTTGTCTTTGACTATTTCATGACCTGGTGTAAAGGTGCTTATTGCCATGTCAATATCACGAGAAACCACATCTTCCCATGGGAGCTTATCGGGTTTACTTAAATACAGGTTTCTTGTGCGAGTTGGGAAACCAAACATGGGTAGTAAACCTGCATTTGCTAATCTTTCTCCGAGGAATTCTTGTGTATAATCATCACTGCTAGCTATTTCCGAAACCTTATTTGTGAGGTCATATCGAATAAAGGACTCTATCTCGTCTATTTGTTTTGAGGTGATGTTAGTAGCCTTTGTAACCGTATCGATAATATGTTTAATAGTTGTACTATTGCAATCTATCCATTCTTGTACTTTCTTTTTATGTTGTTCCCACTCTATGGCACGACCAAAATTACCATGCACATTCTCACTTTTAGAGAAGATAATCTCGCGCATAGCCAAGAAGAGTAATTCCTTATAAATGATGCGTTCTGCGATCTCTTTTGTGCGCACTTCCAGATATGGGTCTTTTGGAGTATCGGACACCATACGCTCGTACTGAAAGAAATTAGTCAAATCGTGGCTTGTACTTTTTGCCACAGTAAGTGCAATCGAAACGGGATTGCCTCTACGACCTGCACGACCAACGCGCTGCTGATAATTAAAACGCTGTGGTGGAATGTTGCCCATCATAACAGCTGACAAAGATCCGATATCAACACCTGCCTCCATTGTGGTAGTGACACTCAACAAATCAATGCCGCTAACAACGGGATTCTCTCCTTTAAGGAATATGTCCTGAAAGTGCCTTTGTCTTAATTGAGAGTCACTTTTTGAAGTTTGACCAGTGAGTTCTTCACAATGCAAACGATAAATATCATTCGTTGATCTCAAAAGATTTAGATAATAGTCGGATGGGGAATTGACATCCTCCGTTGTTAATCTCTGAGATCCTCCCAATTTTCCGTAGCAGTTGATGCAGATGCCATTGGAATAGTGCATATGTATAGTTTTACATCTTGGACATTCCCAATATGTACCTCCTATCTCTGACTTTATAAATGAAAGACCATTACCTGTCAACTCAACTGTCTCTTGTGGGATAATACCATTTTTGCGTAAAAATTCTTTGATATTATCTAGCTGATCACGAGCAACTTTATCATTTACATCAAGAACAATCTTGACATATTTCTTTATTGCGCGAGGGAAACTATCTCTTGATGAATAACGGCTATCAATTCCTTTAATTTTTCTATTTTCTCCTAGAATTCTTATAATTGAGCATACTAACTGCTTGAAACCGTCATCTGGCATATTGATTGACGGTGCTAAATATCCAAGCTTTAGTTCTTCAAAGGATCTTTTTTTGCTAGCAAAAATACTAGTCAACTGTTCGATTCTGTTTGCATATCGCACTCTTTCATAGAAATTTACTGCGCTATCAGACAGTTCTTCTTTCTGCTTGTGTGATGTAAAATCAAATAATTCATGCCAATATCCCCCGTTTACACTATGCGAAACGGATGGTTTGGGTCCAGCTGGATTGATGCCAGTCTTAACTAAAGAACTGATGACCTTATCTTCTATTGTATCAATTCGTAATGCACTAGATGACTGAAGAAATTGTACTAATCGATTTTCATCCTCATCTGTTAATATACCAAGTTGTTTGTACATAATTAACTGTGCAAACACCTTGTGAGCGTTATCATTTGACAATTCTCTCAGTTTGCTTCTTTCCTCATCTGATAGTTCCGCATTTGTTTTGTGTTGAATACTTTTAAGGAATGTAGAAGCAGACTCATCTCCTGAAAGAGCATTCATAATTGCCCACCTTAAGACATCCCTGTAATGGTCTAATTCAATACCTGCTGATAGTTTTGCAGCAGACTGTCTACTATCAGAGAATAAAACAACTTTTGTGTTACTTTCTCCTTCACTCTTCATAGAGCGAATAAGAGCATCGGCAAGAATCTGGTTTACCTTTTGCAGACCTGTTCCATGCCTTCTAATGGGGGTTTTATCATTCTTCTCACTGTAGCCTACTTCACAATTGGGACAAGTATGCGGGAATAATGTTTCCGATTCTGCAGATTGTTCATATAGCCAGTATTCGCCATCCATATCGGGCTTATATTCTCCATTAATAGGATTATAGTTTACCTTATACCACCCATCACTTTCTTTTATCTTTTGTGAATGACCATTATGAGACTGCTCTTTCCAAAGGACACAATAGCGAACAAAGGCTTCTGTGGAGGGTTTCTCTGCGGCTAAAAATGTACTGCCGTTTTGTTGCACTTTGTAGCCACCCAAATACACTTCTCCGCAGTTTTCACATAGTAAGATTTCAAGCACATTATTACCACAACCACATATTGTTCTTGGACGCTTATAAAATCTTCCAAGTGCTCTCCCTTTGAAATCGTATATCTTGCGTTTCTCTCGACAATTTGGGTCGGTACAAGCCCACAAACCGCTTACATTCCTAAAGAAGAAGTGTGCTCTAATCGGTGCAATATAGTTATTTTCTACTTTACTTTGGCATATTATTTTGATGATAGATAATACCAATTTATATCCTACATCTCCGCTATAACCGATACGATCGGCTATTTTCTCAATATCTTTCGCGATGATTCCATTGTCTGAATTGAGAGCATATTTCAACCAATCAAGAAGATGGTATTTCTCAACTACATCGTTGTGAGTTTCACACTTGAGCTTCGAGAACAACCTTGTATCATCTCCATCTTCCGCATATGCAATCAGTTCTGTCTTAGGTAATGAAGTGTATGGCGCAACGATATTCTTCTGCTTTGGGTTTGATAAGATGCAAAACCTCTGTTGAAAGACATCATTGGAAAGCCCAAAAAACTCCCGAAGATAGTCCATCGACTGTTCGTTCTGCTCCATTGATGCACTAGATGCCAAAAACTGTACTTGAGGGGAATCTGGTGTGAGCCCCAATCTATCCAACAGCACTCTTATCAAGTAAGCAACTTCCGTTCCAGATGTACCTCTATATGTGTGCAACTCATCAATAACCAAATGGAAGACATGGTTCTCATCTTCTTCTAGCCACTTTTTAGTATCCTCAAACATCGATGCTTCAGTCTCTCTCATCAGCATCACATTAAGCATACTATAATTTGTTATTAGTATATCTGGAGCATTGTCTTGCATTGAAAAACGATCCCACATTTCCGCAGAATCCTCCTCCATGCAAGGGACATGATACAGTAAATCAGAGTTGTTATTAGTAGCGGCAGCATCTTTAGCGGCAAACCATCCTCTCTCCAATATAGACTTTTCCTCTTTGAGTTTTGATGCCACTTTTGACCTATCTCCACTTAATGGAGTGCTACCAGTATATCGACCAAAATAGAAACGATGTCCCTTGCGATTTGTATCCAACCAATCCAAGGCTCCACTTTTATCCATTGTTCTGCTATTTAACGCCTTTCTTAATCGAATCATCTGATCCTCTGCTAAGGCGTTCAATGGATATAGAATCATCGTTCTTATAGCTCTACTTCTTTCTTTTCCCCACGACTTTGATTCTGTGATGAGGTCTGCTATTATGGGGAGAAGGAAACACTCTGTCTTACCAGAGCCCGTTCCCGTTGTTACAACAATACTTTTCCTATTTATGTAGGCTTCCTTTAATGCTGCATACTGATGATCGTACAATTTGCGCAGCATTGTATTTCCACCTACAAATAAACCAGAATTTACAAAATCGTTTATATCAAGGCTACAATTCTCAACTTCGCAAAATTCCTTAAGTGTTGCCTTCTCGTGATACTTAGGGACGAGTTCAATAATAGGTGGCTGACTTATCGTTCCGCTAGTCTTAAGTAATTCGTTTCGCTCCTGACTGTACTCCTCTCTAAAAAAGGGGAGTCCGCTATTTATATACTTGAGATACGCATCGAGAATCTCATTATAGATTTTAATTGGGTTATTCATATGCTATCGAATTACAAAGTATTCTATTAAGTTCCTTGATTACTAATTTTGATATATTAGGAAAGCTTACCATTCCGTTAACTTCTATTGGAAATTTCCGTATTGACAAACCGTCTATCATCAATGCCCTATATAAGAGAAATGGCAATCCAAAACTATTCATCTTCAGTTCATGTGATTGGGTATATACGCCATTAGCCTCATTGTTTATTACGCGCTCATAACAAGCAGCAATATTATATGCATCTGGATTAATATGACGACCAGGCAACTCTTTGAGAATATTTTTGGATGGTATGACAAAATATCTATTAGTGCCATTTGTTAATTCTGCAACCCCCGCTTGTCTATGCTTGTTATGATACCTTAATAGGGACTCATCTTGTAATGAATTATTCCAACCAAGCACAACCTCCTCAATAGATGGAAATGATTTCAGCAACGCATAAGTTGATAATTTCAATACATTGTGAGAATCCTTGATATCACCGCGTTCAATACCGCTATATCCAATACCATATTTATCATCAAAGTTGCCACCATTTACAGCATACAAGTGCGTGTTAAAATCCAAAACGACTTGGCTTGCAATAGCATAATAGTCATTACCCGCACAATCTACCACCCCGTTCCGTAATAACGGATAGAATAAAGCCCACATAGGATTCCCGAGTATCTCCAAATGCATACTTACATTGAGATATTCGCAGACTTCCTTGATAGAATGATAGCTTCTCTTGTCAAAGTGAGAAAGCCATTTATATAACAGCAACTGTGCTTGGTAAATAGAACTATTCATTTATATAGTCTTCGATACAATTATGCCTTGATACCTCTTCAATGTTCGGATTCTCGCTAGTTAGTAATTCTGCATCCAAATAACCGACAAGACCTTCAATTTTTGGCTTGCGGATAATAGTGGTAGGAGCGAAATCCTTTTTAGATACGCATCCGATATGTTGTAAACTATCCTTGGTTAATGGAATAACATCATCTTCGGTGGCAGTCATCAACACCTTAAGGTTGGGTGGATATGCCTCCGTAGAATTAGGCAATGTCGTTATATAACCCATTTGAGCATCTAGTAGGGGCTGAAGATAGTTCGGAACATATGATAAGTTGATATTTCTCAAAACAAGATAATGCACCTCATGGGGATTACTTCTGCAACTTTCAATAACTTGTGCTAAACCACTTTCCCATAAATCTCTAAACGATTTCCATGATACGCTTACATATGAAGTTATATATCGACATCTGCCAGTGGCGTAAATAATCGACATCAATGACTCTATGTTAGGCAATAAGATACAACCATATCCAATGAAAATATCTGACAATTTGCTTATATTGTCTGTCCTACACCCAAATGCTTTCAGGCAGATCTCGACATTTTTATTAAATCCCCTATACAATGGCAATCTGATATCGGACAATCGAATGTCTGCTATGTGTGCATTCAACTGCGTGGAAGAATGCTGGTTATCTGCTTGTGCTAATGAAGAGAGATTAAGAACATGCTTTATAACCTCAAAATCGGCAACGACAGCATCTTTTCTTTCGTTTATAACATTCAATTGTTCAGTTAAATCACTAATTGTAGACTCCTTGTCGGAGATATCCTCAACCAACTTTCCAAGCTCTAACTTCTTCGCTTCAATTTCCTTTTCAAATTTAGTTAATGCTTGATCGTGCTCTTGAAGTGCATTATCCATCGATTCTCTCAATTGGGCAATTGCACTATCGTGTTGGGCTTTTACTCTCTGAATCTCAAGTTTGTGTTCCTTCCTTAAGCCGTTAATCTCATCAGCATTCTCTGATAGGACGAGATTAACGAAATCCTCTTTGAATTTCAACAATGCTTTGCTAATAGTCGGCTGTAGCCAAGGGGCATCAATCAAGGATTTCACCTCATCACGAGTCAAAACAAACGATTCTGTTAACATCGCTAGGCGATGAAGGCGATGCAACACTATGTTGGGATCAAGACTCGTTGCTTCAAGAGCTTTTTTTGCTGCATCTTGCGCTAATTTACCATTTCCGCTCTGAATGTCATGCCAACATACTTTAGCAATATTTTTAACAAACCAGGCTACTAGTTGTTGGTCGTTAGTTATGTCTATGACACCTTGTTCCATCGGCAAAGATCCTCCTAAGTAATAAGCATCATATTTACCCCGAACTATAGGCATCGAATCTGCGATAGTACAGTACGGGATTAGTCTTGCCTTGTCATTTTTAATACAATATAATTTATCTTTCACTTGGAAAAATACAGGCTCATCTTTTCCTAATAGATGATGTTCATGCAACTGCATGTAATTATATTCTCCAATGACTCCGACCTTTGGTAATGTGGCTATCTGATAACCCATAGAGCGGATGCTTCCGTTGTAATAATCACAAACAAAGTCGTCCCTATTATCACCATCTTTGTCATTGGGTTTGACAGATAGGGCAATTAATTTTCGATCAAGGCTAGAGTAATCTCGAACAATATTGTAGGCGAATACCTCTCCTTTGGGCGTGAATATTCTATTTGCCTCCTCAGCTGATAATGAAATGTATTTGTAGCCATCCATATAGCCATAAACCTTCACATATCCATGACCACTATTTGAGTTGATAGTTAGTTCTCCAACTACAGTATGTCTGTTAAAATCGAAATTACTCATAGTCACTTATATTTTTAAGCGTTTTTACAATTATATTTTGGCTATTAGCAGTCATTGCTTGATGTACTCTTGCCCATGCACATAGCGTTGGCATTTCATTACCCTGTATATATTTTGTTTGGCAAATATTACTAAGGCTCATTCCTACAACGCCATTTTGAATCTTTGCAGGCTTCCATATTACACTTTTCTTATCAATACACCACTGACTATTATCAACACTCCAAAGAGGGACACTTAAAGAAGAATCTGTTATCTCAAACATAATGTCTTTATAGCCAGCAACCCTAATCTGATGTATGCCTACACCAAGGTGATTTAAGGAGAAACATCCTCCTGTTGACGAATATACTTCATCATCAATCCAGAACAGCCCGTCAGTATTTATGTGGAATAGAGGAGCTCCTCCCAATAAGTACATTCGGCGTCCAATCCTCAAGCCGCCCTCCAACTTGTAGTTTCGTGGCTCTTCGTACAGATCATATGACCAACGACCTTTGGAGACCTTAAATATTTTAGCATGTGCAGTACTCTTTATTAGATCACTCTTTGGAAAATGGATCCAACAACTTGTAAACTCCGAGAAAATGACCGCAATTCCATTCTCATCGCCCTCAAGAAAGCGAGTCTCTTGCCAAATATTATAAAAATTGTCCCTCTTAAATAAGATTAAATCTTTGCGTCTTACAGGTAAAATACTCTTATTGCTAATAAATGTTTTATGGCTAAATGTGGATAGCTGGAACTTGGTTACTAGCTCAAGTTTGTCATTTCTAATATCAATGGAGTCGTATTCGTCATTCATATAGGCGAACAGGTCTTCTTTTGACTCTGGGCGAATGTTCCGTATCTTTGAGAATTGCTTATATTCACCGTTCCATCTTAAAAAATAGTTGAAAATCTGCTTCCTGGCATCATCGTAAAATTCTCTGGTACTATACAAATTTAACGCATGATTTGTTTGTATATATCTACTCAAAGACCTCCACAAAACAACTCGCCAGAACTCATCGAATGTTATATCATCATCAGGATATAAATTGTTATCTACAAAAGCGCATGCGATGTATAGAAGTTCATCTTTTGTGAAGACTCTTTTTGCTTGCTGTAATGGATACTGTACATAACGACCTTTGCCAGAATATGGTGCAGATTTAGATATTTCATAGTGATTTTCATCGCACCACGAATATAGTCTCTTCCAATATGAATCTTGAAAATCGTGCATCCAAGATTGCAACATTGCTGTATCCCACGACAACAAATCGGCTAATCTACCCCTATAATTAGCACTTGTCATTATATAATCGTCTGCTCTTTTGGTCGCAGCATATACTTGAATCGCAATAATGCCCTTAACATGATCAATTGAAGCGTTATAGCGATACATATTTTTGCGCACTTCATCCAGCAATTCAGATTCCCCAATAGAATGTTTTTCACAGAATGAATCTATGTAGGATTGGTCAACAATAAATGAAACCACCGACCCGATATTTTCTTTGAATATCGTGTCATCAACATATTTGCAAAAAAGCCCGAATATGTCTTTTCTATCGTTCATTTATCTGGGGTAGTTCTTTAATATTTGGCAACATGCAATGCCTAAACACTCCACTATTTACAAAATTAAGTAAAATCCCTTAAATATCAGGTAAGTTTTGACTAAAAAGTGTAATTCCTCATTGAAAATCTTTCCAATTGCTGTATTTTGACAAGCGGAGGTCAACGCTTAAATCCTAAATCTAATCTGAGATATTCTGATAGATTTTAATAAATCAGAATACAGAGAGTGGATATTTCAAAAAAGTTATTACCTTTACACTGAAAATGTTTCACTTCCTAATAGTTACTGCCGCAGCAACTTACAGAAAACTCAACAAAATAGCAATCATACAGCCCGTCTTGCGTTATGCAGGATGGGCTTTTTGTTTCAAATATTCACATTTACTCACTTAAATTAAACAGCTATGAGAGCAAACTTTGAGAGCCGCTTTATGCAAGTGGCACTATCTGGCGGCAGTCAGATGACCGATGTGGAACTCAACACTGAGTTCGAGCGTTTCCAGCACGAGGTGCGTAACCTTTTGATGAGCGACAATGGCTACCTCGCCATTGACTTTACCCTCCGCGATCTGTTGGTACAGTTAGATGGCGTGGTGTGCGGCAAAAAAAAATGAACACCTCCGCACACTTCTCAAGCGGGCAAAAGCCAACCTCCGCACCTGCATCGCCCAGAACGAAAAACGACTTACCTTCCCAGACCTCTTCGCCCCGACTATCCCACCTCCGCGTTCCTCATTACATTGGAGCGACAAATTCCACAGACGCGATTTGATAGAACTTGTCACTGCGCTCGAAACAACTCAAG
>CAZQMC010000033.1:0-23155 GCA_964594305.1 uncultured Alistipes sp. | reverse complement strand
TCGTCACAAATATAAAAAAAGCCCATCTAACAAAACTTGTTAGACAGGCTCATTTTTTTGTATCGAAAACTTATCTACGAGGCTTGATATCCAACTTTACGGGACGAATCATATTCTCGGGCGAGAGAATAGTATCCAACTCCTCTTTCGTGAGGATACCCTCCTCGATTACCAAATCATAGACGCTACCACCTGTCTCCAAAGCCTTCTTGGCAATCTTTGTAGAGTTCTTGTAGCCGATAATCGGGTTGAGAGCCGTCACAATACCGATGCTGTTGCGTACATAACCCTGACAAACATCTTCGTTAGCCTTGATGCCATCGACGCAGTTGATGCGCAGTGTATCAAAACCGTTCATCATAATCTCGGCCGACTCAAAGCAGCACTGTGCCATAACGGGCTCCATAGCATTGAGTTCCATCTGTGCAGCCTCGGCACTCATCGCTACACACATATCGTTACCGATAACCTTATATGAAATCTGGTTCATAACCTCGGGGATAACAGGATTAACCTTACCCGGCATAATAGATGAACCCGGCTGGCGTGCAGGCAAGTCAAACTCGTGCAGACCGCAGCGAGGGCCAGAGGCCAAAAGACGCAGGTCGTTACAAATCTTATTCATCTTCACAGCGATACGACGCAAAGCCTGCGAGTAGCCTACCATAGAGGTTGTATCCGATGTGGCAGCCACCAAGTCGTGAGCAAGTTTCACGTCCCAGCCTGTAATCTGACGCAAGGCGGCGATGCACTTCTCCGAATATTCAGGCTCCGAGCAGATACCTGTACCAATAGCCGTAGCACCCATATTTACGGTGAGCAACTCCTCGGCAGCGAACTCTATATTGCGAATCTCATCACGTAAAATGTTGGCATAGGCACCGAAGGTCTGTCCCAAAGTCATAGGCACAGCGTCCTCCAACTGCGTGCGGCCCATCTTCAAGATGTGAGCAAACTCCTTTGCCTTCTTGTCGAACGCATTGATAAGAGCCTCAAAATGCTTCATAAAACGGAGATGAGTAGCGTAAAGACCAAGATGGATAGCCGTAGGATAGGCGTCGTTGGTCGATTGTGAGCAGTTTACGTGGTCGTTGGGCGAGAGATACTGATACTCGCCTGCCTCGTGGCCCATCAACTGCAAACCGCGATTGGCAATAACCTCGTTGGCGTTCATATTGGTTGTTGTACCGGCACCGCCCTGAATCATATCTACGGGGAATTGGTCGTGATGCTGGCCCTGCAATATCTCCAAGCAAGTCTGCGAGATACCCTTGAATTGCTCGTCGGTGAGAAGGCCTAATTGATGGTTAGCCTCGGCTGCGGCCAACTTGGTCATAGCCAAACCGTTGATAAACAGCGGATAGTTGCAAAGGTGGAAATTACTGATAGGGAAATTCTCCACACCACGTAGAGTCTGCACGCCGTATAGTTTGTCGGCAGGAACCTCCATTTGACCGATGAGGTCGCTCTCGATGCGTACGTTTTTGTCGCTCATAATAAGTTTGTTTTATTTGATTGTTGTTAATTATTCTCTGCACATTTATTATATGATGTTGCTCAAAGCAAACATAAAAGTAACCAAATTCTGCGAGATTGCAAAATATAGAGTCGATAATTGTTGAAATTTGTATTATCTTTGATTGTTGGTTTGTAAAAATTATGAGGTATGAGTAGAGATAGAGAGAGTTGGAGACCGGGAACGATGATATATCCTTTGCCGGCGGTATTGGTCAGTTGCGGAGCCACGCCCGACGAGTATAATGTTTTGACGGTGGCCTGGACCGGTACGGTATGTAGTGAGCCGGCGATGTGCTATATCTCGGTGAGGCCCGAGCGACACTCTTACGAAATCATACGACGTACAGGCGAATTTGTAATAAACCTCACTACCGAGCAGTTGGCCAAGGCGACAGATTGGTGTGGCGTACGGTCGGGCCGTGACTATGACAAATTCTCGGAAATGGGCCTTACGCCTATCCCGTCGGCTGTGGTGTCGGCTCCGGCTTTGGCCGAGTCACCTGTGTCGATAGAGTGTCGGGTGAAGGAGATTATTCCGTTGGGAACACACGATATGTTTTTGGCCGAGGTGGTCAATGTGCTTGTGGATAAGGAGTTTATCGATACAGAGAGTGGTAAGTTGGATTTGGAACGAGCCCGCCTTTTGGCATATTGTCACGGCGAATATTTCGGGTTGGGACGATTGATTGGACACTTCGGCTGGTCGGTTAGAAAGAAGCCTCGCAAGGGTGCGAAGAGTAAAAAATAGAGTTTTATACATCAATATTTTCATCGGGCTGTGCGACATGAGGGTTGCGCAGCCCTTTTTCTTGTGAGGTATGCTTTTTGCACGACACAGGAAAACGGAAAAGAGAGATGAAGAGAATAGTTGTGTTACTGTTCCTCGCGGTCTGCCTCTCCGAAGGGAGTGCGCAGAGCCGTGATGAACTTATTGAGGCATATCGTCGCGGCACCCTCACACAGGAGCAGATAGAGAGCCTAAAACGCCAATATGGTATTACGGAGAGTGTATCGGCCGCCGAAATCAATCAACAAGGAAGAAGCCGTCAGCGAAGTTATGCCCCCAAGTCTTCTACTGCTGAATCCAATCAGGAAAATTTATCGGAAAATCCACTTCCCGACAGAGCGGAATATGCTGTCGATAGGTCGGCCGTAACAAGGGCCGCTATAACGACCGCGACGGAAGATAAACGGCCCATATTCGGTCATAATATCTTCAACGGCGAAGCACTTACGTTCTATCCTAATCTGAATATTGCGACGCCTGCGAATTATGTTTTAGGGCCCGGCGACGAGATTATAATCGACCTATGGGGTGATGCTCAACACTCTTTGCGCGAGGAACTCTCGACAGAAGGGTGTGTCGTATTGGAGGGCATAGGCCCCGTATATGTTGCAGGTCTTACGATAAAAGATGCCGAGAAGCGGCTAAAACACTCATTGAGTAACCTCTATGAGGGCCTTGCCGACGGCTCGGTTAAGATGATGCTATCGTTGGGACGTATTCGCAGCATAAAGGTTGATGTGTTGGGCGAGGTCGCTATGCCGGGCACCTACACCCTGCCATCGCTGGCGACACTCTTTCACGCACTTTACTCTGCCGGAGGTGTGAGCGATATAGGCTCTATGCGCTCCATTCGCCTCTACCGCGATGGGCGGCAGGTGGCCGAAGCAGATGGCTACAAGTATATCCTGTCGGGCCGTCAAGACCAAGATGTGGCCCTGC
The DNA here is from genome assembly GCA_964594305.1 of uncultured Alistipes sp. Taxonomy (GTDB): domain Bacteria; phylum Bacteroidota; class Bacteroidia; order Bacteroidales; family Rikenellaceae; genus Alistipes. The sequence goes on along the minus strand of CAZQMC010000033.1, from coordinate 19,911 downwards.
AAGATGGCGATTTGATAGTTGTGCCGACTTTCGACTGCTTGGTAGATGTTGTCGGGAAGGTCAAGCGACCTATGCTCTATGAGATGCGTCGGGGCGAGTCGCTATCCGACGCTATCCGTTTTGCAGGCGATTTTTTGGGCGAGGCAAATCGTCAAAGGGTAAATATCGTGCGACGACAAGGTGATAGGAGTAAAACCTATACCGTCGGCAGTGATGATTTCGACTCATTCGTGCTTGCCGATGGCGACTCGATAAGCGTGGGAGGAGGCATCAACCGCTACGAAAATCGTGTCGAGGTGCGTGGTGCCGTCTGCCGCGAAGGATTTTATGCCATAGATGATGATGTGCAAACCGTAAAGGATTTACTTCATCGTGCCGATGGCCTGCGTGAAGATGCTTTCAGACAACGAGCCTTGCTCTATCGTGAGGGCGAGGGACTTATGCCGGAACTGTTGTCGATAGATTTAGAGGCTCTTATGAGTGGCAAGGGCGAGGATATATTGTTACAGCCCAATGATTTGCTGGCCGTATCATCAATCGATGATGTGCATCAGGAGTACAGTGTGGGTATATATGGCTCGGTGGGTAGGTCGGGAGATTATCCGTATGCCGAGAATATGAGTGTTGAGGATTTGATAGTGGCCTCAGGAGGATTATTGGAGTCGGCATCGACGGCCAATGTGATAGTCACTCGACGCATAAAGCAACCGACAAGTCTTAAAACGCAAGAGCAGTTATTCGAGATTTTTGTAATCAACATAAGTGACGATTTATCCATTACCGATAGAGAATTCCGCCTGCGACCTTTCGACCAAGTATTTGTGCGTCGGTCACCTGTCTATATCACACAGAGTAGCGTTACCGTCGAGGGCGAGGTGGCTTTTGCCGGAAGGTATCCTCTGTTGCGTCGCAATATGCGACTGTCGGAGGTCATTGCCGAGGCCGGACAGCCGACATCGAGTGCATTTGTCGAGGGTGCATACCTGTTGCGAAAGATGACAGACGAGGAGAGGGCACAGAGCGACGCTCTGCAAAAATTGATTGATATACAGAGGAGTGGAGGTCGAGATTCGGTCGAGATGGCCGGCGTAAATCTGTCGTCACTCTACCCTGTGGGGATAAATTTGGCCGAAGCATTGGCTCACCCCGGCTCCGATGCCGATGTGGTGTTGCGTGACGGCGATTTAATTGCTGTGCCGAAATATAACGGTACGGTGAGGGTTATGGGGGCTGTGTTATATCCCAATTCCGTCACATATAAAGAGGGACGACGGCTGAAATATTATATAAATGCAGCAGGAGGATTTGCCAATCGTGCCCGCAAGCGACGAGCCTTTGTTATATATATGAATGGAATGGTGGAGGGAGGTCTATCGACAAAAATTCGCCCCGGCTCGGTTATCATCGTACCCTCGAAATCTCCTGCCACGCCTCTGCGCTGGGCCGATATTGCGGGCGTGATATCCACCTCGGCATCAACGGCCGCAGTGGTTATGTCGGCCATCAACATAGCAAATAAATAGATTACTATGCGAAATGAGCAAGATGAAGCGGAGATAGATTTGGTCTATCAACTGCGTCGATTATGGTTGTGCCGTCGATTGATAGTGTGTGTGACAATCGTCTTTATGGTGATTGGTTGTGTGGTGGCATTTGTGCTGCATAAGGAGTATGAGGCTTCGTGCGAGTTCGTTCCGCAGGCGACACCCTCCACAACGCTTACGCGTATGTCGTCGTTAGCGGCATTGGCGGGCATAAATCTCAAAGATGTAAGTGAGGAGAATATGCTCTCGCCATATCTCTATGAGAATATATTTTACAGCGTGCGCTTTGGCAAAGAACTGTTGCAGACAAAAATCCACTCCGAACGATATGCCGAGCCTGTTACACTGCTTGATTATATCGTCAAGGGGCGAAATACCCGATATGAAATAACGCCTGACACTATCTCACATCTTGGCTTTGATGTGGTTTCCGAGGTCGATTATGCGGCATTGAGAGAGTTGCACGAGCGCATCACTCTTAACCTTAATAAAGATTCGGGCCTCGTGATAATTACAGCCCTTATGCCCGAGCCATTGGTGGCGGCCGAGGTCGTGGAGGCGGCTTTTGGGCAGTTGCAACGCTATATTACGAGTATGAGAATCGAAAAAGTGCAGTCAAATCTGGACTTCATTACCGAGCAATATTACGATGCCCGTCATCGCTTCGAGGTGGCTCAATCGCGCCGAGCGACATTTCGCGATATGAATCATAATACCACACGATATGCGGCACTCTCGGAGTTGGAGAATCTCGATGCCGAGTACTCGTTGGCGCTCAATATCTACAATGAACTTGCGATGCAGATGGAGCAGGCGAAGATAAAAGTTCGTGAAACGATGCCTGTCTTGACCGTTGTAAGCCCTGTGTCTGTACCTTTTCGTAAAAATAAGCCTCGCAGATTGATAATTATTACTACCTTTGTGGTAGTCGGATTTGTCGTCGGCTCTTGTGCCGCTCTGACGATTCCTACCATAGCCGATATTACCGGCTATCGCTCTTTGTTAAGATTTCTGCCGAAAGAGGCTATGGCGAGCAATGCGGAATATATGCCTACCATAAATCAAGAGTTATGAGTCAAAGTATCATATACGCCGCTTTGTTGCCGATGTTAGTGGCGATGCTGGTCGTCGTGGTTGTGCATCCGTCGCTTGTCAGGATTGCGCAGAGCAAACGCCTTGTCGATAGGCCAAATGTCCGCAAGGTAAATAAAACGCCTGTGCCGATGTTGGGTGGCGTGGGTATTCTCTGCGGTATATTGTTCGGCGTCGGGCTTACGGGTTGTTGTCTGCCGTCGTTTGATTTGCCGGCCGAGATAATTATTGCCCTTGTGATTATGCTCTACATTGGTGTCGGTGACGATATTCTGGATTTCAGCCCCTTTGCAAAATTTGCTCTGCAATGTTTTGTCGTGTTGCTGATGGTCTTGCCTGCCGATATTTGTGTCGATACTCTGTCGGGCGTGTGGGGCATATATTATCTACCTCGCGGCGTAGCGGTAACGCTGACCGTTTTTGCTACGGTCGGCATAGTCAATGCCATAAATCTGATAGATGGCGTTGATGGGTTGTGTGCGCTCTATGTGATGATGACATCGTTGTTTTTCGGGGTACATTTTTTTGCTGTGGGCGATAACTCCTATGCCGTTATGGCCTTTGCTATGCTTGGTGCTTTGACACCATTTGTGCTGCATAATATGTATGGCCGAAAATATAAGATGTTTCTCGGCGATGGGGGTTCTTTGGTGCTGGGTTTTCTATGCTCACTCTTTGCCATACGCATAATACAAAGCGAGGCAGCACCCCATACGGGTAATCTCATAGCCTTCGCCTTTGCGACGCTCTCTGTCCCTGTGTGCGACACACTGCGCGTGATGCTCTCGCGCATCGCAGATGGGCACTCGCCTTTTCGGCCCGACAAGCGACATCTGCATCATATATTGCTGTCGCTGGGAATGACACATCGTGCTGTCGCCTGTTCGCTGGTCTTGGCCGGAGTGTGTTGTGTGGCAGTATGGAGTGGTTGCGTTGCCGCAGACCTCTCGGCCGAGATGCAGATTTTGTGTGTTGTGCTATCGGCACTTATCTTGACGTGGGGGACATATTATTTGTTGCATTATGCCATAAGATGTGATGCCGAGTGGATAGCAGCCATACGCCGACGATTAGATGTGTCGGCAAGAAATCACTCCTCTTTGGGTAGGATTTTAAGGAGTGTGTTGAATGATAAAACTTAAATAATGTAGATATTATGCCAAATATTTCACAACGAGCAGAATTGATGCCCTCGTCACCTATCCGTAAGTTAGTTCCTTTGGCCGATGCAGCCAAGGCACGAGGTGTCAAGGTCTATCATCTTAATATCGGTCAGCCCGACCTGCCTACACCGCAGGAGGGACTCGACGCTCTGAAAACTATTGATTTGAAGGTGTTGGAGTATAGTCCCAGCGACGGTTTCCTGTCGCTCAGGGAGAAGTTGGTGGGCTATTACGACCAATACCAAATCAAACTCTCGCCCGACGATATCCTCATTACGGCCGGAGGCTCGGAGGCTGTGCTGTTTGCCTTTATGTCGTGCCTTAACCCGGGCGACGAGATTATCGTGCCCGAGCCTGCCTATGCCAACTATATGGCCTTTGCCATCTCGGCAGGTGCGGTTATCCGTACCGTCTCATCATCTATCGAGGAGGGCTTTGCCTTGCCCAAGGTTGAGCAGTTTGAGGCGTTGATAAACGAACGCACACGAGGAATACTTATCTGTAACCCCAATAACCCTACGGGCTACCTCTATACCCGCAAGGAGATGAACCGCATACGCGATTTGGTCAAGAAATACGACCTCTTCCTCTTCTCCGACGAGGTATATCGTGAGTTTATCTATACCGGCTCGCCATATATCTCGGCCTGCCACTTGGAGGGTATCGAACAGAATGTCGTGCTGATTGACTCGGTGTCGAAGCGTTATTCGGAGTGCGGCATCCGTATCGGCGCACTCATTACGAAGAATCGTAAGGTGCGCGATGCTGTGATGAAATTCTGTCAGGCACGCCTCAGCCCGCCACTTATCGGCCAGATTATCGCCGAGGCGTCGATAGATGCCCCCAGAGAGTACTCTATCCACACCTACGAGGAGTATATCGAGCGTCGTAACTGTCTGATTGATGGCCTGAATAAAATCCCCGGAGTCTATTCACCTATACCTATGGGAGCGTTCTATACGGTTGCGAGCCTGCCTATCGACGATAGTGATAAGTTTTGCGCGTGGTGTTTGTCGGACTTCGAGTACGAAGGAGAAACCATTATGCTGGCTCCCGCCTCGGGATTCTATATGGAGCCCGACAAAGGCAAAAACGAGGTGCGTATAGCCTATGTGCTTAATAAGGAGGATTTACAACGCGCGCTTCGAATTCTCGCCAAGGCCTTGGAGGCCTATAATGCGAGATAAAAGAGCAAAGAACAAAGAGCAAAGAGTAATGCCTATAAAAAAGTCTGCGACTTTTTTATAGGCATTTAATCTGTTATCCTACAATTATGCAGATATAACAGCATACTGATACAGATAACCTTCTATTACATAATTGATTGGAAACTTCCTTTGGGGAATAACAACCTCCCTGATACCCGATAATTCCCAATCCGCAAGGTGAAAAATTAAGCGGTAGATTCCAATCATTTGGGTAATGGAAACTTATGCAAACTTGGAAATCATTACCTTACCCAAATGTGGAATGACGATATTTCTATCTTTCTCCTCCTACTCCTCATATGGCGATTGCCAGAACCATTCGTCATCACAAACTCGTAAATTATGCCAACCGACAGCACTCGACTCGGAGTTTATCTCGTCGTATGGCATCAGTGTAATGTAGCGATATGTTTGGCCTTCGATGACTGTTTCAGCATTGAACCTTGCCTGCTCCATACACTGCAAGTAGTATAAATTCTTTGCCATATAGCGGTCGATGTAATACTCTTTGGTTTGCTTTGAACGATTGTTCCAATTGGCATTATCGTTGATTTTGAGCGGCTTATCAGTGCGTATGCGTTCACGCACCTCGGCAATAGACAGCATCTGCCCATTTTCGTCCATAACATAGGCTTCGAATGTGGGGTCTACCCAGAGCCACTTGTCGAGCGTGCAACTATAAACCGTAGTAATGACATGACAGTCGCTGACCAAATCGTGTGGCAGACAGGTTACAAAACGCGCCTTAAAGCCCATAGCCAAATATACTTCGGTCAGCATTTGTGCCATCATACGGCAATTCACACCACGATTCTCCTTTTGGCAGAGTTCAACCATCGCGATGGTGTTTTTTACCTCGGGATTGTATGATGAGCCGTCGTGTCGTACTATGTTATGTACCCAATGCAAGAGGTTTTTGATTTTTGAAATCTCATCGCCGGCACCTGCTACACTATCTAAATTAAATTTTTCACGCAGACGCACCAAGTCCGGATTATTGGGTGACATATAGCGGAATTTGATGCCGTCGGGGACTAAACCTCGGTAATACTGTTTTGCATTTTTCAACTTCTGCTTGTAGTCGCCCCACACAGTCAGGCGTTCCATACAAGCCTTGAAGCGAGGCTCTTTGCGTATGGCATCGAGGTCGCTGTCGGCATTTATATTCGTAAGGTTAATTTCTTCCTTATCAATCACGCGGTCGGTGTAGTATTCAAAGGTGTTTAGTGCTCCTTTTTTGTCGCCGGTAAGTGTCTGCCAGCACGCTAAATTATAGTAAAAATTGCCTCCAAGGTCAGTATCATATAGATAACTCATACGCACCGAGTCGGGTTGCGCCATAATTATTTTATGATACTGTTTTTGGTTGGCCACCAACTTCTTCCACTGCTTCTTTTCGTAGAGTTCGTCTGCCTCTTTGTCAAGGCGCTCAACTTGTCGCTGCCATTCGGGAGTCTGTGCCCAGATGGTTGTCGTTGCCATTGCGGCAAGTGCCAATAAGAGAATCTGTTTCATAGTTATACATTTATTAAAGGTTAATGCAATTATCCTAAATGGTGCGTTCGCTGCACAACCTTGACCAATAAAAGAAGCGCAGACTATCGCCATACGCTGTCTTGGCTCACCACAAGCCACAATTCTATATGGGAAATCTGCGCCCTATTTGGCACAATAATCCCAACAAGAATTGATATAACCCGTTAGCATTACGAGGTGGTGATTCGACAGCGATTGAGTTATGTATGTAATTCTATAATTCTATATATTTATTGCAAATATATAAAATCTTTTTTAGAAATAATATCCGAGAGTGAACTGGAAACCTTTCATCTTGCTTTTGCCCGAGGCTATGCCGTCGAACTCGCCCTTGCCGAAATATTTGTAGTAGCGTGCGGCGACATTAAACTTCCAGATGCGGGCATCGACACCTGCGGCAATACCTACGGGTGGGCGTTTGAAATCCCAATCCGCAGTGATGGCATTCTTGGCATCGTCCCAGATGCTGCATTTACCTCCTGTACCGGTATAGAGGGCGAAGGTAGGGCCTACCTGAAAACTCAAAAAGCCCAATACTTCGTACTGCGCCAATATCGGCAGGTCGATTTGGCTGACCTTCACATTAGATTTATATATGGCTTGCGGCACCTCCGACTCCATTGCAATATATGAGTACAGCAACTCGGGGTGAATACCAAAGCGACGCCATTTAAGGTCGGCCTGTACTCCGGCTGTAAATCCTGTGCCGGGTTTGATATCATAGAACGTCACTTTCTCGCCTATGAAATCGTTGGAGTGATAATTCACACCCACTTTAAGTCCTACTTTGAATGTCGGTCCGGACTTGCTGATAATCTGAGCCGATGCCTGCATAGCAAACAAGGCAAGAATGATGAGTAGTAGTCCTCGTTTCATTGTCTTTGTGTTTTTACAGGTTAATATTTGGTTGATGTTAGAGTTTCGCACCTTTCGCACCTTTTGCACCTTTGGCACCCTTCGCGCCTTTCGTGCCGGCACCCGAAACGGTATAGTTAAAGATGTTCTCCTTGTAACTTGTCACCTTGGTTGCCGAGTCACGCTTACGCTGGAAGGCGATATCAATCAAGCGTTGTACAAGGCTGGGGAATGATACGCCCGAAGCCTCCCATAAATAGAACGACAGCGAGCCGGGGATTGTGTTTATCTCATTGACATAAATATTGCCGTCGGCCTCGTCAATCATAAAGTCGATGCGCGACACGCCGTCGCAGTTCAAGGCCTTGAATGTCTCGACAGCCGTACGGCGGATAAAGGCAGTAACCTCGTCGGGCAGAATGGCCGGTATCTCACGCAGCGTAGAGCGCATACCCTCCGACTGCTTTACGCCGCCCTTCGCGCCACCTTTTGCACCGCCTCTTGCGCCACCCAAGTATTTGTCGGCATAACTCAAAATCTCGCTACTGCGGATTGGAGCCTCGCAGACCGAAGCCTCGCAATCGTAGTAGTTGCCCAAAACCGAGCAGTTAATCTCTTTGAGTTGCTTGACAAGATGCTCGACGATGATACGCTTCGAATAAGAGGCTGCGTTATCCACCGCCTCAATCAACTCCTCGCGGTTGTGTACGGCCGTAATGCCTACGCTCGAGCCCGAGTCGGCAGGCTTTACAATGACGGGGTAACCCAACTTCGCCTCAACCTTTTCGGCTACGGCCGTCTGATTGTCGTACCACTCCTTGTCGCAGAACCAAGTATAGTCGATTACGGGGATACCGCTCTCTTTGAGTATCATCTTCATCGTGATTTTGTCCATACCGTTTGCCGATGCCAAGACATTGCAACCTGCGTAGGGTATTCCGGTCATCTCAATCACGCCCTGGAACGAGCCGTCCTCGCAGTTTGTACCGTGCAAAGCAGGCAAGATGACATCGAGTGTTGCGGCAATCTCATCTTTACTAATGTTGAACATCTGCTTGAAGTAGCTGATTAGCGGCTTGTTTACCTTATAGAGATTGTTGTCGCCATATGTGGGGCGTAGATATACCTCATCACACGATGCCAACAAACTGTCCATATGGCGATAGTTGCTGCTATCGGTCAAGGCTTTGCCCGTATACCAGCGACCCTGTTTTGAAATATATATGGGAGTTACGCTATATTTCTCTGTGTCGATAGCGTTTATTGCCTGCAAAGCGGTCAAGACCGAAATCTCGTTCTCAACAGAACGACCACCAAAGATTACTCCTACATTGATTTTGCTCTTCATTTTTCTTATATCGGTTTTTCGTTTATTACTTATCTTGGGTTATTTGAACGAGTCGGGGAGGTCATTCTCGTAGAGTACGACATCGCCCGCACGCAAGGTCTGCTGTAATTTCAGTAGGGCATCATTCAGCGTATCGACAACGACAATAGACTCCTCCGGAAGTCCGCCGTTGCGTAAGCCACTCAACAGGGCTTCACGATTTGTCTTATTTACTACAATCGCGATGTCGCACGCCTCGGCAGCCTGACGGCCCAACTCCTGATTGAGTGTCTCCTGCCTATCGCCCAACTCCACAAATCCGGGTGTGATGACAATCCTGCGGCCCGCCGTTCCACGCTCGAAGTGACGCAACACCTCCAATGCCATCTGTGCGCCGGCAGGGTTTGAGTTGTAGGCATCATCTAAAATCGTAACACCACCTGCTATGCGCTTGATGCTCAAACGATGCTCTATCTGCTCGATTTGGCGTATGGCACGCTTTTGCAACGCCTCCGATACGCCCAATTTGTCGGCTACGGCAATGGCCGCCAAGAGGTTCAATATGTTACCACGACCTGCCAAATGAGTAGCATAACCGTCGCGAATATCGCCCCTGAAATCGACATCGAACGAGGTCTGCGATGTGGCATAGGCGATGTTGGCAGCACGATAGTCGGCATTGTGGTTATGTACGCCATACGATATGATATTGGCGTGGCTGTGATGGTGACCGATGCGTGAGGCTATATGCTCCGAGTCGAGGTTTATCACGCCCATACCATTCGTGGGCAGAGCATCTATCAACTCGAACTTCGTCGCAAAGATATTATCCACCGAGTGGAATGTTTCGAGGTGCATCTCGCCCACAGCCGTAACGATACCTATCTCGGGGGGCACCAAATCGCAAATCTCCTTGATGTCGCCCGTCTGCTTTGCTCCCATCTCGACGATGAATACCTGATGATAGGGTTTAAGTTGCTCTCTGATGGTACGCACAACGCCCAGCGTGGTATTGAAATTACCGGGGGTCATCAGCACATTATATCGCTCGGAGAGAATACGATGAAGATAGTTCTTGGTCGAGGTTTTGCCGAAACTGCCCGTAATACCGATAATCGTAAGGTCGGGCATCGAGCGAAGGATACGCTTGGCATCGTTGTAGTACCAGCGAGATATGGCTGCCTCGATGGGTTTGTTTATGAGGTTTGCCGCGAGCATAACTATCGGCAAAACAAGCAATAGCAGAGCCACGCTCGCCAAAAGATGAGGAATAAATGCCCACACCAGATACAGTGCGGCGAGGGTTGTCAGCAGCGAGGTCAGCAGTAGTCGCTTTACTCGCATCGTCATCACAATCGGCACCTTATACTTTGAGCGGAACTCACTTACGGCAAGCCATAACATAAGGGCGGTTGAGAGGCCCAAGATTATGGGATTGCGGAAAAAGAGCACCACCGCCAAGGCGAGAATTATGATACTGCGAATATGTTTGTGCCCACCTATAAACCAACGCGCATAACGCTCTGTACGATATGAGTTGTGCTGGAACATCTGCACATCGTAGCGCACTACGGCAGCCCACAACAGGGCATATATCGGCCAGAATATAATGTACTCAATCAACATATCCTATTTTGTCATTTCCTTATTCAAAAAACTCTCCAAGACCTTCAAAAAGAGCGGCATATTTTCCAAAAAAGCGAAATGTCCCGCACCTGCAACGGTCACCAATCCCGAATCGGGAATCAATCGTTCCATCTTCTTCGCGTCACGGAGTGGCGTTGCGGTGTCCATCTCGCCCCAAAACAGCAAAGTCGGAGCCTGAATCTTGGGCATCAAATGGCACAAATCCTCATTCACGACCTTCGATAGTATGGCTCGCATCATAGGCGAGGCGTTATTATAATCCGAAGAGCCACTCTTTGCTCTGCGTCTATCTATCCACTCCTGCGCACGCTTTCTGCCCAACAAAATGGGGGCAAGTCGTTTCATCGCCTTGAAAGAATATACCTTGAAGTAATACTTCAAACTACGCTTGGGCTTTACGCCTGCGGCATCGGTGAGAATAGTTTTGCATACCTTGTTGCGCGAAGCAAAAACTATCGACACACGACCTCCGAAAGAGTGGCCTATAAGGATAGGATTCTCTATGCCTTCGTGCCTGACGAGGGCCTCAATCGAGCGAGTGTATTGCTCTACGCCCCATACCTCGTGTGGCTCGTCACTTTGGCCAAAGCCTGCGAAATCTACGGCAATGGTGCGGAAATGCTCCTCGGCCCACGCCTTGGCCGCGCCGAAGATATTGCCATCACAGCCCCAGCCGTGCAACAGCAACACCGCCTGCCCTTCACCCTTATCGGTGTAGTGCAGTCGCACACCCTCGTATGTAAAAATTTTATCCATACCTATAATCACACAAAGTTAGTGTATTTTTTCATATATACACCATCGGTTGAGGCTCGGAATGAAAATTAAGTATATATAAAAAGTCGATTTCACCCGAAATCGACTCTCTATATTGATATTTTAACGCATTATTTGTTGTTCATAACATCATTCTGACGAGAGATACTCTCCAAGTGGATAGCCTCCAAAATGGTGCGGACAAACTCTTCGCTCAGGCCCATACCTCGCGTCATCGACAACATACGACGGCAGATATCCTCCCAACGATTGCTCTGCAAAATGGCTACATTGTTCGCCTTCTTGATCTGACCAATCTTCTCGGCGGTGCGCATACGCTCACTCAAAAGTTCGAATAACTCGGAGTCAATCTGGTCAATCTGCTGACGACAGACATTTAGTTCGCTGTTAAACTCGGGGTCGTTAGCCGTCTTGGCACGCCACATAACATTGTCGATAAGCGTTATGCAATCCTGTGGCGTCACCTGCTGCGATGCGTCACTCCACGCCTTGTCGGGATTGTTGTGGCTCTCGATGATAAGACCGTCGTAGCAGAGGTCGGCTGCCTGTTGCGAAATGCCATAGAGCAGAGGACGACAACCGCAGATGTGCGACGGGTCACAAATCATCAGCATATCGGGGAAGCGACTGCGCATCTCGAAAATCATATGCCACATAGGCGGATTACGATATTTGCTATGACCGAAATATGAAAAACCGCGATGTATCAAGCCTATATTTTCGATAGGTACGCCCTCATTAACAAGGCGGTTTACGGCTCCTGCCCACAGCCCGATATCGGGAGTCATCGGGTTTTTGATAAGTATTGCCACATCTTTATTGTCATGCAGGCTCTCGGCAATCTCCTGAACGGCAAATGGCGAAACGGTGGTACGAGCACCAATCCACAACATATCCACACCGTGCTTCAAAGCAATCTCGACGTGTGTGCGGTTGGCAACCTCGACAGCGATGGGTAATCCCGTAGCCTGCTTTACCTCGTTCAACCACTCCAATCCTATCTCGCCTATGCCTTCGAATGTACCGGGGTTGGTGCGGGGCTTCCACACACCAGCACGAATAACATCGACACGACCTGAACGAGCCAACTGCATCGCTGTTTCGATGGTCTGCTCCTTGGTCTCGGCACTACAAGGTCCGGCGATGATAAGAGGACGTTTTGCCCCAAGTTTGAATTTTCCCATAATAGCAAAAATTTATATCTTAATATCAATGTTCAATAGCAATCTTACGACTATCCGCTATTTAAGTATCTCTCTGATTTTGTTGGCTTTTTGCATCGCCTCAATCAATCCTTCCCGGTCGTCACGCTCAATCATTCGGCGTAAAATCTGTAATTGATGAATATGCTCACGCAAGACATCTAATACATTATATTTGTTGCCCAAAAATATGGGTGCCCACGTCTGCGGAAGACTCTTCGCCAGACGCACCGTACTCTCGAAACCACCACCCGCAAGGTCGAAGATATGCTCCTCCTCACGCTCCTTCTCCAAAACCGTAAGAGCCAGAGCGAATGATGTAATGTGCGATATGTGAGATACATAGGCACAGTGTGTATCCTGCTCCTCGGCCGACATATAACGCGTAGGCATTTCGAGCAAGCGATATATCTCCTCGACGACTTTCAGTGCATCGGCGTCGGAGGCCTCCTTCTCACAAATGACCACCGTACGGCCCTTAAAAGCATTACGCTCGGCAGCCTCGGGACCGCTATTCTCGGTACCCCACATAGGGTGTGTGGCTACAAGACGGCCTCGATTGGGGTGCATCATCACCACCTCGCACAACTCCTGCTTCGTAGAGCCCATATCCATAAGAATCTGGTCGGGACGTATGCGATTAAGGATTTTGGTGGCCATCACAGGTATTACATCTACGGGTGTAGCCAAGACAATAAGGTCGCTCTTGTCGAGAGCCTCGTCGAGAGTGACAATGCTATCGACCAACCCTAAATCGAGAGCCTTGCGGGCACTCTTCTCCGACTGCTCGATACCCATCACCTGCGAGCAGATACCCTTATCTTTCAGGCTCAATGCAAATGAGCCGCCAATAAGGCCCAAGCCTATAACCGTTGCTGTCATCTGTCGAGAGTTATTATTTTACAAATCTGCTTTTTACACGCTCGGCAGCCTCGGCCAAACGCTCCTCGGGCATACAAAGCGAGATGCGGATATATTTCTCACCTTCGCTACCGAAAATACCGCCCGGAGTGATAAACACATCACACTCGTCGAGAACCTTATCCGAGAATGCGAAGCAGTCGCCCTCGAAATCCTCGGGAATAGCCGCCCAGACAAACAGGCCGGCCTGACCTTTGGCGTAGTGACAACCCAGAGCATCAAGCAACTCATAGCCACGAGCCTCACGAGCGTAATATGTCGCATTTAGTTCATCAAACCACTCATTGCCCAACGCCAAAGCCTCGGCAGCAGCGGCCTGCACGGGATAGAACATACCCGAATCCATATTTGACTTAAAGCGCAAGATGTCGCTTATGATGTCGGCACGACCTGCCACAACTCCTACACGCCAACCGGCCATAGAGTGGCCCTTACTTGTAGAATTCATCTCGATAGCGACATCCTTCGCTCCTGGGATAGCGAGGATACTCAACTGCAAGTTGTTACGCACGAAACTGTATGGATTGTCGTGTATCAGCAAAATGTTGTGTTTGCCGGCAAACTCCACCAATCGCTCGAATAACTCTACTGTCGGGTGCGTTCCTGTCGGCATATTGGGGTAATTTACAAACATCAGTTTCACGTGGCTCAAATCCTCCTTTTCAATCTCCTCGAAGTCGGGATAAAAACCATTGGCGGCATTTAAGCGATACTCCACAACCTCACCTCCGGCCAAAGTGACGGCAGCACGATAGGTGGGATAACCCGGATTGGGAACCAATACCTTGTCGCCCTCGTCAAGGAAGGCCATACAGATATGCATAATACCCTCTTTTGAGCCGAGCAAAGGCAATACCTCCGATTTGGGGTTCAGTTTTACATCATACCACTTCTCGTACCAATCGGCATAGGCTTGACGCAACAAATCGCTGCCGTTGTATGGTTGATATGCGTGTGTGTCAGGGCGTTGCGCCTCCTTGTTGAGGCGGTCGATGACAGCCTGTGCCGGTGGCATATCGGGGCTGCCGATACCCAAGCCGATAATATCGCGTCCGGCCTTACGTAACTCCGCTATCTCACGATTTTTCTTTGAAAAGTAATACTCCTTAATGCAGTCCATACGATGCGATGGAGCAATCTCTACCTTTGCCATAGTCCTCTGATTATATTTATTTGTTGATATTTTCGCTGTTTATAATTCCTCGCTTTATAATTTGTTGCCACTGCGATATACGCCATAGACGTGTATCTCCTCGGTAGCCTCGTGTAATCTGTCAAGATTGCGAATGTAGTCGTCCAGACAGCCGAACTCCAAGTCGATATGAAAAAGATAGTGCCACGGCTCACTCGGAATGGGATAAGATTGCAACTTCGAGAGGTTGATACCATCTAATTTGCTCAATGCTCGGAGCAATGACCCCTCTTCGTGATTGGTCTTGAAGTAGAGTGATGCTTTGTTGGCATCGGGGGCAATGTCGTGGTCATAACGCTTCAACACGACAAAACGGGTGTAGTTGCTTTTGATGGTGTTTATCTCCGGAGCAATGATTTTAAGACCATACATCTCGGCAGCAAGTTCACTTGCAATGGCCGCAGTATGACGCAAGCCTTTCTCGGCTATATGCTTGGCACTGAGTGCCGTATCCTCCGATTCGATGAGTTTCCAAGTGTGGTTATCCAGATAATCGACACATTGCAACAGTGCCATAGAGTGCGACTCAACCTCTTTGATATCCTCTAACTCAACATCGGGCAGCACCATAAGATTTTGCTTTATTGGCTGATAAACCTCGCCTGCCACTTGCAGATTTTCATCTTGCAAGATGCTGTAATTGGGAATAATCGAGCCGGCTATCGAGTTCTCGATGGCCATAAGTCCCATATCAGCCTCGCCACGCTTTACGGCCGAAGCGACGGCGCGGAACGTATCGCACGGCAAAATCTCTATGTTGCGACCGAAATAGTCAATTGCTGCAATGTGGTGGAAACACCCCTCGTATCCTTGAATGGCAATCTTCTGCATATCTTGCTCTCTCTCTGTTAAAAATTAAAAAATCCCAACCAAAACAGCGTTTAGGTCAGGATTAAATCGTTGATATATGCATTTTCATATTAGCATACGACGCCCTGACCGTTCTCACGGTAAAAATAAAATCGCTTAAAATAGAAGAAACGGTTATTCATAAATGCGTCATTTTGCGTCTAATACTCCGCAAATATATCGCAAAAAGACGATATATCAAAATCAACCAGGAATAAATATGCAAAAAAAATATCAAGTACAAAAAAAGTATGTCGGCACCGAAGCGCCGACATACCTATCAAATTGCAATCGCTAATTGCTCAACAGATTATCTATCCGAACCGAATGGGTTCTGATCTGTATCAATGTTGATTGCATCGTTCTCCTGGAACTCAACAGTAGGAATCTGGCAAATGAAACGGTAGTCATTTGCGGGAAGAGTAACCTGTGTTACACCTGCAGAGTAGTCGGGGAACTGCTGAACGTTAGTGAGAATCCACTCTGAAGGATTAGCCTCAGACTCGATGACACGAGTGATACCCTTCTTCAAGCGGAGCAAGTCGTACATACCTGTTACACCCTCACCCAACAACTCACGACGACGCTCCTTCCAGATTTCGTCCTCGGTTGCATCGGTAAGAACGGCGCCACGAGCCTCCTGCAATGTGTTAAGCAACTCCTTGGCGGTCTTCTCTGACTGAGCACCGTTCATAGCAGCCTCGGCCATGATAAGCAACATCTCAGAACTACGCATCAAAGGAATAGTAGGCAAAGTCTGACCTGCATCGTTACCATAGTGCTTCCACTTGTTGTAAGCCCACTTATGCTTCAACATCTCTGTTGAATTCAAAGCACGCTGCCAGAAGTTTACACCCTGAACGGCTGCGTCATAAGCAGTCCAGTTCCAAGTGTCACCACTCTTGAACTGTGCCTCAGCCTCGGCAGCAGTCAACTTCTTACCACCACGGTAGTCATTCTCGTCGAACAAAGCAACATACTCGGGAGTAGCGAAGAAGTTCATAAACTTGTAGATGCTAGCCTTACCTGTTACAGCGTGAACATCGTTAGCAGTCTCGCCAAAACCTGGGTCATAGTTGAACCAGAAGTTGTACTGAGTACCACCACCGAGGTTGTTGTTAGCATCGTAAGTGATAGACCAAAATACCTCCTCAACATCAGCCTGATCGTCGAAACCACCAGTCCACTGCTCTTCAGTCATAAGATTGGGATACTTGCTATAAACCGCGTTAGCGTGCTCATAAGCCTTGTCCCAATTACCCATACACTGATATACACGAGCCAAATAACCGTTGATTACGTCTGTGTTAATCTTCCAAGAAGCCTCACCATCGAAACCATCAAGAGCAACCAAAGCGTCGTTCAAGTCAGTCAAAATCTGCTGATAAATCTGCTCTACAGTAGAGAAACCCATAGCCTCGGGATTGTCCTTATGAAGGCGGAGAATAACACCACGCTCATTCTTAGCAAGAGCGTAAGTATTCTGGTAGTTAAGGATAAGGTGGAAATAAGCAACGGCACGCATAGCCTTTGCCTGACCAACCAACTCAGCCTTATCCTGCTCTGTACCATTAGCAGTCTCGCAAGAATCGATAATTACATTACAGAGGTTGATAAGTTTGTAACCCCAAATCCAGAAAGTCTTTGCATAAGAACCATCAGTCTGAGTTACATCCTTTGCAAACTGAGTAGAAGAGCACTGTGAACCACCCATGTTGTTACCACACATAATATCGGTACCACGCAAATCGTAGTACATCTGGAAACCGGGGATACCTGCATATACACGGTCACCGTTATCGCCAGTATGAGAACCGAACAAGAAGTGGCTGTACGCTGAAATCAAAGCCATATTCAATGTCTCAGTTGAAGCCTCTACATCGACATCAGAAATATCAGTAGAAGGATTTGTCGTCAAGAAGTCCTCACAGCCGACCGAAATCACCGCTGCACCGATAAGGGCTACGGCATATTTCATTGATTTATATAACATTTTCATAATTCAATTTTGTTTTAATGTTAGAAAGTAAGCTGGATACCACCCATATAGATACGACGTGCACCCTGGATACCGCTATCGGTCTCTGAGTTACCGTTGTAGTTGTTACCAGAGATACCTGACTGCTCGGGATCTACATAACGCTTCTTGGCGTCACCAATTGTCCAGAGGTTATCACCAGAGAAGTATACACGCAACTTCTGAATACCGATCTTCTTGGTCAACTTGGCAGGAACGGTGTAACCGAATGTCAAGTTACGAAGACGGAGGAAGTTGTTCTTATATACATAGAAATCGTTGTAGCCCATGTACTCACTCCAATATGCTTTAGACAAACGTGGGAAGTCGGCATCGTCGCCGGGGTTCTGCCAACGATTCTCAAATACGTCGATATAAGGTGACAAAGCACCTGACAAACGGCCCTTCTCGTTGTACTGGTAGTCGTACAATACAGAACCGAGTGAGTAGTAGAACATGAATGAAAGGTCGAAGCCCTTGTAGTTGAAGGTGTTGGTCAAAGAACCATAAACCTTAGGCAATGATGTACCAACCTTCTTCCAGTGCTTCTTATCACCTGCTACCAATGCACGGTCAGTAGTGATACCGGTTGTGCCGTCCTCCTTAACGTAAGAGTACTGCATCTCACCGGTCTCCTTGCTTACACCAACAGTGTGAGGAGCCCAGATGTCATACAATGAACCACCCTCTTCCATACGGTACTGTGCAACGGTGTTAGCCCACCAGAAGTCACCCGAAGGAAGGTCAACCACCTCATTCTTCAAAGTAGAGAGGTTGAAATCGATGTTCCACTTGAAGTCGCGAGCACGAAGAGCAGTAGCGCCCAAAGTGAACTCGAAACCGCTGTTACGCAAAGTACCGATGTTGGTATTCATACCTGTAACATCACCCATAGTTGAAGACAACGCCTTAGAACGATAGTAGAGCAAGTCCTCAGACTCACGAGTGTACCACTCGATAGTAGCAGTAATATCCTTAATTACAGTGAAGTCCAAAGCAACATTGAACAACTTGTTCTTCTCCCATACAAGATCAGGAGTAGGAGCAGTTGAAGGCATCAAACCTGCATTACCGAACAATGTCTCGGGACCATAAAGACCCTGGTATGCGTACAAAATCTCGCTACCTGCCTTACCGTTAGACTCACGAGGAATCAACTTATCGTTACCAGAGGTACCGTAAGAAGCACGCAATACAGCGTTATCCAACCAGTCAGCGTCCTGAGCGAAGCCCTCCTGAGAGATTCTCCAAGAAGCACCTACTGAGAAGAAGTTACCCCAACGGCTATCGGGGTGGAAACGAGAAGAACCATCACGACGGAATGAACCAGAGAGGTAATACTTGTTAGCGTAGTTGTAATCCAACTTAGCAAACATAGAAACCAAAGCGTATTCATCACTAGAAGAGTATGAATACCAGTCGCGAGTAGTGTTAGCCAACTCCAACTTACCCTGTGACATGATACCTGCACCATAACCATACTGATAGAAATTAGTGTATGTGTACATCTCATGACCGAGCATCAAACCGAGAGTGTGGTCGCCCCAAGTGTGCTCCCAATTCAAGACGTTGTTCCAAGTTACAGACAAAGTCTCATTAGAAGAGCGTGAAGCATCACCACCAGAACTTGTTACTGCAAGGCCCCAAGGAGCACGCTGACTACCACCGTGGATTGCAGAACCGTATGTGTAAGAGTTACCTACGTTAGAGTCGAGGTTAACGCTGGTCTTGAACTTGATACCGAAAGGCAACTTGAAATCCATATAGTAACGAGCAGTAACCATATGACCGTCAAGGCTGTTGAATGAATAGTCATCCTCGTTATCCCAGTAGTCACCCAATGCATCGTGGAAAGGAGCGTAGCCAAACCAAGCCTTTGTATAGTAAGCCTGGTCCCACATACGCTTACCTGTCTTCTCTGAATATACCCAATCGGTATTGTCCTCATTACGATAGTAAGGAGAAGACAAGGAGTTGTTGTAAGCCAATACACGGTTACCACCCTTCACATTCTGACGATAGTAAGTGTAAGCCACGCTACCACCGATAGTAAGCCACTTGTTAACCTCTGAATCAACGTTAGCACGGAAAGTATAACGCTTGTAGTACTGGTTGAAGAGGTAACCACCATCATTCAAGAAACCACCTGATACATAGTAACGAGTCTTACCGTCCCCAGAAGCACCACTCACGTCAACGCCGTAATCTTGACGGAGTTTACGATTGTAAGCAGTTCCGTAGTAATCCCAGTCTTCCTCGTTCCAAACATACTTCAACGCTGGGTTGATGTAAGCGCCCTTATCCTCGCTCCACAATACCCAATCCTCCTTTGCGATACCTGTTGAATCGAAAGGAGAAACGAATGTACCAGCAGATGTGGGCTTAATCAACTTCTCAACAACCTCAGCAGATGCCTTTGCAGCAGCGTCAGCCTTAGAGAAACCATCGTGATAGTAGTTATCGTTGAACATTGACTCCCAGTGCAAGAGCAAAGTCTGCTTAGGATCAGCCACCTTGCCATAAGGTACTGCGTTATCCGAGGTACCCCAAGCTGCGCGGAAGTTGACGGTTACCTTACCGG
>CAZQMC010000032.1:0-23175 GCA_964594305.1 uncultured Alistipes sp. | reverse complement strand
CGGCATAGTGTGCAAGCACTCTCTGCTCTCGCTCCGCAGCGTCGGTTCATCTTTTATCTTTTATTTACTCTTTCACCTTTTTCAGCACCAGCGCCGTACGCGAGGTGTTATAGATACGCAGGCGGGGTTGAACGCTGCCATCTTCACACTCAAAGTTATAGGTGAAGTACTCCGCTCCCTTCGTCTGGCGTTTCAAGCCACCAAAACGCGCCTCGTCGGTCGAGAGTACCGACACATACTTTCCTGCCTCGTGCACGGGCAACTCATAGTCGGGAATAGAGGCTGTCGGGTGCCAATTGATGACGAAAATAAGGTCGCGGTGCGAATAGACCATCGTCTTGTTATGTTCGTCCATCAACAGGTTATAGGGATAGCCGTCGGCCAAAATCTTCTCACTCTTCACCAGACGTATCATCTCCTTATCGAAGGCCGCGAGGTAGGCATAGCGCAACTCCTTGCTATCGGCCAATGACCACTGGCGGCGTGCGTGCGCATACGACCAGCCATTACCTTCGCGCGGGAAGTCAATCCACTCGGGGTGGCCGAACTCGTTACCCATAAAATTAAGGTATGCCTCACCGCCCGTAGTGATGGTTATGAGGCGTATCATCTTATGCAGAGCCATACCTCTATCGACTACCATACTCTCGGTCTTGCGGTCCATAGAGTCGTACATCAACTTATCCAGCAGGCGGAAAGCAATGGTCTTATCGCCCACCAGCGCTTGGTCGTGCGACTCGGCATAGGCCACCGTCTTGACCTCGGGCAGACGATTTGTCAGCACGCTCCACATCTCCCAGATGTTCCAATCCTCGTCGGGCGTATCTTTCAGCATCTTAATCCAGAAGTCGGGGATAGCCATACCCAGACGATAGTCGAAGCCCATACCGCCATCTTCAATCTTCGAGCAACTGCCCGGCATACCGCTCACATCTTCGGCGATGGTCACAGCCTTGGGATTAAGGTCGTGCACCAAGCGGTTAGCCAGCGTGAGATAGGTCACAGCGTCCAAATCGACACCCTCGTCGAAGAATTTTTCGCGTGCGTCGAAGTCGATATATCCGCGGTGGTGGTAGAGCATCGACGTAACGCCATCGAAGCGGTAGCCGTCGAAATGATACTCCTCCAACCAATATTTCACGTTCGAGAGAAGGAAGTGTTCCACACCACCCTTGCCATAGTCGAAAATCATTGAGTCCCAATACTTTTGGTAGCCTGCTTCGCCCCGCTTTGAGTAGTGGTGGTCGGAGCCGTCGAGCGAGGCAATACCCTCGTTGAAGTTCTTCACATAGTGGGCGTGCACCAAATCCATAATGACGGCTATGCCCATCGAGTGGGCTGTGTCGATGAGGTGTTTCAACTCCTCGGGTGTGCCGAAGCGTGACGAGGGAGCGAAGAAATTTGCCACGTGATAGCCAAACGAGCCGTAGTAGGGGTGTTCGGCTATGGCCATAAGTTGCACGGCATTATAGCCCGCCTTTTTGATGCGTGGCAGCACATTCTCGGTAAATTCGTTATAGGTACCTACGCCCTCCTTCTCTTGCGCCATACCCACGTGCGCCTCATATATAAGCAGATTACCCGCCTTCGAGATATTGAACTTCGCATCGTGCCACTCGAAGGGTTGTTCCACCCAGAATTGCGCCGTATAGTTCTTCGTGGCGTCGTCCTGCACCACACGCTTGGCATAGGCCGGAATACGGTCGTGCCAGCCATTCTTACCGTGAACGTGAAGTTTATAGAGTGAGCCGTGTTGTAACAGGTGGCCATACATCGCCTCGGGCAGGAAGATGCTCCACACGCCATTCTCGCCCTTATCCAGACGCAGTTGTGTGCGTTGCCACGAGTTGAAGTCGCCGAAGATGAAGACATCGTAAGCCTCGGGCAACCACTCGCGGAACCACCAACCCGACAGCGTATCGTCCCACTGCCAGCCGTAGAAGTGATGACCATTGGCATAATCGACTATCGAGCCGGCCTGCTGCTCGATTGCCTCCATACGGGCCAAATAACGGTTATGTCGCTCGGCAACAGCCTCTGCCACAGGCGTAAGCCACTCGTCGCGCTCCACGATTGGTAATACCTTTTTTGTCTGCTTCATAATGGGCGGTGTTTATTGTTTACACAAATATAATGAAAAAAGCGTGAGATTTCGACCTCCCGACAGCAACAAAATATAAGAAAAAATAAAATTGTCCGTTTCACCGCCATTTTTGGGCATTTCATTTGCATTGTCTGGACGATTCACCCTTCACAGGCCGGGTGGGAAGAGTTTGGAAATTTTGCAGAATAAAAAAAAGTTGCTATCTTGCACCCAGAAACAATGAATTATTAACTCTAAAAACGCAACGCCTATAAGAAAATTTCTACTCTTGAACACTACATTTTAGTAAAGAAAGGAGAAGAGTATGAACACACAAGTTTTAAGTGACCGTGTATTGCTTAATAACTATCGTGCGGGCGATTGCAATGCCATTTCACAACTTATCGAACGTTATTCACGCCGTGTGCGTGACTATATCCGTATGATGGTCAAAGATGTAGATGTCGCAGACGATATCCTTCAAGAGACCTTCATCAAGGCCGTACGTTTCATCGACGAGGACCGCTACTCGGATAACGGCAAATTCCTTTCGTGGGTGCTTCGCATAGCACACAATCGCGTGTTGGACTATTTCCGCCAGCAGAAGAGTGCGCGCACGGTAAATGAGAGTGACGCCGGCTACAACGTATTGGGTACTTTGCGCTTTGCCGAGCCTACCATCGAGGATAATATGGTGAAGGAGCAGATTGAGGCCGATGTACGACGTATGGTCAAGATGCTTCCCGACGAGCAGCGCGAGGTTGTGCAGTTGCGTTACTATGCAGGATTGAGTTTTCAGGAGATAGCCGACCAGACGGGCGTGAGCATCAATACCGCCTTGGGCCGTATGCGCTATGCGTTGATTAACCTGCGAAAGTTAATCAAGGAGAATAACGTCATTCTTTCATAATTTTTTCGGATTTTTTTGTCGGAGCGACAATAAAAGCCACACGCCGGCCGTTGTTATAGTGAAATTCACACATTAACAGACTTAACACGGCTGCCTATGGAGGATATTGACTGTACAAAATTTGATGACCAAATCTCTGATGATGAGCGACTTATGTACTTGGAAGTCATCTGTGGCGAGGCCGACCTCTACTACATAGATTGCTACTTGCAGGAGTTGTTCCTCACAGAGTAAGGTGTTATAAACAATTCGTTGTTTAACCCGTGTGCCCGACCTTGGTGTCGGGCTTTTTTGTTGTATAACGCTCCGAAATAGTACCTGTTTCACTATTTTTTTGTAAT
This sequence comes from uncultured Alistipes sp., assembly GCA_964594305.1. GTDB lineage: Bacteria > Bacteroidota > Bacteroidia > Bacteroidales > Rikenellaceae > Alistipes. The sequence goes on along the minus strand of CAZQMC010000032.1, from coordinate 19,841 downwards.
TTTGTGTAAGAAACATAAAAATTTGTGTAGTAAATCGCCACCTGCAAGCGACTAATTAGATGCAGAAGAAAACTATTAAATACATATTGCATTATGGAAGAGAACAAAAACATCGAGGCTGAGGTTGTCGAGGTGCAGCCCACAGCAGAGGTACAGCCCGCCGAGGCACAACCCAAATCACAACCCGTAGAGCCGCAACCCGCCGCCAAAGCAAAACCGGCCGGCAAGGGTAAGAAGAAGATTACTTTTGGTAAGATTTTCGGTGCCGCACTGCTCGCCGTTGTAGTGGGAGGCTTGGTGAAGATGATAATGTGGATTGGTGTATTGTCATCAATGGGCTCAATCTCGGGCGAGGGCGTTGCTCCCATTCCCGAGGAGGGCATTTTGAAGATTAACCTCAGTCTGCCCGTTACCGATGCTCCGTTGAAGGACCCGTTTGCAGGCTTCGACTTCGCCACAATGAGTTCTACATCGTCGATGACGCTCTACAATGTGTTGCAGGCATTGGACGCCGCCAAGAGTGACGACCGCATCAAGGGTATCTATATTATGGGTGAGGGCCTCGCTATGAGTGCCACCATCTTGGAGGAGGTACGCGCTGCCGTTGAGGAGTTCAAGCAGAGCGGTAAGTTCGTCATCGCCCACCACGACACCTACTCGCAGTGGCAGTACTATTTCAGTTCTGTTGCCGACAAGGTTTATATTCACCCCGAGGGCTCATTCTCTTGGACCGGTGCGGCCGCTACCACCACCTTCTTCAAGGGTTTGATTGATAAGTTGGGCGTGAAGGTTGAGATTTTGCGCCCCACAGCCTGCAAGTATAAGAGTGCCGTAGAGCCCTATTTCTTGAAGGAGATGTCACCTGCCAACCGCGCACAGATGCAGTCGATGGTAGATGCTATGTGGGAGGAGGTTACCACAACGGTATCGAAGGCCCGCAACCTTTCTGTCGAGGAGTTGAACGCTATGGCCGACAACCTCTCGGTTGTATTGCCCGAGGAGGCCGTTGAGCATAAGTTGGTAGATAGTATGCTCTACTCTGACCAGGTTGTGAAACTCCTTGAAACAGAGTATGTCAGCGAGGATTTCTCGTTTGTCGATATGAGCCAATATATCGCATCGCTCACACCCGATACCAAGAAACTCTCTGCTCCGCAGGTGGCTATCGTCTATGCCAACGGTCAGATTGTCGATGGCGAGGGCAGCGACGATATGATTTACGGCAACACCCTTGCCCAGACCATCAAAGATGTAGCCGAGGACGACGAGGTGAAGGCTGTCGTTGTGAGAGTAAATTCTCCGGGCGGTAGTGCTTTGGCATCGGATATCATCTGGCGCGAGATGAAACTCTTGCAGGAGAAGAAGCCTATCGTTATCTCTATGGGCGAGTATGCCGCAAGTGGTGGTTACTATATCTCGGCTCCCGCCGACGCTATCGTTGCCGACAAGATGACTCTTACAGGCTCAATCGGAGTATTTGGTATGATGCCGACCATCGGTCCCGCTTTGGAGAGGCATCTGGGCATCACCTTCGACGGTGTTAAGACCAATGCTCACGCCGATATGGGCAGTGGCATCGAGCCGTTGGATAACACAGAGTATAAGGCTGTTATGCGAGGTGTTGACCGCGTATATGGACGCTTCACATCGCTCGTGGCCGAGGGCCGTAACCTGCCTTTGGAGAAGGTATTGGAGATTGCCGAGGGCCGCGTATGGATGGGCTCACAAGCACAGCAGATTGGCTTGGTAGATACTTGTGGCGGCATCAAGGCGGCTATCGCTATCGCTATCGATAAGGCTGCTTTGGGCGAGGATTACCGCATCGTGGAGTGGACCGACGAGGTCGAGGGCTTTGCCGCTATCTTGAAGTCGCTGAATGTTAAGGTGCGCAGTGCTATCCGCTCACAGAGCGAGATGGGCCGTCTTATGGAGGAGTATGGCAAGATTGAGCATCTGGTAAGCGAGTCGGGTATCCACGTTTATTGCCCCTATGCTATGGTTGAGGTGCGTTAAATGCCCCCTCTTATATTGACACAAAAGACTGCTTCCCCACTACGGGAGGCAGTTTTTTTGTAATCGGGAAGATAAAAGGGCCTGTCTAACAAGTCCTAAAAAATAAAAATCGCCCCCGTCAGACACACTTCTGGCGGGGGTGAAATCGTAAAAATCAGACTTGTTAGACAGTCCCTTTGCTCTTTCATCTTTTCTCTTCTCTAATAATACAGTCCTCGTTTGCCGAAGATAGGATATCCGAAGTTAAAGGTCACGAAGCAGTTATCCCACGTTTTCAGGTCGTACTTGGTCACCGAGAGTGACACAGCACCTATGCGTGTGTGATATACAAACGACACATCGGCCATATAATACATATACTCGTCAGCCACCAACGGGTCACGCAACATAGCATAAAAACCGCCTCGCAGATAAAAATTCTTCATAAGCGAGAATGTCGGCATAACACCCGCCGCAGCATAACGGTTGGCATAGAACTGCGGCATAAAAATCATCTTGGCGTGTGGCAGTGGCGAGTAACGCGGTGCGGTAATTATCGTCGCTCGGCTATTACCGAATATCGGGTGGTTGGTATATACCGCCTCCAACGAGTAGCCTATCGAGAACCACAACTTCTTCCAGTTGCTCGGGTAGTGCTCCCACTCGACCTTGGCACCCAGCCAGCCACGCGAGGCCGAGGCCCATCGATGCTCGGCGTAGAGAGTCTCATTCTCCCACTTATCGCGCCCCACGACACCTATAACCGAGGCCGAGAAACGGTTTCCGCGCGTAGGATATATCGCTTTGTCGAGCGTGCTATGCTGGAAACGCAGACGCGAGGCCACAAAACGAAAGCGGTCGTGCGTATGTGCCACATCGGGGTCGTCGTAGCCCGCCTTATACGATATGAAGTGATAGCCGGCATTTGCACCCAAATCCAAGATACTCTTGCGCGAGGTGGCCACACCGTAGGCCACCGAGAGGAAAGGCTCGGTATTACGCACCGCAAAGTCACCACGTGCGGGTGTGACATTACCAAACGACCCACGCAACGTGGAACGACGAGCAAACTGCAACGAATAGTCGAGATACATAGGTGTCCGGCCGAGGAAGAGTGTTCGACCTCCGGCCTGTGCAATGGTCGAGGCGGGGCCGAGCGCCACATCTAAATATGCCGACTGCGCCGTACGACCCGTCGAGAGGTAGTTCAGCCCTAAATATACCTGATTATAGACCGTCGAAGAGAGGTTTCCGCCTATCGAGAAACGCAACTGCGGCTTCTCGGCCAAGTCGAAGCGTACGGCAAAATCATTATGCACACTATCGTAGCGCACCTCGGGGAACGAGCGCACATCAAAGTCGCCGGTAGCCATCAACGAGTAGTAGCGGTCACGCATCTGCTGCATAGATACCTGCTGTCGTAAGGTCGTGTCACCTTGTTGTGTCTTGAAATTCAGGAAGGTAGTGGCATATTTCTCGGCACGGGGACGCACACCCGAGATTGAGCCTTCACCGAAGTTCAACTCCGGCTGCTTATCACGAAATGCCTCACGCCTGCGCTCCACCTCGGCACTCTCGCGGCGCGAAGTAAGACGCACCTGCAACTCCTCCATACGTTCCATAGCGTCGGCATAACCCATAGCGATAGTCTGCTCTCCCGAATCAAAATCCAGCAACCCCGTCTCGACATTGCGGCTGACGATTAAGCCTCGCTCGGCGGGCAGAGAGTAGTCGGTAGGAATGGTCACAAGGGCCATAATCTGCTTCTCCAAACGCGAGTCGGCCGTCACCGGCTTAATGGCGTCAAGACATTGAGAGCCAATGAGAAAGTCGGGCCGGAAATCCTTATCCAAAATCTGCCACGGGAAGTTATCGTAACACCCGCCATCGACCAATACCCTACCCTCGTCGTCGGTCACAGGACGGAACAACGCAGGATATGCCATCGAGGCACGCACAGCAAACGAGAGGTCACCATCTCGCATCTCGACAGCCTCGTGGCGGTTCATATCGGTAGCGATACAACGGAACGGCACCATCAGGTTGTCGAAGTTGCCATCGCAGGCCACCGTCGCCGCCGAAAACAACTCCACCAACGCCATATCTATCTGCGCCGTACTCACAAACGAGTGCGGCAGACGCACCGCAGCGGTATTTTTACCCTTCAACGAGTCGTACTTCACCTCGGCATATACCGACAACATCGCCGGCTTCTCTACTCGCTCGTTGAAGTGGAAACGATACTTATCGTCAATCTGCCCCGACACCCACTGCTCGACGGCTCCCGAGGTCACTATCGCCGTCATCTCGTCGGTGGTATAACCCGAGGCGTAGAGGGCCGCCACAATGGCTCCCATAGATGTTCCCGACACATAGTCGATGGGTATATTGTTCTCCTCCAAGGCACGAATAACGCCTATGTGATAGAGTCCTTTTGCACCTCCTCCGGCCAACACCAGACCTACCCTACCCTCTATCGGGCGTAGCGTGTCGGGCAGCGAATAAGGCTCTTTTGCGACCGTTGCATCGCCCTGTTCGACAGCACGGTCCACCACCTGCTGTGCCACCACCGCGGGTGACAGAAGCACGAGTGCCAAAATTATTAGCGAAAAAATGCGAACCGATTTCATATTTTTTAGTAACTTTGTCCGTTATATATACTGTAATGCACAAAAATATCGAAAATAAACAAAAAAACAAAATAGAGATGATTGACAAGATTAACGATTTATTGAAGCGTGTCGAGGAGTTCGCTCCCAAGGCGGCTGCGGAGGTCGAGGAGTTCCGCATCAAGGTTCTCGGCAAGAAGGGTGAACTCAACGCCCTTATGGAGGAGTTCAAGACGGTAGCACCCGAGTTAAAACGCGAACTCGGTCAGAAGATTAACGCCTTGAAACAGGCTGCTACACAGCATGTTAATGAGTTGAAGGAGCAGTTGCAGGACGCTGCGGCCCAGAAGGCTGTGGCGGTCGAGGATATGACTCGTCCGGGTGCTGCTGCGGCCGATGGCACACGCCACCCCATCTCTATTGTCAAGAATCAGATTGTCGAGATTTTCTCGCGCTTGGGTTACACCGTAGCCGAGGGCCCCGAGATTGAGGACGATTGGCACGTATTCTCTGCCTTGAACTTCCCTCTCTCGCACCCCGCACGCGATATGCAGGATACTTTCTTCGTTGAGAAAGCCTCTAACGAGCCTAATGTCAAGGACTTGCTGTTGCGCACCCACACCTCTTCGATTCAGGTGCGTGCTATGGAGCATCAGAAGCCCCCTATCCGCATCGTCTGCCCGGGCCGCGTGTTCCGTAACGAGGCTATCTCGTATCGCGCACACTGTATTTTCCATCAGGTTGAGGGATTGTATATCGACGAGAATGTGTCGTTTGCCGATATGAAGCAGTCTATTCTCTACTTCGCCAAGGAACTCTTCGGCGAGACGGCCACTATCCGTATGCGTCCGTCGTATTTCCCCTTCACCGAGCCAAGTGCCGAGGTCGATGTGTCGTGCAACCTGTGCGGCGGCAAGGGCTGTAATGTATGTAAGGGCACCGGCTGGTTGGAGATTATGGGTTGCGGTATGGTTGACCCCAATGTCTTGGAGGCCAGCGGCATAGACTCGAAGAAGTACTCGGGCTTCGCCTTTGGTATGGGTGTTGAGCGTATCGCTATGTTGAAGTATGGCGTTAAGGATTTGCGCCTCTACTTCGAGAACGACGTACGCTTCCTCCACCAATTCGACAGCGCACTGTAACGGGCTGATTTTTTGCTAAATAAAGGACACCTACAACCCAAAAACTGATAAAAAAGTCGGTTATTAGTTCAACAACCCTTTCAGAACACATTTCCGACAAAACTGACTACAAAAATTTTTAAACGAACTTAATGTTTTTATCGAACCATGAAAAAACTTGCATTTTTGAGTTGGGCTTTGCTGGCCCTATTGATGGTGGGTTGTAGCGAGGATTCCATAGGAGTACAAGATGAATCCGATTCCGATGATGTGAGCATCTCATTACCTCTCAAAATAGAAGTAGCGGGTGAAGCAGATCCCATTTCAACAGATATTTCCTTTACATTTTATGTCGAAAATGCTGTAAGTGCATCGTATGTGATTTATGATCCAGAGCAGTTCTCTTACGAAGATATCCTCGATTTTGGGGATTTTTACACATTACGAGATAGTAGTAAAAGTCTTTATGGCGACTCTTTTTCAATGCCAAAAATCACAACACCAATTACAATTAGCCTAAAAGCCATCGACGAATATGGCAAAAGACTCAATAGGTTCTTTTATTTGACCAATGGCTCAACCTACTCTATCGTTGTTAGAGCAAAGGGTGCGAACGGCAAAGAGCAAATAGCAACAGCCACAACTACTCTTTGGGGATATCCTTATCTGATTATAAGACCCGGTTGGAATAGCGCAGTAAACTGGGACAGTTTAGAATACAACACAGAGTTAAACAAGTATATGAGTTTTGGTTATTACAATTGCCAAGAATATTGTTGGATTGTAACCGAAGACACCGACAAATTCTATTCCGCAACGGATATTTTTGAATTGGCAGACAATGTCCAGGAAGCAAATATTATGGAGTGTACATTTTGCAGTGCCATTCCTATTGAAATACCCAGAACCGAGAATACTCAAAGAATTTGGATTGCTATTCGTAACGGAGATTATTATCTTACAGATTATTACACTATCGGAGCAATCGGCCATACCGATGATGACGATGATATTAAACAAAAAAATTTCTATGTTTTAAACCCATTATAGTAAACAAGGATAAAATCCAAACAAACTAAATTTATCGAACCATGAAAAAACTTGCATTTTTGAGTTGGGCTTTGCTGGCCCTATTGATGGTGGGTTGTAGCGAGGATAACGACAACAAAGAACTCGAATTGCCCGAATTTGAGTTGATTGAAATGGGAGATCACCATTTGTTTCCGAATACTCCTTCTTGTTCCTACGGCAACTTCGGTTTGGTGTTCTATAATGGCAACGAATTTTGCACATTTGTGAGCAACGATATCGAAGAGGAGTACACCGCAGAGGAGATTTTCGAGTTGGCCGACGAGATAAAACCTACTGGCGCTATACGTATATGCGGTGTATCTAATACGGAAAGTATATTGAGAACCTATAAGCAACAAAGATTTTGGGCTGCTGTACGCAATGACGACGGTTATGCTGTAAAGAGTGCGATTGTCGAGGAGAGTACTATGCCTTGGTTTTCCATAACCGGAGCAATAGGAAACACCTCTCATTATAATTTTGATGGTTATCCTTACAACAAGTATGGTAACTATTGTCTTGCTTTTAACCATCACTGCAAGGAGTATGCCGTCTTTGTATGCGAGTTGAACAACGCCACAGGCCAGGACGTGGAGTACACCGCAGAGGAGATTTTCGAATTAGCTGATGAAATACACCAGGCTATACCAATGTGTGCGTGCGGCATCTCTACGACATTAAGTATCCCCAGACTTGATACAAAACATCAAAAGATATGGGTGGCCGTACGCAACGAAAAGCATTGTATAGAAAAGAACTTTATTCTTGATTCCTCTGAAAGTATAATATATCCATATCCTCCTATTGAACCCCCTGTTGAAGAAGTAATAAATATTTATTAAACACGATTTTTTGACCACCCAGCGCCGATACACACTGTTTGCCTCGTTGGCAATGGTGGTGATGTTCCTCTCGGGCATCGCCTCTGAGGCTGTGTCGGTGGTTAAGGTGTCGGCAGAAAACAGCACGCAGGCAAGTGACACGACGGCGAAATATCGCCTGACAATTCCCGACAGCCTGCGCACAACCTATAAATACACCGAGGCGGTGAAACGTCTGACCATTGAGCGTGATACCGCCTCGGCATTACAACTCTTCGACGAGGTTTTGGCCGACGACTCGACCTATGCGCCGGCACTGTTTCAGGTAGCATCTATTTATCAGTCACAAGGCGACGAACGCGGTGTGGAGTTGGCCCGCAAGGCATATATTAGTGACACCACAAATACTTGGTACACAGGACTATATGCCCACAACCTAATCTACGCCAATCGTCTTGACGAGGCTCTGCCCATCTACCAACGACTGGTCAAGATGGATAGCAAAAATCCCGACAACTACCGTATTTTGGCACTGCTCTATCAGCGTCGTGAGCAACCCTACTCGGCCATTGCCATTTTGGATTCGGCCGATATGCGATTGGGAAAGATGGCTCCGCTGACCGAGTTGAAGCGACACCTTCTCATCTCGACATCGCAGCACGACCGAGCCATCGAGGAGGCACGTCAGGCTGTCGAGGCGGCACCCTACGACCAGTCGGCCGTAGTGGCGTTGGGTATGACCTATGCTGCCACCGAGCGTGACTCGCTGGCACAGGCCACATTGCAGCAGGCCTACCAGATGGACACGACCAACATCGAGGCCCTGACCTCCTATGCCGACTATATGTTCCGTAAGCGTAAGATTCAGGCCTATATGAACCTTACGGCCACGCTCTTCCGTATGAAGGAGTACCCCTTGCAGAAGAAGTTGCAGATGTTGGAACTCTTTATGAGCAACCGAGAGTTCTACCGCGACAACTACTTCTCGGTAGGCACTCTCGCCGCCACATTGGCCATACTCCACCCCACCGACAAGCGCATCGTCGATGCCTATGGCGAGCATCTTGTCGCAGGAGGATATATCGATTCGGCTCTCGACTTGTTTAAGTCACACCTCGGCGACGAGCCTCCGCAGTTGGACTACTATATGGCCGTTATCGATATGGAGGAGTATTTACAGCATACCGACTCGGTCGATATGTATGTTGCACGCGCCGTGCGTCTCTTCCCCCAAAACCCCGTTCTCTATATCCGCAAGGCCAATCGTCAATATATCAAGGGCGACTTGCAGGGTGCCGTCGATACCTTCGACGAGGCTATGACCTATGCCACCTCCGACACTATGCGAGGTGAGATTTTTGGCTTCATCGGCGACACCTATCATCAGATAGCCGAGGAGGTGGAGAAACGAGAGAAGAACAAGGCCTTGTTGAAGGTCGCCAAGCAGCAGAGCAAGAATTTTGAGCAGAGCAACCTCTCGGCCGAGGAGAAGGCTCTGCTGGACAGCCTTATAAAGAGGCATACGACCAAAACTACCCCGCTCTACCCCCTTCGCATAAGTGCCAAGAAGGCTATGCAACGATGCTACGAGGCCTACGAAAAGTCGCTGGTGCTCTATGCCGACAATGCCGCCGTACTCAACAACTACGCCTACTTCCTCTCGGAAGAGGAGCGCGACTTGGAGCGTGCGCTCGCTATGTCGTCACGCTCGATAAACCTCGACAAGAACAACGCCACCTACCTCGATACCTATGCGTGGATTTTGCACCTTATGGGTAGCGACGAGGAGGCACAGAAATATATGCGTCAGGCTCTCTCGCTCGACCGTACCAACAGCCCCGAACTGCCTCTGCACTACGGCGATATACTCTACGCGCTGGGCAAGACCTTTATGGCCGAGACCTATTGGCGTAAGGCATTGGAGATGGGTGCCGAGCCCGAGCGCATCGAGGAGCGACTGCAAAAAATCAAACAAAAATAATGAGACGACTCTCCTACATAGTGCTGTGCGTTGTGGTGTTGCTGATGGCGATGCCCCACCCCACTATGGCGCAGTCACAATCACAGTCGCAGAACGACAAGGCCCGTATCGAGAAGCAACGACGCATCATCGAGGATTTGGAGCGTCAGGTTGCCGAGGACGAGAAGGCATTGGCGGGCATCAAGAAGGATAAATCCACCACGCAGCAGCGTGTGCGCAACATCACGCGCCAGATAAACGCCCGCAACCAGATTCTTACGCGTACCTCGCGCCAGATTTCGGCTATCGAGGAGGATATATCGCTCAACAACAAACGCTTGGAGCAGTCGCAGGAGCAACTTGCCCACGAGCAGGAGCGTTATGCCGAGATGGTACGCGAGGCCTACCGCAACCACCGCCAGAACAACTATGTGACCTATATCCTCGCATCGGAAAACTTCTCCGATGCCGCCCGTCGTATAGCCAACATACGCTCTGTGGCCGAGTTACGCGTGGCACGTATGCAGCGCATCGACTCGCTCAACCGCACAATCGAGGAGCAGCAGCAGACACTCTCCGAGCGCCGCTCGTCGCTTGACGCAGAGAAGCGTCGTGCCGAGACACAGCGCAAGCGCTTACAGCAAGATGTGTCGTCGGCCAAGAAGACCATCTCGCAACTATCGAAGAAGGAGCAGGCGGCTCTGCGCGAGAAGATGGAGACCGAGGAGAGGCTCGATGCCGCCATTGCCGAGTTGCGCAAACTCACGAAGGGTAACAAGGAGGGTGCGTCGTTCTCACGCTCCACCTCGAACCTCAATCTGCCGCTTGTGGGTGGTACGGTGCGCAAATATAAGGGAAATATGGCCGAAATCATCGGTAAGGAGGGTGCCGCAGTGCGCTCCATCTACGAGGGTAAGGTTGTCGATATCCGTCGCAACCGCATCTCGGGTAAATACGACGTTTTTGTGGCTCACGGCGAATATATAACCTCCTATGCCAACCTCGACGATGTAAGCGTCGAGAAGGGCCAAAAAGTGGCAAAGAACGGCACGTTGGGAGAGGTTGGTGCGGCAGTTAATCTGACGACTATGGCTACCGAATATAAGATTGTCTTCGGTATCTATTCGCCCAACCCCAAGGAGACGATGCGCGCCTCGGACTGCTTCCGCAAGAAATAATATAAACTATGGTAAGATATTACATAGATGATTGCAACTATCGCCTGCGCGATAAACGACTTATAGCCAAATGGTTGCGCTCCGTTGCCGAGGCCGAGGGCTATACGCTGGGCGATGTTACCTATATATTCTGCTCGTCGGCGGTTCACCGCAAGATGAATATCGACTTCATCGGACACGACTATTTCACCGATGTCATCACCTTCGATTACAGCGATAGGCGGGGTAGTGGGATAGTGTCGGGAGATGTCTTTATCGACGTGGAGACCGTCAAGGACAACGCCCGCATATATGGTGCTACGGCACGTCAGGAGATGCGCAGGGTAGTGGTACACGGCCTGTTGCACCTCTGCGGACAGAAGGATAAGACACCTCGTGCCGAGAAACAGATGCACAGCAAGGAGGATAAATATCTGGCCATATTAGACAAGATGACACAGCAAGAAAATTAAACATATATGTCTTGTAATCAGCCAAATAGCAATCTCTACGACTACGATATCATCGTCGTTGGTGCCGGCCACGCGGGGTGCGAGGCGGCATCGGCTGCGGCACGTCTTGGCTCACGCACGCTGCTCTTGACGATGGATATGACGAAGATGGCTTCTATGTCGTGTAATCCGGCAGTTGGAGGAGTTGCCAAAGGTCAGATAGTCAGAGAGATAGATGCTTTGGGTGGAAAGATGGGCATCATAACCGACCGCTCCACGATTCAGTTCCGTATGCTCAACCGCTCGAAGGGTGCCGCTATGTGGAGTCCTCGTGCGCAGTGCGACAAGGAGCTGTTTTCGTTGCTGTGGCGCAGGGAGTTGGAGAACACCGACAACCTCTTCATCTGGCAAGATGCAGCCAATGACCTGATATTCGACACCACCGCGCAAACGCCTCGTATTGTGGGAGTTACGACACGTATGGGCGTGACGTTCCACGCCAAAGCCGTAGTCCTCACCTCGGGAACATTTCTTGGGGGCTTGATGCACTGCGGCACACAGAGTGCCGAGGGGGGTAGGGCAGGCGATGCCGCATCGTATGGCATTACCGAGTCGTTGGTGGCTATGGGCTTCGAGGCCGGCCGTATGAAGACCGGCACGCCGGCGCGTATCGACGGCCGCACGATAGATTTTTCACAGTTAGAGATTCAGGAGGGTGACGAAAACCCATCGAAATTCTCTTTTTCGGCTGATACAGAGGCTGTTACGGAGCAGAAGCCTTGTTATTTGTTATATACCTCGCCGGAGGTACACGCCACCTTGCGTGAGGGCTTCGACCGCTCACCGCTGTTCAACGGCACCATTCACGGCATAGGCCCGCGTTACTGCCCGAGCATTGAGGATAAGTTACGCACCTTCGCCGACAAGGAGCAGCACCAACTATTCCTCGAACCCGAGGGCCGCAACACCAACGAATACTATATCAACGGCTTTTCATCGTCGTTGCCACAGGAGGTACAGTTGGCCGCGTTGCGTAAAATCCGGGGCTTGGAGCAGGCACACGTCTATCGCCCGGGCTATGCTATCGAATATGACTACTTCCCACCGACGCAACTGCGTCACTCGTTGGAGACTAAACTCGTTGATAATCTGTACTTTGCGGGCCAGATAAATGGTACTACGGGCTACGAGGAGGCAGCGGCACAGGGCCTTATGGCAGGCATCAACGCCCACCGCAGGCTGAACGGTGCCGAGCCGGTGGTCTTACAGCGTGACGAGGCATATATAGGAGTGTTGATTGATGACCTTGTGACAAAGGGTGTCGATGAGCCATATCGTATGTTTACCTCACGTGCCGAGTATCGCATTTTGCTCCGACAAGATAATGCCGACCTGCGTTTAACACCAAAAGGACGCGAAATTGGTCTTGTGTCAGATAAAAATTGGGCAAAATTTGTCGAAAAAAAATCACGCGTATTTTCGCTTATTTCTTTTGCGCACGAGCAGAGCATCAAAATATCGGAAATTGAGGGCTATTTGAAAACGCATAATTTTGAGCCTTTGAAGCAGGGTAGTAAGTTATATTCGCTCATCGCGCGCAACGAATTTTCACTTTTGGATATGGCCGAGGAGTTACCTCGTCTGAAAAAATTTGTCACCGAGCAGGGTATCGACAGCGAAGTTTTGGAGCAAGCCGAGATACAGATAAAGTATAAGGGCTATATCGAGCGAGAGAAATTGTTGGCCGAGAAGTTGCATCGTCTGGAAAATATCGTCATTCCCGAAGGTTTTGATTTTATGGCGATGAACGCTCTGACCATCGAGGCTCGCCAGAAACTCACGAAGATTCGTCCGCAGACGATAGGGCAGGCATCGCGTATTCCGGGAGTAAGTCCGGCAGATATAAATGTGCTGTTGATTAAGTTCGGAAGATAATTTGAATTAAAAAATCCCGCCCAAAAAGGCGGGATTTTCTATTTGTTCCACGTGGAACACTATAAAAACTGGATTACTCTACAACCACAGTCCAGCCGAACTTATCCTCGACGCGACCATACTGAATATCCTGCAAGCGGTTATACAACGCGATACAAGTCTTACCAACCTCGCTACCATAACTTACCGAAGTACCATTATCGAGGTCAAATACCGACTCAATAGGCGAAATCACAGCCGCAGTACCGCACGCACCGGCCTCCTCGAAAGAAGCCAACTCCGACACGGGAATAGGACGCTGCTCGACCTTCAAACCCATATCCTCGGCCAACACACGAAGGCTCTTATTGGTAATAGAGGGCAAAATCGAAGGCGAAATAGGTGTCACATAGGTACCGTCCTTAATGCCGAAGAAGTTGGCCGCACCACACTCCTCGATATAATTATGCTCGGCGGCATCGACATACAGCACATTGGCATAGCCCAAACCGTGAGCCTTCTGGCCCGATTTGATGCTGGCGGCATAGTTACCTCCCACCTTCACGTCGCCTGTTCCACGTGGAGCAGCACGGTCTTGGTCGCGGTCGATAACAACCTTGATGGTCTTCATTCCACCCTTGAAATATGGGCCTACGGGCGAACAAAAAACTATCAACATAGCATCGGGAGAGGCCTTCACGCCCAAGCCAACCTTGGTACCAATAAGGGTGGGGCGGAGATAGAGTGCCGCACCTGACTCATAGGGCGGAACATAATCCATATTACGCTTAACCACCTCATAACAAGCCTCCAAGAACAACTCCAAAGGAGGTTCAGGCAGACACAACTTACGAGCCGACGCCTGCATACGCTTGCCGTTCTCGTCAGCACGGAACAAACGCACCTTGCCATCTACACCACGAAAAGCCTTCAATCCCTCGAAAGCCTCCAAACCATAATGCAGACACGAGGTTGACATATGCATCTGAATATATTCGTCGGAGGTGTACTCCAACTCACTCCACTTACCGTCCTTGAACGTAGCGCGAGCATTTACATCGGAGCCGTAATAGTCAAACCCCAGAGAACTCCATTCAATGTTTTTCATTTATCAGCAGTTTTATTATTATTTAGGTTTTAGGTTTTTCGCTCTATCCTACGATGGCTCCATTGTTGGTCTTATGCTCGGGAGCGAGCAACTCCAACTTACCCGAAGCATCTTCGGCCATAAGAATCATACCATTCGAGGTGATACCCTTCAACTCGCGCGGAGCCAGATTTACAAGCACAAGTACCTGACGACCAACGAGTTCCTCGGGTGTGAAGTGCTCGGCAATACCCGACACGATGGTACGCTTATCGATACCTGTATCGACCGTCAGTTTAAGCAGTTTCTTGGTCTTGGCAACCTTCTCGGCGGCGAGGATTGTCGAAACGCGTATATCCATCTTCTGGAAATCGTCATACGAACACTCCTCCTTCTGCTCGGTAATATTCTCGGCAGCGGCAGCAGCAGCACGGGCCTTCTTTATATCCTCCAACTTTTTGAGTTGAGCATCAATCACATCGTCCTCAATCTTCTCGAACAGAAGTTCGGGCTTACCAATCACGTGACCAGCCTCGACCAAATCCATATCGCCCAAACGCTGCCAACCTAATTTATTGATATTCAACATTTTAAGTATCTTTTCGGCAGTGAAAGGCATAAAAGGTTCGATAGCCACAGCCACATTGGCCGTAATCTGCAATGCAATATTCAAAATGGTCTTCACTCGCTCGGCGTCGGTCTTGACAACCTTCCACGGCTCGGTGTCGGCCAGATACTTATTACCTATGCGCGCGAAGTTCATAGCATCTTTCAATGCCTCGCGGAAACGATAACTCTCGATATTTGCCTCCAAAGAGCCTCTAATTCCGCTTAACTCCTCGATGGTGGCACGGTCATACTCCGTAAGGTCTCCAAGCGCAGGAACAGCCCCATTATAGTATTTTTGAGTGAGCACCAGCGCACGATTTACGAAGTTACCCAAAATAGCAACCAACTCGTTATTGTTGCGAGCCTGATAATCCTTCCAAGTGAAGTCGTTATCCTTGGTCTCGGGAGCATTGGCACACAACACATATCGCAACACGTCCTCCTTGCCGGGGAACTCGTCGAGATACTCGTGCAACCACACAGCCCAACCCTGCGAGGTAGATATCTTATCGCCCTCCAAGTTCAAAAACTCGTTTGCCGGCACATTCTCCGGAAGGATATAGCCGCCGTGCGCCTTCAACATCGAGGGGAAAACGATACAGTGGAATACGATATTATCCTTACCGATGAAATGCACCATCTTGGTATCCTCGCTCTTCCAATATTTCTCCCAATCGGGTGTAAGGTCTTTTGTAGCAGATATATAGCCGATAGGAGCATCAAACCATACATACAACACCTTACCCTCGGCACCCTCGACCGGAACGGGGATACCCCAATCCAAATCGCGGCTTACGGCACGCGGCTGCAAGCCAAGGTCGAGCCACGACTTACACTGACCATATACATTCGACTTCCACTCCTTGTGTCCCTCCAAAATCCACTCACGCAGGAAGCCGTCATACTCGTTCAGGGGCAGATACCAGTGTGATGTCTGACGCTTCACAGGTACCGCACCCGATACTGTCGAGTGAGGATTTATAAGTTCGTCGGGAGAGAGTGTCGAGCCACATTTCTCGCACTGGTCGCCATAGGCACGCTCATTCTGGCAATGAGGACAAGTACCCATAATATAGCGGTCGGCGAGGAATGTCTGTGCCTCCTCGTCGTAGAACTGCTCCGATGTCTGCTCGATGAACTTACCCTCGTCGTAGAGGTGACGGAAGAACTCCGACGCTGTCACACGATGTGTGGGCGACGATGTGCGCGAATATATATCAAACGACATTCCCAGACGGCGGAATGAATCCTTGATTATCTCGTGATAGCGGTCCACCACCTGCTGTGGTGTGATACCCTCCTTACGAGCCTTGATAGTGATGGGCACACCGTGCTCGTCGCTACCGCACACAGAAATCACATCGTGACCATTAAGGCGCAAATAGCGCGCATATATATCCGAGGGCACATAAACACCCGCCAAGTGACCGATATGTACGGGGCCGTTGGCGTATGGCAGTGCCGAAGTTATAAGATAACGCTTAAACTCTTTTTTTGACATAAGTACATAATATTTCTAATATGAAACAAATGTACAATATTTTATTGCCAAAAGGAAACTTTTTTGTAAAAAATTATCGTAAATAATTTTCGGGATTATTAAATAGTGAGTTTAGAGAATTTAACGCAGATACAAAAGAGAGTTCAGGCACTTCCCTAAACTCTCTAATCTCACTATCTTTGCTCTTTTATCTTAAATCTCGCCTCGGGGTGCATAAGATTGAAATATACCGTACCGAACAGTGCCGCGTTCCAACCCTGAATAGGAAAACCGAGGTTTGCACCTGTAATGGAGTTCAGATGTTCATTAGGCACATAGTCGCCCGAGCGCACCAAATCGGCCCACGCAACCTTTTTTATCAACGCCACACCCTCCTCGCTATGTCCGGCACGCATACGCGCCCACGCGTCCATAAAACATACCCAGGGCCACACGCCGCCGTTGTGATACTCGGCCTCCTTATCTCGAACACCTGCCAAAAATGGCGAGGAGTTGGCTATGCCATAGGGCGACGCATTACGCTCATTGAGCGATTTTATAATCTGCTCGGCACGCTCCTCCGGCACCACGCCATACATCACACCCACCATCTGGTCCTGATAAAGCAAATCCTTGACCGAGTTATCCTTCCAAATCTGGCAGTAGTAATCGCCGTTCCATAGGCCTCCCTCCGCTATCGGACGGTTAAGTTTGTCGTAGCCCTTTTCGTAGGCTGCGGCATACATCTCGGCAGCCTTCTCGTCACCAAACTCCTCGGCAAAGAGCCTCATCTGCTCCAATGAGGCCAGATACAACATCGCCACAAAGGGTGAATATTTACGCTCGGCGACATAGTTCACATCCTTCCAGTCGCCCCAGAACGATATCTGCTCGGGAAGCCCCTCACCCGAGAAGTCACGCGATATAACCCACTCCATAACCTTACGCATCGAGGGCCACAAAGCCTCGACCTCGGCCCTATTATTATAAAAGGCGTAGTGTCGTGCTGTGCGCAACAATAAAAAGAGATTTATATCGAGGTCATCACGACGCTCGATGATGGGGTATATGCAGGTAGGAACCTTACCCTCGGCCGAGATATGAGCATAACTCTGCTCTATCATCTGCCAATCCAGGCGCGGAAATAACACCAGATGCAGCCACGAGGTCCAGAACGAGTCACGCTGGTTGAGTTCGCAGTAACCCAGCGTCAAAGCCTTGCCATCGGCCGTAAGGCGTGTGAGTGACACTCCTGCCGTCATATACCAACGCATATAGTCGTTCAACTCCTTGTCTGCGGTCTGCGGCAGAGCCTTATCAAACAAAACTGTCTGCTCACGCAACCTCTCCCAACTGCGCAGAGCATAGTCGGCTACCTCTGTCGAGGAGCGAAACCTATTGGCTGTCAGCCACTCTTTATCGAATGACGAGAGCACAATCCTCACCCGCTCGCTACTCTTTGGGGCTATATCGAGAGTGATAACATACCCCTCGTCACACTGTGTCAGAGCCTTCGTGCAGGTCAAAGACATATCGTCACTTTTGATGCCGTAATCATCTGCTGCAACCCAACTCTTACCCTTAAAGTCGGGCGAAACAACTATTTGCAACCTCTCACTGCTCGACCTGCTGTTCTCAACATCAAACTCCACCATCAACACAGGCAGAGCCGATGTATGCTCATCATTGAGGGCGAGAGGCGAAAAGACCTCCATCTTAACGGCTCCACGCCACAATTTTTTATCGCTATACTCACCTCTGACAAAGGGAAAACGCCGCACCACCGAGCGACGGGAAAAATCTTTCAGAGAAAAAACCTTGTCGCCACACTTAAAACCTATATCAATTCGTCCGGCAGCCTCCAACCAGCCACCCAGACGACCTGTGTTACGCCACACATACCCCGGTGTGCCGTCGGCGGCAATCTGTGTCGTCATAGCAAAATTTGCCACCGGACAACCACCACTCAGGCGTTCATCGACCTTCGAGAGCACCACCTCCTGCTCCTTATCCGCAACGGTCGCGCTATTGCTATACGCGCTATTACTATAACGATTATACTCTTCACTCCTCAACGACTCGGCCTGCACCACGCCGGCGCAACCAATTGCAATCGCCAAAGAAAATATAAGCCCCAGACTCTTCATCTCAAAAAAAAATTCCTATCCCTTCACTAATTCACCCTTCACCAATCCGCTATCAGCCTATCACCAGCCAACTCGTCAGCCGAGTTATCGACAATATTATTTATTATTCTTTTTTACTTTTTATAAATATAATTAAATAAATAATAATATTATATGCTTGTTAATTGTGTCGATAACTTTTTTCAAAATTATTTTTCAACACTTTTTCCGTCGAGTTTAATAACTTTGTTGATATTGTTCTTACCATTTATTTTATTGATATTTAATATATTAAGTCGAATTTTTATCACCTCAATATGGTTATATCAACAATCGCCGTCGATAGTTTTCAACATCTCAACACCCTAATTTTATCATCAATCCTATGGTTGAAAAAGTGTCGTAATCTGACGATAACTTTTTACAATTTTTGACATAAATATTTTGGTATTCACAACCCCAATTCATTCTCAATGACTTACCTTTTTTACGGTTTTTTGCTCCAAAAAGTTGTTAATATTTATCATCAATTTTTCACCACACTTATCAACACTTTTTCGCCCATTTGTTGATAATATCATCGCCTAAACTATATAATTCTAAAAAGGAATAACCAACAACTTATCGGCACCAGATTTATTTTTTCCGCACTCAATTTGTGAATCAGCATTCAGCATAGTGAGGAACTTGGCACTTTCATCTTTGAAGATATATTTTGTATAAGGCATTATTTTACTATACTCTTCGATTATTGTACCACGCTTGTCAATCGGATTATCCTCTTCATTTTTCTTATGGTTATTGGAGATTATATTCTCACATTGCTTAACTATTTCGGGTAAATTTCTCTTGATAAGAATTTTCCTCATCTCGGCGATATAGTTTTTATTTCTCTCATCTTTTTTACCGTAGCATATTTTTTCAATATCGACCATATACTCTTTGTTGCACAATTTCATATATGGATTCCATAATTTTGGACAATACTTATCAAGGGTATTGAGCATATAAATATCTATATTTGCGCGCCAGCCAAAACCCTTCAATGAGGCTAAAACCTCAATAACAAGGTTTGTAAGGTTTGCCGGTTTGAATAAGAGGGTGTCGATATAGAAATCTTTTACCTCTTTTGTAAGCGATTCATCTTTAAGTTGATTTGCAGCGATTACCAACTCGGTGTTATAGTTGCGTAACTGCAATAAAAGATTGTTTACATCAGAATAATTATTGTCGTTGCTCACAAACAGTTCCGGGTGGATATTATCAATAGGAGCCTGCGCCTTGATTAAGTGTAGTTCCGAGGGGTATGCTGCATATTTTTCGGCAGAGGCATTCTCCGATGAAAGATTTTTTTTGGTGATAATCGTCATCTTATTGACAATAGCCCACATCACCACCATATTTCTATATAGGTGTCGCACCAAATCAAATAAAGCCTGTTC
>CAZQMC010000031.1:0-23393 GCA_964594305.1 uncultured Alistipes sp. | reverse complement strand
CGGTGAAAGTAAAACGCTTCTTTGCAGCGGCATTAGTTTTCATTTTTGGCATTTTCTTAAAATTGTTAATTAGTTAAACATAGCGTGCAAAGATAGACATTTTTTCCGAAATAGCACACTTTCGCAAAAAAAATATCTTTTTCGGGGTGAATTTTGATTTTTACATCGGATTTCTCGGCGCGTCTGCCAAATAATTTTAATCCGACACACGGTCGGCTTTTCCTCCTTCTTGCAAGGCATAGTGCAACTGAATTTGCCCTCTGCACCTGCTTTATGCGTCGGTTGAATTTTGAATTTTTGTGTATTCTCAAAATAATTTTGAATTTTGAATTTTGAATTTTGAATTATTGTGTACCTTTGTGAATATGATACACGCACATAACATACATAAGAGTTACGGCGATTTGGAGGTCTTGAAGGGCGTATCGATAGATGTCGCACGTGGCGAGGTGGTATCGATTGTCGGACAGAGCGGTGCCGGCAAAACCACCCTATTGCAGATTTTAGGCACACTATCGCCTATGGATAGCGGTTCGCTGCTTATCGACGGCGAGGATGTCGGGGCCTTCGATGACGACCGTCTGTCGGACTTCCGCAACCGTCGCATAGGTTTCGTTTTTCAGTTTCATCATCTGCTGCCCGAATTTACGGCACTCGAAAATGTGATGATGCCGGCACTAATCGCTCGCCGTCGTCATCGTGAGGCCGAGCAGGAAGCATTGCAACTATTGAAGATGATGAACCTCGCCGACCGCACCACACACAAGCCGAGTGCGCTGTCGGGAGGCGAGCAGCAGCGTGTGGCCATAGCGCGTGCGCTGATAAACCGCCCCGCCCTATTGCTGGCCGACGAGCCTTCGGGTAATCTCGACTCGCAAAATCGTGATGAGATACACGCCCTGTTTTTCCGCTTGCGTGAGGAGTTGGGCCAGACAACCATCATCGTCACCCACGACGAGGGGTTGGCATCGATGGCCGACAGGAAAATCACTATGCGTGACGGAATGATTTTATAACCCGATGAAAAGATGGAGAGCCTCGAATTGAAGGAGTTGTTAGAGCACCTTCACGACAAATACAACCGAGCAGAATTCATTGAGCCTGACCCTATTAGCGTGCCGCACTCGTTCTCCGACAAGGCCGACCGCGAGATTGCGGGGTTCTTCGCCTCGACCATAGCGTGGGGCAACCGCAAAGCCATCGTCAAGAGCGCTCATCGAATGATGCAATATATGGACAATGCTCCTGCCGATTTTGTGCGTAACGCCTCGGCCGGAGAGTTGGCCCGTCTGCAAAGTTATGTTCATCGCACCTTCAACGGTCAGGACTTTACCGATTTTGTGTTGGCTATCAGAGGTATCGTCGAGCGATATGGCGGCATTGGCGACTATTTTGAGGGCGAATACGAGCGTACAGGCGACTTGGCGGCAGTTTTATCGTCATTCCGTCGAGAATTTTTCTCGTGTGAGCATAATACGCACTGCGAAAAACACCTTTCGAGCATCGACAAAGGGGCTGCCTGCAAGCGATTGAATATGTATCTGCGTTGGTTTGTGCGCCACGACGACAGAGGTGTCGATTTAGGTCTTTGGCGCAAGATACCTATGTCGGCACTCTACCTGCCGTTAGATGTTCATACGGGCAATATGGGACGCGCTTTGGGACTACTCAATCGCCGCCAAAGCGATTGGAAAGCGACGGTGGAGATTACCGAAAGCCTCCGAACATTTGATGCCGAAGACCCTGTGCGATACGACTATTCTCTCTTCGGTGCGGGCATCGACGGATTTCTTAAAGAGTAACTGTTATGCGTGGTAAGGGCTTTACTTTCAAGCAGTTTCATATCGACCACAGCCGTTGTGCGATGAAGGTCGGCACCGACGGCACATTGCTCGGTGCTTGGGCCGCACTACCCGACGGCGGAGGGAAAATTCTCGACATCGGCACAGGCACAGGCCTCATTGCCATAATGGCCGCACAACGCTCTGCGCAAGCCTCAATCACCACCATAGATATCGACGCCGACTGCGTAGCACAAGCACGAGAAAACGCATCGGCCTCACCTTGGAGCGAAAGAATCACTATCGAGGAGTGCGCCTTGCAGGAGTTCTCGTCGGCGACGAAATTTGATGCTATAATCTCAAACCCGCCCTACTTCATCGACTCATTGCTATCGCCCGATGCGGCTCGCACTACGGCTCGGCATACATCATCACTCCCGTTTGAAGATTTGGTAGCAGGTGTTTTACGATTACTTGCCACCGACGGTCGATTTTCGCTCATTCTACCGCCTGCGGAGTTCGCACGATTCTGTTCTGCGGCACGAGGACGGCTTTTCCTCACTCGCCAATGTGAAGTGTGGACAACACCCGAAAGTGGCGCCAAACGCATTATGGCCGAGTTTTCACAGACCGCCCCCACAGAGCCTCCCACGCAAGAAAAAATCATCATCGAAGATAAAGGGCCACAAGGATACAGCGACGAGTACAAGGCTCTGACACGCGACTTTTATTTGAAATTTTAAGATTATGAAACGATATCTTTTTTATGTTATGACACTTCTTTCTCTTTTAGGTTTTGGTTGCAACGATAAGCCAACATTCAAATCGGTTGGCGTAGAGGAGTTTGCCGCCATAATCGACGATAAGAACACGGTTGTAGTAGATGTAAGACGTGCCGACGAATGGGCCGCCGGTCACTTGGAGGCCGCCGAGTACAACATCGACGTACTTCAAGAGGAGTTCGAGCAAAGGGCAACCGCCTCACTACCAAAGGATAAAACCATAGCCATATATTGTCGTAGCGGACGTCGCAGCAAAGATGCCGCCACAAAACTATCGCACATCGGATTCGATGTTGTCGAACTCGATGGTGGCATAATCAGTTGGCAGGACGGTGGCCTGCCCGTAGTGAAGTAATCGGGGTATTTTTTGTAATATCGCTCAAAAAATCATATATTTGCTAAAATATTTGTTTACAACTAAATATCATTCGGTATGAAGAGAGTAATTATCGTTGCAATTTTGGCCTTGGGCTTTGCAACCGGTGCTATGGCACAAAATAACGCCTATATATCTACGTTCGGTATCCAGACCGACGCTTCGGGTGTCAAAACCATCATAGACCCCTCGACGATTATCGCCGTGGATATAACCATCAAGAAGGAGCAGAATATCGTAGGCCCCTACGCCCGATACGCCCAAAAGTATCTCGATGCTCGCGGCTCATTGGTCGATAGGACCACCTATCGTATTGACAATGTATTGCTTTCGCTTGTTCGCGATGCTCATTTCTTTGAGTCGGCCGAGGTGTCGGCTCCAAGACTTCAAACGCTGTCGCACAACGGCAGCACGACCGAGTTTGCGAAGATTTTGCCCGATAAGATGAATAACGAGGCGCAGAGCCTCGATGCTGCGGCACAGGATGCTGCGGCCATGATATTCTCAATTCGTCGTCATCGTATGGAACTCATCACGGGCGAGGCGGGTGAGAATGTATTCGGCGGAGGCTTGAAAGAGGCTCTCGACGCCCTCGACAAGCAGGAGCAGGCTCTGTTGGAGTTGTTCTTCGGCAAAAACATTATCACCACCACCACCGAGCGCTTCTATGTCGCAGTCGAGGCTGGCAAAAGTGATTATACGATAACTCACTTCTCGAAAAATACCGGTTTGGGCTCGACAGGCGAAGCCGTTGTGCTTAATATTACACCTTCGGGCAAGAACGCTCTATCGACTATCACCGAGGCCGATTCTCGCGAGAAATCGGTAACAAAGGTGCGTGTGGCCGATTTGGCCTCTTGTGCCGTAAAGGTGGGCGAAGATGCTACCCCTATCAAGATTAGAGTTTTACCCGTTTTCGAGTTTGGCCGCACGATATCAATCCCTGCGCCCGCCACAAAATAAATTGGTAAAGAGGTGGGCAATACCGAGAGAATGATATTCCTTTTGGGAGAGTTGCGGCGCGAGATGAATGGCGCTGTGGCTGATGCCATGCGCTATTATGGCACACGCTATGGACTGAATTACGGCGTAAGCCTGCCCACAATTCGCTCTATCGCCACCGCCGAACCCCGAAATAACGACTTGGCCCTTTACCTCTTTAAGCAAGATGTTCGCGAACTGCGTCTGTCGGCACTTCATATTGCCGAGCCGAGTGAATTTGCAACATCAAAAGATATATGGCGCGAGGGCATTACCACCTCGGAGATTGCCGAGGAGATGGCCTTTGCCCTACTCTGCAAGGTGAATGATTTTTCGGCCATATATGCCGAATGGAGCATCTCGGAGCAGGAATTTGTCGTCTATGCGGCACTTATGGCTGCGGCACGTCGAGGTGGCGAGAGTTGCGCGGCGGCACTTACATCATTACACGCAGTCGTGAGCCTACACCCATCATCACATCTTGTAGCGCAAGGCTCTGTCGCCGTGATGTCGGCGGCACTTATGCGAAACCTTGCCGACGAGGTTCGTCACATTTTGGAAACACTCCCCGACGGAGAGGCCAAAGAGTATATCGCCGACGAGATGTCGTGGCGTATGGAGTAAAACAACGCCCCGCCTTACCACTACAACACCTTTTGCCTTCGGGCAGAGGGTGTTTTTTTTATCACAATATTCTGCTAATATTGATTTTTCGAAAAAAAATTCTTATATTTGTGAGATTGATGTGCTCTTGTTTGCACAAATGTGCATTTTCTCGAAGAGGCAAGCAGAATTAGAACGGTGTAAAAATTCAATACTATGAGGAGATTTTTCCTTTTATTCACGGCACTTACCACACTCTTGGCTTCGTGCGCCAAAGATGACACTGCCACCGTCATAGGCAACGGCGAGACGACGGTCTCATTCAAGGTCTTATCACCCAAGATACAGACTCGTTATGGCGAAGGTACGACGGCCAACAAACTCCTTTACGCCATCTACCAGAACGGTGTATTTATGAGCGATATAAGTGCCATTACCCTCGACAAGGCTGTCGATATCACCAACCTTACGGCAGACCTACAACTCGCCCTGGTCAATGGTCTGACTTACGACATCTTATTCTGGGCACAGGCAGAAAATGCCCCCTACACCTTTGATGGAGCGAAGGTTACCTTCGATTACAGCCAGATGACTGCCAACGAGGAGTCATACGACGCCTTCTTCCGTAACTACCGCGCGAAAATCGACGGCACCACACCTCACACCGTCGAGTTACACCGTCCGTTTGCGCAACTCAATATCGGCACCGGCGATATCGACAAGGCGAAGTTGGCAGGGTTTGATTTGGAGAACACCTCTATAACCGTTGAGGCCTGTACCACACTCGACCTTATGACGGGCGTTGCATCGGAGTCACAGGAGATAACATTCTCTATGAATGGCAAGACCGAAGATAAATACGAGGGGTACGATATTATTGCGATGAACTACCTGTTGGTCAATAGCGAGAAGGAGTTTATCGATGTCAAGTTTTACGCCGAGGGTGGCCGCGACCTGCTCAAACGCGAGTATCTGAATGTGCCTATACAGCGCAATCACAGGACATATTTGCTGGGTGATATTCTCACCAGCACCAAACTGCTCCACGTCTATATCAATCCCATTTTCGATGGTCTGATAAACTACACCCCACCCAAAGAGTATGCTATCTATTACACCTCAACCGACGGACAAATCGTCGAATTGGACAGCAATTACGGCGAATATTATTTCGGGGCAAATATCACCGGTCACACCTACAAGAACGGCAGGGGCAAGATAACCTTCGACAAACCTGTAACAAAGATTGGCGATATGGCTTTCAGTAGATATACTACATTGGAAAGCATTACAATTCCCGATGATGTAACTTATATTGGATATAACGCATTCTATTTTTGCAACAACCTAACTAGCATTGTTATTCCAGACAAGGTAACTCGTATAAATTTTCAAGCGTTCGCTGCTTGCAATAATTTAACAAAAGTTGTTGTAGGAAATAGCGTATCAAAGATTGGCGAATATGCATTTACAAGTTGTACAAGCCTTAAAGATTTGACCATCGGCAAAAACGTAAAAGATATAGATGCTTGGGCATTTAATAATTGTCCTCAATTAACAGTAGTTACTCTTCCTGATGGCATAACAAAAATTGGTAATCACGCGTTTCATTTTTGTACAAATTTGACGAGTATCACCATACCCGATAGCGTGGAAGACATCGGAGAAAATGCCTTCTATGGATGTACAAATTTAACTATGATATATTGCAAATCTTCCACCCCACCAACAGGTAACGCAAAGATGTTTGACATGAATGCTCCTAACAGGAAAATCCTTGTTCCGGCGGAGGCGGTAGATGATTATAAAGAGGCGGAGTATTGGTCAGAGTATGCTGATAATATCTTTGCCGAGGAGTAGAGAGCGATATATGAAACCTATGAGAGCCTGTCTAATAAGTTTTGGACAGGCTCATTTTTTATCAGCATAGTGAGTGGTTAATAAATCTCTACCCTCTCGTAGCGGCGGACAATCTCGGCGAGGCTCTCGACCGACAGCACACCGCTCTCACGCCATAGTTTGCGACCACGACGAAACAGCATAAGCGTAGGCACTGCCATAATACGGAAATGCTCCACAAGTGCATTATTTACAGGGTGGTCGATATCGATACGCACCACATCGACCTCGCCACCGAGTTGCTCTTCCAGTCTATCCAGAGTATGATGCGTCGCCCGACAAGGCCCGCACCACGAAGCATAGAAATCCACAAGTGTCAATTTATTATGTGCCGTAATGGCGTTAAACTCCTGTATTGTCATATATAAGTCCTATTAAAGAAAAATCCCCTCGACAAGTATCGAAGGGAAAATTTCAAATTTTATACCATATTTATCTCGGCACGCCTCGCTCATCACACCTGCTCGCAGAAGAGTGCCGGAGGGAGTTCGCCTATGTTGTTGATATAGATGACCTCTATCCCTCTGGGAACCTTCAAGGTCTTACGCAAAAATCCCGACACGATAATACGCCTGAAACCCAATCGTGCAGCCTCGCTGACACGTTGCTCGGTACGGGGCGCAGGGCGCACCTCGCCCGAAAGACCTATCTCGCCGGCACAGCAGACACCCTCGGCGACGGCTCTATCGTAGTACGACGACACGACAGCCGCCACAACAGCCAAATCCAATCCGGGGTCGGCAACCTTAAAGCCACCGGCGAAATTCAAGAAGACATCTTTCTGGAACATCTTCATTCCTACCCTCTTCTCCAACACCGCCAAAAGCATACTCATACGACGAGCATCAAAGCCCGTAGCGTTGCGTTGCGGAGTACCATACGCCGCATTGCTGACCAAAGCCTGCACCTCGATAAGATAGGGGCGTACACCATCAACCGAAGCACCCACAGCAATACCACTCAACGGCTCATCGTAGTGCGACAAGAGAATCTCCGAAGGATTTTCGACCGTACGCAGGCCGTTGTCACACATCTCGAAAACTCCTATCTCGAAGGTTGCACCGAAGCGGTTTTTTATGCCTCGCAGGATACGATTTACATTATTGCCATCGCCCTCGAACTGCAACACCACATCGACGATATGCTCCAAAATCTTGGGGCCGGCGATAGCACCATCTTTGGTAATATGGCCAATGATAAATATCGATGTGCCTGTCGTTTTGGCATACTTCAAGAGCGACGCAGCGCACTCGCGTATCTGCGACACGCTACCCGCCGACGACTCGATAGTTTCGGTATAGATAGTCTGTATAGAGTCGATGACGACCATATCGGGCTGATACTGCTTAATCTGCATCAAGATATTTTCGAGCAGTGTTTCAGAATAGATATAACACTCCTCATTACCTATACCCAATCGCTCGGCACGCATCTTAATCTGTTCGGCCGACTCCTCACCCGAGACATACAAGGTCTTTAAGCCGTGCGAGGTCAGAGCCAATTGCAGGCTCAACGTCGATTTACCTATGCCCGGCTCACCACCCAACAGCACCAACGAGCCCGGCACAAGACCGCCACCCAACACGCGATTAACCTCGCTGTTGCGCAAATCCAGACGACGCACATTCGAGCGTTCAATCTCACTCACCTTCTGGGGTGGAGTATGCGGCATATCACCCACAGCCACCGACACAGCCGACGAGGGTGATGACTTGGCGATAACCTCCTCGGCAAAGGTATCCCACTGCCCACACGAAGGGCACTTACCCAACCATTTGGGAGCCTCGAAACCGCACTCGCGGCAGAAATATGCCTTCTTAACCTTTGCCATAAAACAAGATTTTAGCCGTTACTATCCTACTGTCCCGTAAAAAGGCGATAGATATCGTTACCGTTGGCATAGATAACCAATGCCAACAAGATGAAGAAACCTATATATTGCATTATCTCCAAGAACTTATCGCTCGGCTTACGACCTGTCACCATCTCCCACAATGTAAAGAGTGCATGACCGCCGTCAAGGCCCGGGATAGGCAAGATATTCAGCACAGCCAGCATAATCGACAACATAGCCGTCATTGACCAGAAGCGCAACCAATCCCACTCCGAGGGGAAAATCTTACCGATAGCGATAAAGCCACCCAACTCCTCATACATCTTGGTCTTGGGTTGGAAGATGAGTTTCAGTTGCTGCCAATAGTCGGCGATGCTCTCACCCGCCAGCGACACACCCGCAGGGATAGCCTCGAAGAAGGTAAATTTACGAGTACGGGGCTGGAACATATCGGTTTTGAGCAAAACACCAATCTTGCCCTCGTCATTTACGGCAACCTTCACATCGAGAGCCTCTTCACCTCGCACAACAGACAACACAACGCTGTCGCCCTTATACTCCTCTTTGAGCAGGGTTGTAGCCTCGACGACACCCGTAAAACGACGACCATTGAATGCCACAACCTCGTCACCGACCTGCAAACCGGCCGTAGCGACAGCATCATTAGCCACAGAATCGACGATAAAAGGCACACAGAGAGTGTATAAATCGACATACTGCTTCTCTCGGCGCATAGCGAGCAACTCCTCAAACGGAATGGTAAAGGCCACCTGCTCACCGGCACGCTCGACAACAATATCGCGCGCACCCTCGGTAAGAAGCAACTTTGAGCGAATCTCCACGATATCGTCTATCGCCTCGCCGTCAATCGAGAGAATCTTATCGCCATCCCGGAAGCCCATACGCTCACCCGCCTCATTGAACACATAACCCCAACGGACATCCTCGTTTGCCATATAAGACTCGCCGCAAGCGTAACGAATACCCGTATAAATCATCATTGCGAGCAACACATTCATCACCACGCCGGCAATCATCACCAAAAGGCGCTGCCATGCCGGTTTGGCACGGAACTCCCACGGCTGAACGGGCTGCTTCATCTGCTCGGTATCCATCGACTCGTCAATCATACCGGCAATCTTCACATAGCCACCCAATGGCAGCCAGCCCAAGCCATACTCCGTCTCGCCACGCTTAAACTTAAAGAGCGAGAACCACGGGTCGAAGAATATGTAAAACTTCTCGACACGAATCTTGAAGATGCGTGCCACGATAAAGTGCCCAAACTCGTGTATCGCCACCAAGAGCGACAGACTCATAAAAAATTGAAGTACTTTGATTAAAATATCCATTTCGATAATCTCTAAAAAATTAAAATCTCAAATACTCGGCAGCCAATCTGCGGGCCTCCTCATTCGATGCGGCATAATCCTCCAATGTGGGGCTTGCGGTAAATGAAGCCCGCCCCAAAGCGTACTCTATCGAGCCGACGATATCATTAAAACCGCACTTCTCGTTCAAGAACGCTGCCACAGCAACCTCATTGGCACCATTCATCACACACGCCGCCGTACCACCCCGACGCAAACAGTCGTAGGCGATATCCAGCGCAGGATACTTCACCTTGTCGGGCTCGGCAAACGAGAGCACAGGATTAGCCAAAAAGTCGAAACGCTCCATCTCTCGCTTGGCACGATAAGGGAACATCAACGCATAACTGATAGGCATATGCATATCGGGCGTACCCAACTGCGCCTTGATAGCACCGTCCTCGAACTCCACCATCGAATGTACCACCGATTGCGGGTGTATCAGCACCGAAATCTTTTCGGCAGGCAGACCAAACAACCAATGCGCTTCGATAACCTCAAAGCCCTTATTTACAAGCGTGGCCGAGTCGATGGTTATCTTCGCCCCCATCTGCCACTGCGGATGTTGCAAGGCTCTCGCAGGTGTCACTGTGGCCAACTCCTCACGAGGTACATCTCGCAACGCCCCGCCACTGCAAGTGATTATCAAGCGACGCACCTCCGACCTCTCGCCCACAAGGCATTGGAAAATGGCTGAATGTTCGGAATCTATCGGCAGAATAGGGACATCGTGCTCCGCAGCCAAGCGCATAACCAAATCGCCACCCACCACCAATGTCTCCTTATTGGCAAGGGCGATTTTCTTCCCCGCCCGAATGGCCGCCACCGTCGGACGCAGACCTGCATAGCCGACCAGCGCATTGACCACGACATCAACCTCCGAGTGGCACACCATCTGCTCCATCTCCTGCTCACCGGCATAGACTTTGATGGGATAGTCGGCCAAAGCCTGACACAGAGGCTCATATTTCGACTCATCGGCAATCACCACACTATCGACATCGAACCTTATGGCCTGCTGGGCCAATAGTTTCCAATTAGAGCCTGCGGCCAATGATGTAACCTCAAACAAATCGGGATTTTCGGCCACTATATCGAGCGTCTGAACACCGATAGAGCCCGTAGAGCCAAGTATCGACAAACGTTGTTTCATCGCTCTAAAAAACAATATAAATTTCTGGGTCCACGGCCTTACCCTCGTACCACATCTCCATCTCGAATATCGGGTTTGAGGCATCGCCAACCTTCGGCATCGAGTTATAGCCGATGACTTGACGACTCTTTAACGTCTGGCCCTTATCGACCAAGACCTGCGTCAGATTACGATATACCGAGATATAGCCGTCGAAATGTTGCACCGTAACTGTCGTACCCATATCATCGCTCGACGCCACATCGATAACCGTACCCTCGTCGATGCTTGTAACGGGAGCATTGGGCGTAGCCTGAATACCTATGCCGAGATAGTTCTCTTCGCGCGAGAAGTGGCGTGTGATAATACCCTCGACAGGCGAGAGGAACACACGACTGCCGGCCACCGAGCCTTGACGATTGACAGCCTTATTGAGCGAGTAGGCACCCTCGCCCTCCATCTGCGCCCTCAACAGCGAATCCAAAGTCGATGGGGCAACAAACGTCTTATCGAGTTTCACGGTATCGCTATCCGAAATTCGGGCACGAGCAACGGGCGTACGACCGTCCATAATCATCGCTACATTCTCGCTATATATGAGCATATCGTTCATTCGTCGCTCCAACGAATCGACACGCATAATACCCTCAACCAGAGCATCGTGTGAACGCTCGGCGGCGGTACGATAACCGGGGAAAATATCCAGAATAGGGGTATAGGCGACCAAAATCAGCACAAGCAGAAACAAAAAGATGCAAAATGCCACCAAACTGCCCAGCAATCCGGCCGGAGAGATATGCACACTCCAACTATCATTTCCATTGGCAGGGTTGCTCATCGCAAGACGTTTCTTGCGGAACATATCCTTCACTCTATTTGTCTGTTGTTCCATTGCAATCGACTATTATATGTTCAAATGCTATACTTGGCAAATATAACTATTTTTACTCATTTTCCCGCACTACATTCACGTTTTTCACTAAAAACGCCACAGCCCGACAACATATTATGATTAAAATGACTTTTCGGGTTAATAATTTGATAAGAAAACGTCTTATGATTATATTTTTTGATTATTTTTGCATTAGAATTCAATCACTATCAAAATTATAAAACTATGGTTAAACCCACATTACTTGTATTGGCAGCCGGTATGGGCTCACGCTACGGCTCGCTTAAACAGATGGACGGTGTAGGCCCCAACAACGAGGCTATCATCGACTACTCTATCTATGATGCTATTCGCGCCGGATTTGGCAAGGTGGTATTCGTTATCCGCCACTCTTTCGCAGAGGCCTTCACACAGGTCTTCAACAAGGAGCGTTTCGGTGGTAAGATTGACGTTGAAGTAGTTTATCAGGAGTTGGATTACCTTCCCGAGGGCTTTACTGTTCCCGAGGGCCGCGAGAAGCCTTGGGGTACAAACCACGCTCTGATTATGGCAAAGGATGCCATCAAGGAGCCTTTTGCCGTTATCAACGCTGACGACTTCTATGGCGCCGATGCTTACAAGGTTATCGGTGAGTATTTGAGCCAGCGCGATGGCGAGAAGAACCACTATTGTATGGTAGGTTACGAGGTAAATAAGACCTTGTCGGAGAATGGTACCGTTTCTCGTGGCGTATGCGAGATTGACGAGAACCGTTTCCTCACCTCTATCGTTGAGCGCACAAAGATTGAGCGCAACGAGGAGGGCACTATCGTATTCCACGACTTGGGCGACGATGTGGCTTTGGAGGAGAATACTCCCGTATCGATGAACCTCTTTGGTTTCACTCCCGACTATTTCGAGTATTCGGAGAACTATTTCAAGGGCTTCTTGGCAGACCCCGCTACACAGGCTAACTTGAAGGCTGAGTTCTTTATTCCTTTGATGGTTAATGAGTTGGTTGGTAGCAAGACTGCCAAATTGAAGGTATTGAGCACCACTGCAAATTGGTTTGGTGTGACATATCAGGCCGACAAACCTCAATTGGTGGCAAAGATTGAGGAACTTATCGAGGCAGGTGTATATCCTCGCAACCTCTGGGGTAAATAATCCTCACAAGAGATAAGCGAAAGGGGCTTTGCTAACGCATCGCCCCTTTTTTATACTCCGCAAATAATCGTATTGTCTGTTGCGCCTGCCGCACATCGTGCGCCCGAAGAATGGTCGCACCCTGCCGCAGAGCCTCCCAATGCAGTGCCGTAGTGCCATTCAACGCCTCCTCCGGCCCAATACCCAACACCTTATATATCATCGACTTACGCGACAATCCCACCAATACGGGATATCCCATATCGCACAGGTGGCCGAGCCCTGCCAACAACTCATAATTTTGCTCCACGCTCTTGGCAAAGCCGAAGCCCGGGTCCAAAATCAACTGCTGCACGCCTCGCTCCTGCAAATGGTCGATACGTTGCTCAAAATAGCGACAAGCAGCCTCAACAACCCCTTCGGGATAATCTGTCAGATGCTGCATCGTCTGCGGCGTACCGCGCATATACATAGCCACATAAGGCACATCATAACGCGCCACAACATCTATCATCGCACAATCGGCTTCACCGGCCGATATATCGTTAATGATAAGCGGGCCAAAACACTCCAAAGCACGACGAGCGACCTCCGAGCGAAAGGTATCCACCGACAAAGCGACATCTGGCAATAACTCCCTTGCCACTCGCAGCCCCTGCTCAACACGTCGCCACTCCTCCTCCGGCGCAATATCTTCGGCATCGGGACGCGAAGAGTAGCCGCCCACGTCTATTATCGTAGCACCCTGCTCCACCGCACTTCGCACACGCTCGGCAACCTGCTCGTCACACACACACCTGCTACCCTCGTAGAACGAGTCGTCGGTGAGATTGACGATGGCCATCACCTGCGGTTGCGACAAATCCAACTCCTTATCTCCGAGCCTCATACAAAAACATTTTATGGAGTTGCTCCACATCGCTCTCCAAATAATCCATACGCAGATTTACCAAACACCTATCGGCCTTGGCGTGCAACTCCTCGTCACTCATCTGATGCTCCATACGTCGAACAATGGCCTCACGTTCCGCGCCGTCTCGTTGCATAGCCCTACGCAGACGCTCCTCCATAGGAGCCAACACTGCCAAAGTAGAATCAACCTCCGTTTCGAAGCCCGCCTCAAAGAGTATGGCACTCTCCAAAATCACATACTCGCCACGCTGACACTCGGCCCACGCCCGAAAATCGCTCCTCACAGCGGGGTGAACAATCGCATTGAGCCTTGCGAGAGCCTCATCATCGCCAAAGACTCGCTGCGCAAGATAGGGCCTATTCAAACTCTCACCGTCATAACACTCCTCGCCGAAAGCCTCACACAAGGCCTCACGCAGAGCCTTACTCTCCGCCATCAAAGCCTTGGCACGAGCATCTGAATCATAAACGGCGACACCGTAAGCAGCCAAAAGCGAACATACTGTGCTTTTACCACTTCCGATACCGCCTGTAATACCGACTTTATACATAGTGATTATTTTTGCGACTTCTTATCCGACGAGCGTTTGCCTGATGATTTCTTATCCGGCGATACACTCTCGGTCGCCGCCTTCTCCGGAACGGGCAACGTAGGAATATCGCCTACCGAGATAACCTTAATATCGCTGAAACGCACCGAAATTGCGCTCTGCATCGACTGCTGGTCAAAGACATACTCCCTACCCAACGGTTCGCCCGTCTCCTCGTCATAGGTCTGCACTATCTTATACTTCAAATCGGTCAAGGGTATCTTCAACTCCTTGTGCATATAGACCCTGTAACCAAACAGGTTGGTACCCACGCCCTCCACAACACAAGGAACGCGCAATGTCTCACCCTCGATATTGACCAACACCGAATAATCGGTCGTATAGACATTTCCCAATTTGAGTATGTACCACAAAATAAATGAGGCACAAAACAGCGCGATGAACACCGGCGAGATATATCGATGTGTCCAACGTCTAAAAACCTTTATTCTTTCTGCAATTCTGCCCATAGCGACTACAAAGTTATAAGTTTTTTCCGTTTAATCAGCACCAACCACGCCAAAACTTAAAAAAAAGAGTTGCAACCATCGTGGGCTGCAACTCTTCTAATTATAATATTAAGGTATCAATATTACTTACCCTCCTTGCGACGCAAGATATCGTAAGCGATAGGCGTTGCAACAAATACTGATGAATAAGTACCGACAACAATACCCAAAAGCAATGCGAAGATGAAACCACGCATAGTCTCACCACCCAAGATGAACATTGCAACCAATGTCACGAGGGTTGTACCCGAAGCATTCATTGTACGCGACAAAGTCGAGCAGATAGCGTTGTTGATATTGTCGCTGATATTACGCTTGGGATACAGAGTAAGGTACTCACGGATACGGTCGAAGATAACCACTGTATCGTTGATAGAGTAACCGATGATGGTCAAGATAGCAGCGATGAATGCCTGGTTAACCTCCAACGCAAACGGCATAATGTTATAGAACATCGAGAACACGCCGATAACCACAAAGGCATTGTGTGCCAAAGCCAATGTCGCACCCATAGCCCACTGCCAACGCTTAAATCGAACGGTGATGTAAAGACCGATAGCGATAAGTGAGAACAACACAGCATAGAACGCGCTATAAACCATATCCTTCGCAATCGCCGGACCAATCTTCTCTGACGAAATGATACCGTTGGGGTCATCTTGTGTGCTGGTAAAGCCGTCCAAAGTAATATCATAAGAGTAGAAGCCCTTCAATGCCTCATAAAGCAAAGCATCTACCTGTGCAGTAGTCTCCTCTGATGTATCGTCATACTTATACTGTGTAATGATACGAACCTGATTCTCGCCACCAAACTGCTTAACCTCCAAAGATGACATTGCAGCATCATCGCTGGTCAATGCCTCGGTCAAAGCACTACGCACATCCTCGACAGAAACCTTCTGGTCGAAGCATACGGTATAGGTACGACCACCGGTAAACTCAACACCTGTATTCAAGCCCAATACAGCCAACGAAATGATTGACAAAACGATAACTGTACCAGAAGCAATGTATGAATACTTACGCTTACCGACAAAATCGAACTTTACATTTGCCAACCAATTCTCTGACCAAGGACGAGAGAATGAGATTGTACCCCTCTTTGCAACAACCCACTCAATAAGCATACGAGAGATGAAGATTGCGCAGAATACAGAAGTGATGATACCGATAACCAAAGTTGTAGCAAAACCCTGAACAGGACCGTTACCAAATACGAACAACACGATACCGGTAATGATAGTTGTCAACTGACCGTCGATAATCGCAGAATAAGCATTCGAGAAACCGTCCTTGATAGCCAAGCCGATACCCTTACCTGCACGCAACTCCTCCTTGATACGCTCGTAGATGATGACGTTGGCATCGACAGCCATACCCATCGTAAGAACAATACCTGCGATACCGGGCAATGTCAATACACAACCAAATGAAACCAATACTCCCATCAAAAGGAAGACATTGAGCATCAATGCCAAGTCAGCCAACCAACCTGCGGTCTTGTAGAACGCACCCATATAGAGAAGTACGAGGAAGAATGCCAACACGAATGAGAACATACCGGCGTTGATAGACTCCTGACCGAGTGACGGACCTACTACCTGGTCCTGAATGATACGCGCAGGAGCGGGAACCTTACCCGACTTCAACACGTTTGCCAAGTCCTCGGCCTCCTGAATGGTGAAGTTACCTGTAATCACTGAACTACCGCCCTCAATCTTATTCTGAACGGTAGGAGCAGAATATACCAAGCCGTCCAACACGATAGCCACAGGCTTACCGATATTCTGTGCAGTAAGTTGAGCCCACTGCGACGCACCATTAGAGTTCATCATAAGATTAACCTCGGCAGCAGAGCCATTCTGTGAATAGTTGGCCTGTGCAGTAGATACAGCCGCACCGTCCATAGCGGGCTTACCGTCGATAGAGCGGAGCGCATACAATGCGAAACGACCGTCGGCAAAAGCCTCACCCTTAACACCCCAATTGAGACTCAAATCGGCGGGCATAAGGTTCTTAACCTCGGGACGAGCCAAGTACTCGTTAATCAAAGGCATATCAGCCGCAGCAGCAACACCTACGATGCAACCGCCCGAATAAGCAGGGTCCAAAAGTGCGAACAAAGGATTCTCGCCGGCCGAAATAGCAGATGTGTTCTCCTGCTCGGTAGCAGATGCAGCAACCTCGGCAACCAAATCGTTTGACTCGGCCTTTACCTCCTCGGCAGCCTCTTCAACTACGGGAGCAGCCTCATCGTTAGACAACTTGATGAGGGCATCAGCCTCGGCAAGGATAGGACGAATCTCCTGTGCATCATATACCTCCCAGAACTCCAATGAAGCAGAACCCTGCAACAACTTACGAACACGCTCCGGCTCCTTAACACCCGGCAACTCAACCATAATGCGGTTAGAGTTGGGCATACGCTGGATATTGGGCTGTGTAACGCCGAAGTGGTCGATACGGCTGCGCAAGATGTTGAACGACGCTGCGATAGCGGCATCAGTCTCGGCCTTCAAAACCTTGATAACCTCCTCGTCCGAAGAGTTGGGGTTGATATCCTGACGGTCGGGACTAACGAAGATAGCCGCCAAAGGAGCACCATTCGATGTCTCGGCATAAGCCTTTGCGAACTCGCCGATATAGTCGTTGGTACCTGCTTTAAGAGCAGCATTTGCCTGCTCGATGGCTGCCACGAAAGCGGGGTCATTCTGGCTATCGCCGGCAAGCGACTTAACCAAATCCTGAACCTCGATTTCGAGCATTACGTTCATACCACCCTTCAAGTCAAGACCGAGGTTTACCTCTTTCTCCTTGCACTCCTTGTAGGTGAACTTCTTACCAAATAGGTTGAAAACGGGCTTATTCTGGATTGAATCCAAGTAGTAAGCCTCACGCGATGCCTGCTCTCCCTCCTCGAAGGCTGCGGCATACTCTACCGCGTCCTTCTCTACGCTACGCGTAATGAACGAGAAAGACAACTGATAAACGCACGCAATCACCAAAAGGATTGCGACCAATTTAACTACGCCTTTACTTTGCATTGTTGTTAATTTTTGTGTTTGTATTTAATTTAATCGTTATTTTTCCGTCTTTACCCACTCCTCGCCGCACATCTCTGCCACGACAATTCGGGTATAATCCGATTTTAGCGTACAAAGATAATAAAAAAAGTCTGAAAATCTAATCTTTGCCGCCGATTTTCAACCTTTTAAGAAAATATTTTACTCTTTTTATTTTCCCGCGCACATTATCTCACCGCACGAAAGAGAGCAAAAACCTCGTCGCAACACAAAAAAAAGAGGAGGAAAGTTCAATTTCCTCCTCCTCTTTCACAGTTTATAAGTGGATTACTTAACCTCTTCAAACTCTACATCTTCGGGCTGCTGTTGCGCACCACCCTGCTGTTGAGAGGCACCCGCATTCTGCTGTGCGCCACCCTGTGCCTGCTGCTCGGCCTGCTGTGCTGCATACAAATCCTGCGATGCAGCCTGCCAAGCATTGTTCAACTCTGCGATAGCGGCATCAATAGCGGCCACATCTTGACTCTTGTGAGCCTCCTTCAACTTGGCCAAAGCACCCTCGATAGCAGACTTCTTGTCGGCAGAAATCTTATCGCCATACTCCTTCAACTGCTTCTCGGTAGCGAAGATATTTGAGTCGGCGGCGTTAATCTTATCGATACGCTCCTTCTCCTGCTTATCCTTCTCCTCATTGGCCTTTGCCTCGTCGCGCATACGCTGAATCTCCTGCTCGGTCAAACCAGAAGAGGCCTCGATACGAATCTTCTGCTCCTTGCCTGTACCCTTATCCTTTGCCGACACGTTCAAAATACCGTTGGCATCGATATCAAATGTAACCTCAATCTGCGGTACGCCACGTGGTGCAGCAGGGATACCGTCGAGGTGGAAGCGACCGATAGACTTATTGTCGCGCGCCATAGGACGCTCACCCTGACATACGTTAATCTCTACCGAAGGCTGATTATCGGCAGCCGTAGAGAACACCTCGCTCTTGCGGGTAGGAATAGTGGTATTAGCCTCGATGAGTTTGGTAAATACACCACCCAAAGTCTCGATACCGAGTGACAGAGGAGTAACGTCCAACAAAAGCACGTCCTTAACCTCACCGGTAAGCACACCACCCTGGATAGCGGCACCAATAGCCACAACCTCATCGGGGTTTACCGACTTATTGGGAGCCTTACCGAAGAACTGCTCCACGATAGCCTGAATAGCGGGGATACGGGTAGAACCACCCACCAAGATTACCTCGTCGATATCGCTTGCCGAAAGACCTGCGTCACGCAACGCAATCTTACAAGGCTCGATGGTCTTGCGGATAAGGTGGTCGGCCAACTGCTCGAACTTCGCACGTGTCAAAGGCATCACCAAGTGCTGGGGAATACCATTTACAGGCATAATATAAGGCAGGTTAATCTCGGTAGTCGTTGTAGATGACAACTCAATCTTCGCCTTCTCGGCAGCCTCCTTCAAACGCTGCAAAGCCATAGGGTCCTGACGCAAGTCAATACC
Organism: uncultured Alistipes sp.; assembly: GCA_964594305.1. GTDB lineage: Bacteria > Bacteroidota > Bacteroidia > Bacteroidales > Rikenellaceae > Alistipes. The sequence continues at coordinate 4,072 of CAZQMC010000031.1, read as the reverse complement.
GTGCTCGGCCTTAAATGCCTCGGCCATATAGTCAATCAAAACGTGGTCGAAATCATCACCACCGAGGTGAGTATCACCATTTGTAGATTTAACCTCAAATACGCCGTCACCCAACTCCAAGATAGAGATATCGAAAGTACCACCGCCAAGGTCATACACTGCAACCTTCATATCGGCGTCCTTCTTATCCAAACCGTAAGCCAATGCCGCTGCGGTAGGCTCGTTGATGATACGACGCACCTTCAAACCGGCAATCTCACCGGCCTCCTTTGTAGCCTGACGCTGTGAATCGGAGAAGTATGCGGGAACGGTAATAACTGCCTCCGATACCTCCTGACCGAGATAATCCTCGGCTGTCTTCTTCATCTTCTGCAAGATGATGGCCGAAATCTCCTGCGGAGTGTATTGACGACCGTCGATATCGACACGGGGAGTATTGTTATCACCCTTAACGATTGCGTAGGGAGCGCGCTCGATGTCGTTGGTCACCTTGTCGTACTTCTCACCCATAAAACGCTTGATAGAGAATACCGTACGGCGAGGGTTGGTGATAGCCTGACGCTTTGCAGGGTCACCCACCTTACGCTCCGAAGAGTCGGTAAATGCAACAATTGAAGGAGTGGTACGATGTCCCTCCGAGTTTGGAATAACAACGGGCTCGTTACCCTCCATTACAGATACACACGAGTTGGTTGTTCCCAAGTCAATACCAATAATCTTTCCCATAATTCTAAATGTTTTATTTGTTTATACTTATCTTCTTTTTCGATTTTGACAATCTATTTGCAAGTCTGTCACTTGCGGTTGCACAACTACAAACAAACGCTATACCAAAAAGAAAATGTGCCGAAAAAACTCAATTATGGCACAAAATACTGCCAAAGCGCTATATACAACTGACAAATTGACTGACATTTTGTCATTTTTCAACAAAATAATGGTCATACCGCGACTCTCCTTTGCCGCGCGCTTTTTTCGCAACTGCTCGGCCTATCAACCCTACGCTTTCGTCTATACCTCACCACGCAAAAAAACGTCGGACACCCCGAAGGATATCCGACGCCAATTTAAGATTTTACTCTCAACTATTTGTTCTCATTGAGAATACGCATTGCCGCATCAAGGATAGCAGTATCGTCCAACGTAACAACGCCACCATCGGGGCCCTGCTCGATATGAATACCGGCACCCTCCTTGGCATCTAAATGTCTTCCACCAAAATAGTTACGTACAGTCTCTACATCAATTCCCAACTCATCAGCGATACGCTGTGAACTACCACTGGGCAACTTGTCCTTAATACGACGCAATTCGTTAAATGTAATAATCATAATTACTCTATTTTTTAGATTTGTTTATATTGTTCAACGATGACAGAAAAATCATTCTGTTACATTTTCAAGATAAAATTACAACGATTTTTTCTTTTTACCAAATTTATCTCAAAAAAAAGAGAAAAAAAGAGGATTATATCGAAATATAACCCTCATTTCTGCATTAAATCCAACCTGCGATGCCAAACTATTTGCCGCTGGCATTATCGACCGGCAAGCGACTAATTGGCCTCCTCGATATATATCTGGAACAACAACGGCGTATAAGGTTGTATCTCGGTCGTCACGGTCGTTGTAGTGGTCGTATCGGTCGTATAGGAGTTGTTATAGTAGTTATTATAATACATACTGTTGTAATAGTTGTTATAATAACCGCCATAGCCTCCGTAATAGCCTCCATAACCGCCATAATAGTTGTTGTAGTAGTTGTTATAATAATTATTGCCGTAATAACTATTATAGTAATTGTAATAATTGTAGTAATTCGAATAGTCGGTTGTGGTCGAAGTCGTCACCGTACCCGACACGCCCGTAGCACCATAAGCATTCGACGAAGTGGTAAGAATTGTATTCCACGCACCCAACTTCATCTGCGGAATGGCATACTTCCACGCATCGACATAGGAGTTGGCTTCTTCGGAATCAGATACGACAAAATCCAAAGCCTCGCCCTCCTCATCTTCATCGGTGTCATCATAGACAACCTGCTTCACCTCCGGGATATTGGTATCCACGACAAAACCGTCAAGAAGGCGTGTCACATACCACACCTTTGCTGTCGTAACCGAATCCAACGGCTCGGCATCAGCAGGGTTCAGGCCCTCGCCAAAACGCTCCAAGAGAGCCTCATCGACCTGTCGGTTAATCTCGGCCAAGCCGGTCTCGCCGAACAACTTACCCAACTTATACTCGGTCTGGCCCTCATACAAAAGAGTATCCTGACGCAAGCAGTTGTAATCAAGATTCTGTCGGGGCGTATAGAGATAGTTGATATAGAGTCCTGCGATAGAATCGACAGCCAAATGCCACTGATTATCATAGACAACCTCCTCCACATCTTCATCGGCACGCGTTGCGCTACGCATATACGAACGACGCTTCGAGGCAGCCTCCGCATCATCTTCCGGCTCGGAAGCCACACCGCCATTGATGGTTGCAAATGCCTTTATCCACGCATCTTCATAAGCCACAGGGTTGCTCACGTGGCCCCACACCTGCAACTCGGCTATCAAAGGGCGATTCTCGTCCAGGATATATTGGCCCTCGTAACCGCCATCGCCGCCAAGTGTCTGGTCACCGACACCCACCGACGAAGGGAGATACAGACGCATCTTCGTTCCGTAGCGAGCCTCATACTCTCGGTCGCCAATCTTCAACTTATTGCGCAACGAGAGGTATGTACCCTCGGGCATCGATGTATTCTGGTCGGCACCGCAATAGAGGAAATATGGGACATAATGTGTATGCGAGGTATAACTATTCTGCATAAGTGCCTGACCATAACTGCGGGTCAAAACCACATTGCCCTTCAAATCGCGACAAGTGATATCAAACCACACCCACGGATTACCCTCGGCATTACGCACAGCCACGCTATCGGCTATACCCTCGTCGAGCAACTCCACATAATAACCTCCGCGCTCCTGATAATTATTCACCAACTCGGGCTTGTTAATCTTAATCCACGCATCGAGAGCCACCTTCTCGACCTCCTCAAAAGCGATTAAATCACTATCTACGCACGACGAGAACGACACAGCGGCAGATGCGACCAAAAGTAACAACAAGCGATTAAACAATTTCATATATTTCAGTTATTCTTTTTCTTAAAAATCCACTCAAAAAAAACGCCCTACACTATGAACCCTTCACGACAGAGTCGATTGTAAAAAACCACGCCACAGACGACTCCTTGGGGACAGTCCCGATTGCCGTCTTATCGTAGGCCGCCTCGTAAGTCATATAGACCTCGACGCTGTCACCCTCGCGACAACCTACTAACGCGCGCGCAAGGCCTTTTATTATATCGGTATGGCCCAACTTTATCACCAGCGGCTCCTCCGACCAATACTCCGAACTCATACCCTGCCCCACCAGATAATTGATATTAGAGGGGACATTTGTATAGTAAATCGCATCGTTACGAGGTGCTCCGCCCGTAAAGATATAGGCCGTAAAGGTTATCGAAATCTCATCGCCACGCTCAACAACGGTCTTTCCTGCTCGGTCATCGTCCGATGTAGCGATATAGCGATAGGTATTGAGCCCCCACACATCATAAATATCGGGGTGGCCCGACAACTCGGCATCTTTACGCGACTGCAATCGTGGAGAGTGGCTGCTCGTCAAATAACGCTCTATGGCATTACGCTGGTTGGTGAGAACAGTATCCTCATCATCACAGCCCGCCACAAAGACCAAAGCCACAAGTGCCACCAAATATGTAATCAATCGAAAGCGCATAAGCATATAATTGTGCAAAGGTAGTAAAAAATATAAATCTCTCCAATTTACATTCGATAAAACGTCTCGACACCGCATTTTATTACAGGCGACGCAAAGATTGGCGCACGACCTCCTCGACCGACGCCGACGGCATCTCCGACAATACGGCCTTAACAACTTTATCCGACGATGACTTGGGGAATCCGAGCATAACCAAAGCCGACACAGCCTCCTCCCAGACAGCATTGTTTTGCACCGCCACAACCTTTGGCATATCGTCCGAAGGCCCTATC
>CAZQMC010000030.1:0-23415 GCA_964594305.1 uncultured Alistipes sp. | reverse complement strand
TATTCTGTGGCGACTCGACAGGTGTGGAGCGTATGGCGTGACCTTCGTGCGACACAACCTCCTCGACCGAATAACGCACATCGATACAAGGCTTAAAAATCTCTACTCGCTGATTGGCGAACTCGGCACGACGCAGGCGACGAATCAACTCCTCGGTCTTACCCGAGAACATCGAGCCACACACAACCTCAATCCAACCACGGTGTTTAGAACCCTCCAAAAACATTTTTCTGCAATTTTTCACTCCCAGACTACCCATTTTACAGGCGTCCGGATATATTTACTTTTAATTTTTAACGCTTTAATTTTTCACACTCGACGCTACCCGACTATCGGCTCAACTTCACGGCCGTACCCACAGCCGAGACCATAAACATAGCCTTGCCCTTGCTCGATATCTCGTTGAAGTCCATCTTCAAACCCACGACAGCATCAGCCCCCAAAGCCTTGGCCTTACGCTCAATCTCCTTGATGGCGGCTTGATAGACATCGTCTAACTTATTCTGATAGGTCGATGAACGTCCTCCGAAGAAATCGGTAAACGAGGCAACAAAATCCGACAGGAAATTAGTTCCGATGACAATATTTGTCGAGACCAACTGCAAGTAACTCTCGATATGTGCGCCCTCGACGCTGGGTGTTGTTGTAATAATCATAACTTCTATATATTACTCTTCTATACGTACAATCTTGGCTCCCAAAGCATTCAGACGGCCATCGATATCGCGGTAGCCACGGTCTATCTGCTCGATATTCTGGATAGTACTTGTACCCTCGGCACTCATAGCGGCCAAGAGCAGAGCCACGCCGGCACGGATATCGGGTGAGGTCATATTTGTAGCACGCAGACGCAAGCGGTGGTCGTGACCTATGACCGTAGCACGGTGCGGGTCGCACAGGATAATCTGGGCTCCCATATCTATCAACTTATCGACGAAGAACAGACGGCTCTCGAACATCTTCTGATGGATAAGCACCGCGCCCTTGGCCTGTGTAGCCACGACAAGGAATATCGACAACAGGTCGGGCGTAAGACCGGGCCACGGAGCATCGGCGATGGTCATAATTGAGCCGTCGATGAAACTCTCGATAGCGTAGTGGTCCTGCTGCGGGATATAGATATCGTCACCACGCTGCTCAAATTGGATACCCATACGGGCAAACTGCGCAGGGATAATACCCAGATTGTCGTACGACACATTCTTAATCGTCAACTCCGATTGCGTCATAGCGGCCATACCGATAAAACTACCCACCTCAATCATATCAGGCAACATAGTATGCTCGGTGCCACCCAACTCCTTCACGCCCTCGATGGTGAGTAGGTTGGAAGCGATGCCAGAAATTTTGGCACCCATACGGTTAAGCATACGGCACAACTGCTGCAAGTAGGGCTCACAGGCGGCATTGTAAATCGTCGTAGTACCCTCGGCCAAGACAGCCGCCATAACGATATTGGCAGTACCCGTCACCGAGGCCTCATCCAAAAGCATATAACAGCCCTTCAAACGCTTCGCCTCGACCGAGAAGAACTCGTCGGCCTTGTCGAAATTGAACTCGGCACCCAACTTCTGAAAGCCCAGGAAATGGGTATCCAGCCTGCGACGACCAATCTTATCGCCACCCGGCTTGGGGATATAACCCACGCCAAAGCGGGCCAACAGCGGGCCAATCATCATCACCGAGCCACGCAGCCTTCGACAACGCTTATGATAATCCTCACTGCGCAGATAATCGAGGTTGATGTCGGCGGCGCGGAACGAGTAACTATCCTCACTCAAACGCTCGACCTCGACACCCATCGCCTTCAATAGTTCGATGAGTTGCAATATGTCGAGGATTTGCGGCACATTGTGCAGAACGACGCGCTCTTTGGTGAGCAGTGTCGCACACAGGATTTGAAGTGCCTCATTTTTTGCGCCTTGCGGCGTTATATAACCTTGCAGGCGGTGTCCGCCCTCAACTTTGAATAGTGCCATACGAAATAATTTTTATCAAAGATAGCGATTTCTTTCGAAACAACACAACAGAGTGGCACAAAAAAAAGAGACACTATACACACAAAACCAAAGAGGCCGTTTGACGCAGACGCATCAACGACCTCTTTTTCGCCTTGTCTAAACCCTAAAAACAAGGCTCTCTCATTTTAAAATTAAACCCAAAAACAATGAGATTTTTATTTCTGTTTAATACAACGCACTGCAAAACCAGAGGATTTACCAATATCTCCCAAAGAGGCTGTCTTAGTTCCCGTTTGTAAAAACGTAGCTGACTCAAATTTGGTACTCCACTCACCATCTGTAACACTCTGATCTCGACCATATACGGGAGAAGAAGTCCAATACTCGCCAAGCTTTCCCGAGGCATCATACCACGATGCTCCCGTTGTACGACTTCTATCTCCGGTCGTGGGGAATTTAATATTTTCAATGGTAAACATTCCCGAGCCATCTATGGTCTCATATGAACCGGTTGCCCCTGATAAATCATAATCCAATCCTCTAAATGCACACTTTGGAGGCATACAGAATCCGACAGGACTTGGGTCATAAACTGTTTTCTGGACCTCAAAATCGTTATTTACCGAAAATTTATTTCCATAACTGCCATTTATGAGAGTTTTGGGGCCCAATGTATTGGTACCGTCCCAGCGATTTAATTCAATATTTGTGGGCGATGTACACCAGTCATACTCTACCTCCGAACGAGGATAATAGACATGGGGATTTTGAATTGCAACTCCCATAGTTGTCCCCACTTTGGCCTCATCTATACGGAAAGCATAAGATGCTCCCGAAGGATCTTTATCTAACGAAGTATAGCAAGGCTTCTCTTGCGCTGTACTACCATTTGCATAGCAGAACGACAACATCGGGTCTTTGCGACCCCACTGATAATATGGGCAGTTACCTGTACGAGTCTCGGGGCCATAGGCCGACTGATTTATGGTAAACTCCTTAGTCTCACCTGTGGCAACCTGACGAATACGATACTTTGCAGAACGAGCCGCCCATGTCACCGTCTTGGCCGGACACCAACCCAGATTCTTGTTCATCAAATCATAAGTATATGACTTGCCGCTACTATCTTTTACCGTAGGCAGCGCTGTTGTAGAACCCGCTGCATAGGGGTTAAAGTCAGTCACCCAAATATGCCAACTCCATGCAATTTTACCTTCGGTATCTCGTACCGCTACAATAGCATTACCCGGCATTATATTCTCGGCTGGTACCTCAAATTGCAGATACTTAACATTGGTAGACCACGCCGCATTAGATTGATTTTTTATCGTTATGCGTTTAACTACAAAATCAGTTCTAACCTTAACCAAATCCACCTCATCACTATATACTAATATGGCGTCCTTTGCAGTTGTATTATTGAGCTGTTCGATGAACATACCACCCATAATAGCATCGTGGTGATTCACAAACTTAGGATAGGTAGAGGTTCCTGCGCCACCCGGATTTATAGCCTTGAAATTACACTCGTTTTTCTCGACACCATTACCATAAACCAAAGGAAGAATATATACACCAGGAGCATTGACAATATAGCAATTGGCGGTATTCATCTCTGCGCCCGTAGGATTTGACAAGTCGTGAGGCTCATCGCTTGTACCTACTGCCGCAACACCTGCCAACGGATTATTCTGATATACAGGCTTTTGCGGAGCGACAGTAAATCCATATTTAGTTTCATCGCCGCCATTACCCTTAGGGGTAAAGGTTGAGAAAATATCGGGGCGTGTAGTTACCCATGCCGATCCATTCCAAAACTCAACAACCCACGGAGCCGCCTCGATAGTTGTTTCGTTCGAAAAACGGTCTGTACGCGACAAATAACTTGTCACATAGAATGGTGTCCAACCTCCTTGATATGTAAAAGTACTGGTACCCGGATCCGTCACGGTAAAGGTCGATACAGCCAACACATCTTCGGGGGTAATGGTATAAGTCACCAAATCTCCCATATTCCACTTTTGACCAGAAATATTACCTGTCAGAGTGTGTGATTTACCATTGTAATCAACAAAAGTAATCGTACAAGTAGCATCAGAAGGCAAAGTCTGAGGCATCATCATAAAGTAGTCCTCCTCGGGGAGAATATACTCACCTTCGGTACCTTCTATGGCGATATCCTTAACCAACTTAACTGTTCCCTTTGTCGTAAGACCCGACCATGCATTTGTCGTTTTATCAAGGTTGAGAACACCCTCGCGATATACATTCTGGAAGACAATGCTCTTAATTGTTCCCGGAACCATTCCTGCACCTATATTGAAACGCACAGCCGTCAAAGCATGAATAAAAGAGAGTGATACCGTTTGATTGTGATTACCGGCATACTCTGCACTTTTGGCATAAAGGAGGTCGGCGTGAGTCGGCAAGTTCTCCGCAGTCGAAGTTGAATTATCATCTGTCTCAACCTCTGTATTATGCTCTGTAACACAATATGTAATCGTTGGAGTACCCGAAAAAGCCGTCTCCTGAATTGTCATCGGCTTATCCGCAGACTCTTCGTGGTCATAAAACACACCAATAGCAGGAGCATAGGCATAAAAACGCACCTTATAATTCTCACCCGGCCAATGATATTGTGTCTTGCCTGTCGGGCTATTAGCCGCCCAATATTTAGCCGAAGACCAATAGACGATGGGTATATTATGCATATACTCCGAAGTTGTGGTAGATGCATTCCATGTGCCAGGCTTATACACATAGGTAAACAAACCAAAACCTCGCTTTTGATGCATATTGATAAAATCTGATGCCGATGTCACCGGGGCACCGCGAGTGATGGTCTCGTCGGCACACACCTCTTCGGCAGTGGGCGCCGGGCGCTTCTCGCTTGTCATGTGAAGATACAACGGCTTCTCCAATTCTTCGTCGCCCTCAACATCATATATGGCCATCTGGGGAGCCTCATCGGCCTGCTCATCGGCCTGCTCATCGGCGGCAGCAGAGCGGGTGAAGTAATCACCATTGTCGCCCTGTGACTGTGTAGCAGCGAAACGGAACTCGCGGTTCAAATCATTCACATCATTGAGCGAATCGACATCGTCCATGATACAAGAACTCAACATCGCTGCACCACACAGAAGCAACAAACCGGCTATAAATTCAAATCTTTTCACCTCTTTTGTAAAATCTCTTGGGTTTATGATTGGGTTTTTCTTTTCTCTTCGTTTTTCTCTTCTTTCGTCTTTTTTCTTTCGGAGCGAGGGTTTAGGGTTTTATCGCCCCGACTTGTGACCGAGAGAGGGGTCAATCTCTCTCGGCCTATGGGGTAGGATTATGCTCCTACATTCTCAAACTCATCAACCGAAATCTCGGGAACCTCAGTCCAATCCTCAACCAAAAGATCGAAGGTAATAGGCTGCAAAACTGGCTCCGGCTCGATATCGGGAGTTGGATCCGGAGGAGTAGGACCATCATCGGGACCAACGGGGGGTGTCAAACCACCGGGGAATTCGAGGGTATAGATGTAACGCTTACCCTGCTCCCAAGCATTAGGAGCATTCAAAGGTACTGATACCCACTCTGTCTCGGTAGCAGATGCTGCGCCCTCAGGCCACAAGCAATAGCCATTGCTCTTCTGAGTGTAATTAACCTTTACCAAAAGATACATCTGAGTCTTTGAACCCTCGTGAGTCTTATCCCAAGGCAAAACGGTCTGAGGAATGATGTTCAAGTGACCATCGTCTTCGCGAACATCGCCCTTCTCTGTTGTATATGTACCCTTCTGCATAACCTTGTCGTAGGTAACTACCGACTCGGTATTGTAGGGAACCTCCTGAGCAACGATATCGACATCGTAAGCATTTACAACATCGTAGCCCTTTGAAGCCAGGCTCTCAACCAACAAATCAAGATCCCACTCACCACGAGCCGAATCGCTATCCTTAGTAGTAGTCTCGCGAGGCAAAGTATAACGGCCAGAGGTAACGAGGTTTACAACATAGATATCCTCAACATATACCTGAATATCCTCATACTTGGGGTTGCGGTGAGCAAACTGAAACACCATCTGTGCGCCGGCATGACGGAAGAACATCTGAACAGCCGATGACTTCTTGGTTTCGTTCATATTTACAGCATATGTGAGATCATGGCTACCCTTTACCAGATTATTAGCATAGATATCACCTGAAACATGGTTCAAATATACCTCTTTGAAGGTTGTTGAGTTAATGCCAAATCCAGTTATCTCAGTCTCAGAATTTCCCTCCTTTACGGCTGCTGCATAGAAGTTAAGGAAGCCCTCATTAGGCCAGTAAACCAAAGGATTATATGTCCAAACGGTAGCACCATCTTTCTCTTCGCGGGATACTCTCACATTATCCATATACAACGACTCATCGTCGCGAATAGCATAGACTGTAAACGCACTAATGTTTGCTGTTGTTAAAGTAGCACGAGTGTTACCCAATGTAGATGCGTGGAAAGAAACAGCATCAGAATTGGGATGCGCAGGGGTCTCAATGCTGCTGTCGGCGCAAGATACTGCCACAAAAGCAGCAAAGGCCATTACTAAAAATTTTTTCATCTTTAATTTGTGTTAATCGTTATTTTTTTTAGTTCTCTAAACTATTTTAATTTGACACAGTCAAGTTCTGGGCCGTATCTGTAAATGACTCAGCCTTGGTAGAGAATGTAAGGGGCACCACCGATGCTGTTCCGTCCTCGTTATATCCCAAACCGCGACCAAAAGCAATGGTGTATTTATAACATATACCCTCCTTCCAGTTTACCTCGACAGGTATGAAAACGGGCTTGTAATAGTCTGTATCGGCAGATGTTTCAGCATTGAGATCTCCCCAAAGGACAAACGGAGCAGTCCCCTCCTTCATCGAAGGGGTGGTCACCTCTACTCTGCACCAAATCTCGAAATAAGCACCATCTTGATCTTTGGCAGCGACACCAGTCGAAATATCCCACTGTGCGGCATAACAAGGCACCATAAAGGCATTTGCACCATCTTTCATAAAGGCAACGGGGCGGATATATCCCTTTTCATTTGCGTCAGTCATGCCCTCAACGAAAACATCAGAACCCGTCAAAATGGTAAAATCCTCAGGTTGGGCATCAGCCAAGGGCCAAGTGTTCCATGTACCAATAGTATCCACACCGGTCGTCGTTGAACCTGATGGCAGGGTGTAGGTACCTTTACTGCGGACATTGTGAAGAATCACGGCTGAGTCGGGGCGGAAACGAATAGTCCACATCGGATTCTCGTTCTTAATCTCCAACTTAATCTGATTCATTGCATGACGGAAAGTCATCTGCACATCGCCAGCCTCGGAATCCTTTGTCATATCCTCGGCAACGGCATAAAGAACGTCCGGCAACGCCGTCGCATAATTCGCGCTGGCGTTAGCACGAAGTGCGTTAAAACGAATCTCACGCTTAGCCTCACTTACCGTATAAGCGACACTTGACGAAGGGGTGTTGGTACGCGAGTCCAAAACCGTCTGCGCAATAGTTGTAGAAGGATAAATACCCACAAAATCAACCACACCCTCCGCAGGCCAATACTTCTTGCCATCATAAGACCAACTGCCGCTCACTTTATTGACGGGGAGTTCATTCATAATGTATTGTATAGCCCCGTTGTTGTTATAGACACCCCACACGAAGAACTGTTCGAAATTCGTGCTGTTATAGGTCGTAGCGCGCACTATATTATCCGCCGAAGAGTAGAAATTTATCTCCGTATCGGGATAATGCTCGATGACCTCGATATCTGAACAACCTGCAAAAGCGATAATCGATAATATTATGATTGCAGTTTTTTTCATTACGAAAAATTTTGTTTTTTAATCGTTTTTAGACGACAGTAATTAGTTAGGGAGAACAATCTCCTGTGCAGGAGCAATTACCATCTCATCAACGGTAACATCGAAGTCGATGATAACATCGTTCAAATCAGGATCAATTGCACTATTAACAACCAAAGTATAGGTGTATTTGTGGCCCTCTTTCCAATCTACGGGCAAAACTACATTCTTCATAACACCGTTGATAAAGTGCTCACCCTGTTTAACGCCAAGTGTAACAATCAACTCCGCATCATCTTTCTTCTGGGGAATTACATAATGAATATCTTCTGCATCGGTAATAAGAACGGCCTCTGAACCAGGGGCAATATAATCAGTGACAATGTCGAAAGCGTGAGGAACACCATCCTTTGACAAAGAAGTTGTCCAAGAACCGTGAGACTCCTCAACAGCAAACTCTGATGTAATAGATGCCGCCATAGGCAAGGTGTAAGTACCGGCATTATCAATGCCTTTAATCATAACGATAGAGGGCTGATAAGATACCTCCGAATCAATGGTACTGCTATTCTTAACCTTAAACTCAACCTGAGCCATAGCGTGACGGAAGTTCATAGTAACCTTTGTACCGTTGTTGTTGCTCTTTGTTAAATTCAAAGCAGTTGCGTAGAGGATATCGGGATAGTTCTTGCAATAGAAGGACTCACCGTGCATATCAAAAACCGAAGCACCAGCAAAGTTAATCTTGGCAGAGCCAGCCGCAACCTCTACATCAACATGGTGACTAACGGTTCCTTCAACTATTGGCAAAGTAGTAGGAGTGATACCGTAGAAATCCAACTCTGCGTCATAAGGCCAGTACTTTACGGGTGAGTATGCCCACTCGCCTGTGGCGTTTGAAACCTCGATATTGTCCATAACAGTCTTACCCTCTGCGGTATAAGACCACACATTGAACTTTGAAATATTGTTAGTTGTGGTAGCAATAGTTCTAACTGAGTTCTTTGTAGTAGGGTTGAACTCGATAGCTGAATTGTGAGATGGAATAACCTCATCATTTGAGCAGGCTACAAAAGCAGCTACTGACAATAATGCAAAAATAATCTTTTTCATAGTTTTTATTTTAAAAATTTATATTCTGAATAATATTATTTACTCTATCGAAAATTAGTTAGGACGAACAATTGAAGTTCCACCACTTGTAATATCGGTAATACTAGCTGTAAAATCGATAGGCTTGCTCAAATCATCGATATGGCCGTCATCGAACTGTAGAGTATAGACATACTTCTTACCCTCAACCCATTTGATATCGGTAGTAGCAGTCTTTACACCATCGAAAATAACTACTTCATTTTGCTTAATCTGGCAGTTTACACGAATCGAAACATCGTCTTTTGACTGAGGGAATACCATACAAGTGTTTCTAAGTATAGTCGAGGTATTACCTGCGGAAACAATCACACCGTCTGTTCTGAAAAGATAACTCACAGTAGAGCCTGTCAAAGCCCAAGAGCCAATACCCAACAATTCGGTAGTCGAAATTGACGGCGTAGTATAGTCACCATTACAATACATACCATCAATATAAACATCACCTGATATAATGCTAATGTTATTAGCGGCGGTTGTATTGTTCTGTATTTGGAAAGTAACCTGTGACATAGAGTGACGGAAACTCATCTCAACCTCTCCACCATCCTTTGTCTGATCGATAGCAGTAGCATATACTACATCAGGTACCTTAGATGCATCTACGACACCTGCTGTCGTTCCCATATTCACTCCAAACATAAGACATGTGCTCGTTGCACTAAATTGCCATTGGTAACTATTATCAGTTGCGGTAACATCCCATGTCTCATTATAAAGACCATAGAAATCCACGCTACCAGTAGCTGGCCAATACTTTTTATCGGTATAAGTCCAAGCACCATTAGACTTGGTTACATCCACATCTTCCATAATAGTGACTGCATCTGCATGATAAGCCCAAACCTTGAACTCGTCAAAATTATCAGTGGTTACTATGGTCGAACGAACTGCATCCTTAGCCGAAGGGTTAAAATCGATAGCATACTTCTGAACATCAGTTGCAACATCTTTTGAACAAGAAACGAGTGCAAACACTGCCAAAGCAGCAAACAAAATCTTTTTCATTGTAAAATGTTTTTTTAACTTTCCTAAAATCAAGTATTTATGCCATTCCAAAATTAGAAAGGAATATTATTAGTACCGGCTTCTACACCCTCAAACGCATTAACATCGGCAGAGAACTCTATTGTGTCAAGATCGCCATCGGTAATATGCAACTGCAAAGTGTAGTAGTAAGTGTGACCCTCTTCCCACTCAACTTGGAGAGGAATCTGCTTCACGCCGTCAAAAATTACAATATTGTTCTGCTTGATAACGCAAGGCAAATGAAGTACTGCCGCTTGTGTCGTCTGTGGCAACAAAAGGTGATTAACGCCCTGAGGTTGAAGCATAAAAATAGAACCGGCAGAAATAGTGTTACCCGCTGCATCAAAATGATGTGCAAGCAAGCGATTTGCATCTTGGTCAACTTCCCATGAACCAGTTACACCCGCAGTTCTTGGAAGAGTGTATGTACCTTCATATCCCAAATTTGAAATATATACATCGGCATCCTCGGCAATTATCAAATCAATCAAATCGTCCTCAGTTGTCTTATTCTCAATCTTAAACTCAACACCTGCCATAACATGATGGAAACTCATATTAACCTTACCGTCAGCCTTGGTCTTGCCGAGCGCTACGGCATACATAATATCGGGAACATCATAAGCACGGCCACTAACATCTACCTGATTTGTAGAGTAGAAGAAATCGGCCTCATCAGCTGTCATAGTAAGCATCCAATCAGCCTCCTCTTCGTGGAATTCAGGAGCAACAATCGCATAAAAATCAACCGTTGTATCCTTAGGCCAAAACTTCTTGGGTGAGTATGTCCAATCGCTACCGTTCTTTTCAACCTCCATATCGCGCATCACAGTCTCGCCAGCAGCAGTATAGGCCCATACATTGAATGACGAAAGGTTATTCGTTGTGTAAATTGTCGAACGATGCGGCACCTTTGTTGTAGGGTTAAAATCAATTGCATATTGCTGAGCACTAGTCTCAACATCTTTTGCACAAGAAACGAGTGCAAATACTGCCAAAGCAGCAAATAAAATCTTTTTCATAGTTTAATGGATTTAATTGTTATAAAAGTTTGTAAATATATTTTCGTTTCCAAATTGACTAACCCATAGGGATAATAATCGGCTCCTCCTCGATAAAACCGGGAACAAAGACCTCAAAACCACCACCAAGACCAGGAATATGGCCTGGCGTGAGTTCAAGAAGGTCTATAACAATATGTACATTACGCTTATCAGGGGCTGAATCAACCTGCTCGGTAACATCGAACTCCGCATAACTATTACCGCCAAGGCCGGGACGCCAGATATAAATCATCATCTTATGGGGCGTCTCATTGCTCTCGTGATGACCAAAAGTGAAGAACTCACCATAGAGATACATATCGTTAGGATAGTCCACCAACGGACTATAACCCGTTCCGAAAGGCAGAGTAACAGGCTCATCACCCAGTGAGCCATCGGCAAAAAAGTAGTGGGCAGACATTCCACTGAGCGTACCACACGCATTGGTCATATACTTGGCATTGGTGACACGCTTTACCTCGTAAGTATAATGACAAACCAAATCGGTGGGATAGAGTGTAATTGTACGCTCCTTATTATAGAGTTCGGTAGGTTCGGTAGCGCTCTCCTCGGGATAGCAAGTATAACCCACCTCGCCATTATAGATGCTTACATTGGTAGCATTACAACCCCACAACTCATCGGTGCAGATGACAACACGCTCGGCCTCGGCTCCTTCGGCACGAATAGAGGTATTTGCCATCGGGCCCAAAGAAGCACCCTCCAAAGCACCACCCGTACGGGTAAAGCCCACATGAGTGTCGAAATTGCGAGTACCACTCAACATCAAGGTCTCGGAGTCGTTGTTATAGCAAATAATATTGTATTCGCCATCGGGCACCTCGACATAACCACCCGCACGCGACAAGTCGCGGTAGATATAGGTGTTAGGATTATCGACAGAATAGAGCCAAATACACATACCGTCTGGCTCTGCCTCGGGGCAGTTCTTCCAGTCGAAAACAATACGCAATTTCGAGGTGTGGGGGTGATGAACGCACAAGTCCTTGTGCTCACACGACATAGCAAACAGAGTTACTATATATATAAAAGGTATAATAAATCGTTTCATACTACTTGTCCCCCTTCATTTTATTGTAATTACCACAACCAATCAACCAAATAAGTTGAATCTCGGCCTTGGTAGGGCCAAACCAGCGACGCTGCTTGGTAACCTGCCATACATAACAATTGTCGATAGGCAAATACTCCTTATACTCGCCACCAAGATAACCGACGCCAAGAGTGAAGTCGATATTGAAACGACGACCAATAGGCACCGAATAACCATAGGACAAACCGCCACCATAAGTCCAACGGTCACCCAGATAACCACGACCTCCCAACTCGAAGTCGTAGGTAACAATCTGACCATACAGACCAACGTGATGACCGGTCAAAGGCTTCTGCTTCGAGCGAGGACCAAACCACTTGCGTACCTCCAAGTCACCACCATAGGTTCTCCAATAGTTGTGACGCTTGTCGCTATGCCACCATGCATACATCCAGTTACCGGCGATAGACCAACGACGGCCCAAATAGAACTCAACACCGATATTAGGCACCAGCGCAACATCGTAGAGCATATTGGTACGGATATCCATATAGAATGGCTTGCACTCATCTTGTGGCTCCTCGACAACCTCGGGCATAGGCTCTGCGGCACGCTGCTTCACAGGAGGCATACCCACACGCGCGGGAAGAATAAGGTTCTCGCTGAGGACATTCTCGCGAGGCAGACGCTCCAAATCGACGATAACCTGCAAGGCCGAACTACGCAAAACGGGGAAGAGTTTCTCATACATCTCCCACCAAGCCTTACCGCCGCCCAGCATCATCAACTGACGCTTACGGCCATCGACAACCTTACCGCCCTTAACAATCCACTCGGGAGTGTTACGAACGATATTCAACACCTCGTCACGGTACTCCAAATCGGAAGCCTCTACCAATCGCTCCAAGCCGTCCCAATCGATACCGGGAGATACGACGTTGATAAGCGAATCGGGCAGTGCCATATAGTTGCTCAAATGCTTTAAGATAGCATCGGCACGCCTATCCGACAACATATGGTTAATCTTTGATGTACCCTCGGGTGAAGCACCAGACACGATACGAATCTGCTTAATGGCAAATCGACGCTCCTTATAGAGACGGTGCATACGGGCAATGAACGATTCGAGGTTCTTTTCGTTATCCTCGAAATCCAGTTCCAATTTGTAGATTCCCTGCCTAAAATAGACTCGTACCGAATCTGACTCCTCGATATCAGACTCGACTGTCTGCGCTGACACCATGCTGTAAGACGCACTCATAAACACAAATGCCAGCAAGAGTAGGAACACTCTTTTTGTAATCTTCATTTTTTATTTGATTGCGGGTTTATCGTAACTCTTTGTGTTTCAGTAATTACCCCCCCCCTATGAAGTGCAGTGAAGACGGAGAAACACAGTGGTAAAATTACAATTTTAAATAGAATAAATATACATAGAGCGCATAATTTTACTATATAAAATGATTTTAATTATATAAATAATGGCAAAATGTTATGAAAATAGGACTTTTTGAAATATACCACTGATTATCAACACCATACGATTTTTAACCAAATTATTTGGATTGGTTCTAATATGCGTAAAATTATGCCTTTTTGATTACAAATTATAAGCAAAATAATAAGGACAAAAATGATATTAAAACCCAAACTTCTCTATAAAAATTTCATATTGTAAGAAATTTGTTATATATTTGTCGCGTCAATCTCACAGCGATTGATTTGGACCCATAGCTCAGTTGGTTAGAGCAGCGGACTCATAATCCGAAGGTCGTGGGATCATGCCCCTCTGGGTCCACAAAGACGGAGTCTTCACCCAAAAGTGAAGACTCCGTCTCTTTTTATTACTATCGCAGGGGCTGACTATCAAAAAAGAAAGCCCAAAATCAAATCAATTATTCACGCGATAAGCACGTTGCACGCCCTTGACTCTCATCAGCGAATGGATAAGCGTATCGACAACCGCCGCACTCGGCACCTCGACACTTATCGTACCGTGTACCGTACCATCGCCACGCGACGAGAAGTTCAACAGGCGTATATTTAGTTTCAGTTCGCGTGTGATAATCTCGGTAACCTGATTAGCCAAGCCGGAAGTATCGGCCGCCACGACGGCTATTGTCGCGCGGAATGCTCCATCGGCCGAACTGCGCCAACGAGCCTCCATCACTCGATAGGGATAATTCTCCCTCAAACGCGCAGCATTAGGGCAATCGACACGATGAATGGTAATACCCGACGAGATGGTCACAAAACCAAATATCTCGTCACCCTTAATCGGATTACAACACTTCGCCAACTTATACTCTATGTTGTTGATTTTCTCGTCGATGACCAACGCATCTGACGAGCGTGAGGGTTGATTGGCGGCCTCCTGCAATCTGTTCTCGTTCTTCTGCTTCTCGGCCTCGGCAGCCGCAGCACGTCTTTCGTCGTCCTCCTCACCCGAGAGCCAACGATGCAAGATATCCTTTATAGAGAGGAAATCGACCTTCTGCAACGCTATCATCGAGTACAACTCGCGGCCCGTACGCACCTTGAAATGGCGGCACAGATAACCCACAGCCTCGTCGATAGGTACGTTTATCTTCCAATTTTTGAGTTTGCGCTCCAACTCCTCGCGGCCCTGACGAGCATACTTCATCTGCTCCTCACGCAAGAACGATTTTATGCGGCTACGAGCCTTCGACGTAACACAGAACGAGAGCCAATCGGCCTTGGGCGTCTGGTTTTTCTGCGTCATAACCTCCACAATGTCACCATTGCGCAACACCTCGCGAATAGGTACGGCTCGATTATTCACCTTACCACCCATACAGGTAGAGCCGAGGTTGGTATGGATATCGAAGGCGAAATCCAACACCGTAGCACCCTCGGGGAGTTTGCGTATATCACCATTGGGCGTAAAGACAAATATCTCACCCGACGATGGTTTCCCCTCAAATCGCTGCGAGAGCGAGTGAGTAGTCTCCTCCAACGCCTCACGCAAACGCGAGAGCCACTGCTCCGAGGTCTGCGCACCCTGATTTACACCCTTATAACGCCAATGGGCTGCGATACCTCGCTCGGCCACAGCGTCCATACGCTCGGTACGAATCTGTATCTCCACCCAGCGGCCACCTCCTGCCGAGACGGTGGTGTGCAACGACTCGTAACCATTTTTCTTGGGAATGGTCACCCAATCGCGCATACGATTGGGATTGGGCGTATAGCAGTCACTCACAATAGAATAGACCGTCCAGCAGAGGCGTTTTTCGTCTTCGGGCGCACAGTCAATAATCACTCGCAAAGCGAAGATATCATAAACGCCCTCAAACGGCACATTCTGCTTACGCATCTTGTTCCAAATCGAATATACCGACTTGGTGCGGCTCTTGATGTGGTACTTAATCCCCTGCTTGTCTATCTTTTCGACTATCGGTTCCAAGAAACGGGCGATGAAGGTCTGACGCTCACGCTCGGTCTCCTCCAAGCGACGTGAGATATAGTCATAATCTTTGGGCTCCAACCACTTCAACGCCAAATCCTCCAACTCGCTCTTCACGTTATAAAGGCCGAGTTTATGGGCTATCTGGGCGTAGAGGTTCATACTCTCCCACGCCTTTTTGCGGCGTTTGTCGGGCGGGAACATCTCCAAACGGCGCATAACCTCCAAGCGGTCGGCCAACTTGATGAGTATCACACGCGGATCCTCCGAATAACTGACAATCATATCGCGGAAATCCGACGCCTGCTCCTTCGACACCTTTAATTTTATGTTGGAGATATTACACAGGCCGACAATGATGCCCAGCACCTCCGAGCCAAACTCGTTGCGTATTGTAACCGACAGGGCATCAACATCTTCGGGGCGTTCCTTGCTCGCTATGCGCATAACATCGTGTAAGACCGAGGCCACCGTAGAGTTACGGCCCAAGCCAATCTCTTTGGCTACAATCTCGGCCACAGCCACGTCGTGGTCCAACATAGGCACACCATCGTAACGCATATAGCCCTGCATCTGCTCCGAAGCAAACACCAAAGCCTTATCCACCAACTCTTGTGTCGTTGAGGAGAAAGTATCACGCACAAATGTGCGCAACGCTCCATATCTTTTCAGCACTTCCATAACTATTGTACTGTTGTGGGTTTATATATTATATATAGGTATTCATTTGACAGAGCATATCGTTTCTGCTCCTCGGCCGAGAACTCCCCGGCATAATCCCTCACATCAACCTCAAAACCGGCCTCACGCAACCGCTCGGCATAGTCGCGACCATAGATGCGACGATGGTCATACTGACCAAAGATGCGTGTGCGCTCGGCGGCATCGGTTATGGTATCATCTTCGAAGGTCTCCTCGCGACTCATATCGACAGGCGACAACACCACGCCCCAACCTCCGGGACGCAAGATACGAAATATCTCGCGCAAAGCCTGCCTATCGTCCTCGACGTGCTCCAAGATGTGGTTACAGATGATGACATCTACCGATTCATCGGCCAAAGGTATCTGCTGAATATCGAAGTGCATATCGGCAAGCGGACTCTCCAAGTCGGCCGTAACATATCGCTCGGGCGTAGAGGCGTACATCTTCCTGAACTTACTCATCAAAGCCACCTCGGGGGCTATGTGCAACAATCGTGGCAAAGCCACAGCACCTCGACCGATATCGCTCTCACGCACCAGCCACAACCACAGCAGGCGATGCCTCTCCAAAGCCAGACAACTCGGACAGAGGGCATCTTCACGCTGCACGACATAGCCGTAGGGCAAGAACTTTCGCCTCTTACAGCCACACAGCGGACATTCACGCCCACGTCCAACATACCATAGGCCCAAGAGTGGCACACCCCACCCTGCCAAGCGTTGCAACAGGGGGCGAGGGAAGTGATTGAGGATATATCGTATCAACCGCTTCATACTACTGCTCCAACTGCTTCTTTATCGTCGCCTCGACATCGACCAATCGCTCACGGCACATCTCTATCAGTTCTGTGGCACGCTTTACATCGGCTGCCAAAGTATCGACACTCGTCTGCTCCTGCTTCATACGCCCCAAAATCTGCTCTATTTCGGCAATAGCCTCGGCGTATGTAATCTTCTTTTCTGCCATATATCTGCTAATTTTTCTCCTCCACAACACTCTTTACCTCGGCCTCAACTCGTCCCTCGGCCAACTCTATCGTGAGCATATCGCCCGCACCAACACCTTCTGCCGAGAGCAGCGCACTACCCTTACGACGCACCACAGCGAAGCCCATACGCAAAATATTATGCGGGTGTCGTGCCTCGACAGCCTCCAAAGCCGCCTGCAAGCGCAGACGCTCACGCTCCACACAACGCTCCGACAGTGACGACAACTGTTCCCTAAACAACAGAAGCATAGCGCGTTGCCGCTCACACCGCCCCAACGACAGTTGCGACACATCACCCACGAAACGCTCCAAGCGCAGTCGCTCGTCGGCAACCGTCGCCATAGCCATATCCCTCACCCTTTGCAGGCTCTCGTCGAGCCACAAGGCGTGGCGAGCCATACGTTCAACCAACCACCCCGCAACCGCTGTCGGAGTTTTTAGCGGCGTATGCGCCACCATATCGGCAACCGACACATCTTTGTCGTGACCTATACCCGTAAGGATAGGTAGCGGAAATTGTGCCACATAGGAGCATAGACGATAGGAGTTGAAGCAACTCAAATCACTCACCGAGCCTCCACCTCGAATCACAACCACAACATCGAACTCGTCGGCACGCTCGGAAATACGCTCCAACTGCTCACACACCGACTCCTCGGCCTTTTCGCCCTGCATCATCGCCTCGAACAACTCCACACGAAAAGCATAGCCGCCCTCGCCGAGTTCGTTGCAGAAATCGCGATAACCCGCCGCCGTAGCACTCGACACAACAGCCACACGCTGCACCAGCAGGGGCATCTCGACCTCGCGGTTCATATCCCACACGCCATCGGCCTTCAACTGCTCGATGGTGAGTTGCTTTTGCCGCTCGGCCTCGCCCAGAGTGTAGGAGGCATCGAGGTCGGTAATCTGCAACGACAAGCCGTATAGTTCGTGATACGACACCATCACCTTGGCCAAAATCTTCATTCCCGAGGCGAGGTCACTGCCCGTAGCCTTACGGAAATATGCCGACAGCATAGTCCACTGACTGCGCCAGATGACGGCCCTCGCCTGTGCCGTAGGCTGGGTAGTTGTCCGATGGCTCTCGGAGGGTTTCTCGACCAACTCCATATAGCAGTGGCCCGACTGATTGACCTTCATCTCGGAAATCTCGGCCACAACCCACTGCGGCAGGGGCAAAGCCTGCTCGACAGCGGCCTTGATGCGTCGCTGCAACTCCGAAAGTGTGATATGTGAAGGCGTGGTCATCGGTTTTAATTCAAATTGCTATTTTATCTTTCATCTCGCAAAAAGAGGTTACTTCCACCATTATTCAGGGAAGCAACCTCTTGTAGAGATTTGGTGAAGCAAATAATTATTTTCTGCTCTTGCTCTTCTTACCCTGAACGATGGTGAGTTCGTTCATAATATGCTGGCAGTCAGCGAACTTATCCACAACGAACAACACATATCGGATATCCACTGCAATACAACGCTGCAACTCGGGCTCAAATGCCACATCACCCGACATAGCCTCCCAGTTACCGTCAAATGCCAAGCCAATCAAGCGGCCCTTCTCGTCCAGAACGGGCGAACCGGAGTTACCGCCCGTAATATCGAGGTTGCAAAGGAAGCCTACGGGCAACTTGCCGTTGCGCATCGCATAGCGACCGTAATCCTTCTTCTGGTACAACTCCTTCAACTTATCCTCAACGGTGAACTCCAACGGATTAGACTTATCCTCCTTGGCAATAACGCCATCGAGTGTAGTATAGTAGTTGTATGTGATAGCGTCGGCAGGCGAGTAAGGCAACACATTACCGTAAGTAAGACGAATGGTGAAGTTGGCATCAGAGTACCACGCCTTCTCGGGCTGCATACGCATCAATCCCGCAACATAGAGGCGGTGAGCATCGGCATACAACGGATTGAGTTCGGCGTAAGCCTTATTGTGACGCATATAAACCTCCATAACCGAGCCAAGCAAGCGTGCGGCGGGGTCATTTTTGCGGTTCTCGCCAATCATCTGTGCCTTATCGAGCGATGTAAGCATAGAGTTGTCGTACAACCAATCCACATAGTCGTCAGAGCAACCGCCGTACAATTTATCGATAACCTCGGTATAAACCGATGGCAAATCCTCGGCCTTCATATTCTCGCGGACAATCTTGAACATACGCTTCGCCACCTTGCGGTCCAACTCGGCATCGTAGTCCTCATAGAAATCGGCCAGACGAGCCTCGGGAAGACGTGACGCCATAACAACCTCGACACCGCGCAAGAAAGCCTCACTCAAATATTGGCGTGCAGCAGCGTGCGGAGCAATCTTCTCCATCACCTCCTTCATCTGCGGCAGAGCGGTCTGGAAGCCCTCCTCGGGAAGGGTATTTTCGTCGGCCCACTTCTGGAACGCAGCCTCCTCGGCCTGCTTGCGAGCCTTCACGCCCAACTTCTCGATACCGCGTGACATACCGATTGAGTTCTTCCAATAGTTCGACGAGCCGGCATACTTCGACGCATACTTGATGCGAATCTCGTCGCTCGCCTCCATAGCCTCCCAGAGGATAGCCTGACGCTCGCCACGAATATAGATACGCTGCGGATTATCGACCTGCAACATATGGTCAATCTCATAAGAGGTCATATAGCGTGTTGTCGAGCCGGGGAAGCCCATAATCATAGCGAAGTCACCCTCCTCAACGCCGTTGAGAGAGATTTCCAAATGACGAGGTGCCTTATAGGGAACATTCTCCTTCGAGTAAGCCGCAGGTTTGTTATCCTTGTCGGCATATACGCGGAAGATTGAGAAGTCGCCCGTATGACGAGGCCACATCCAGTTGTCGGTGTCGCCACCAAACTTACCAATCGACGAGGGAGGAGTACCTACCAAACGCACGTCGTTATAAACCTCGTAGGCAAATGCAAAATATTGATTACCACCAAAGAAGGGCACAATCTGAATTGTCAAACCCTCGTTCTTGGCCTTCAACTCCTCTGTCAAACCCTTCACATTGGCCGCAACCATCTCCTCACGCTCCTGGCCCTTGGCGATTGAAGGAACATTACCCAAAATCTGTGCTGTAACGTCCTCAATCGAGCGCACGAAACGCACGGCCAAGCCCGGCACAGGCAACTCCTCCTCATAAGAAGAGGCCCAGAAACCGTACTTCAAATAGTCGTGCTCGACAGACGAGAGTTGCTGAATAGAGCCGTAACCGCAGTGGTGGTTGGTAAACAAAAGGCCCTTGTCCGAGACAATCTCACCGGTGCAACCGCCACCAAAGATGACGATAGCGTCCTTCAACGATGATTGGTTAATCGAGTAGATATCCTCGGCCGAGAGGCGGCAACCCTTCGACTTCATATCCTTGATGTTCATCTTTTGGAGATAGGGCAGAAGCCACATACCCTCATCGGCAGCAGCCGTAAAAGCCACACACGCCGCAACAATGGTAAAAAGAATTTTCTTCATAAAATATATGTTTTAAGTTTTTACTTTTTCGCGAGATTCTCGGCCGATACCCCTTCGAGATTTTGTCGAGATTCCCTTCAAGGCGTAAAGATACATATATTTTGGAAATATATGCTCTATTGCAGGCAACAATTTGGAGGAATAATTTGTCGGCGAGGCCGAAAAACCGACCTTTTCAATGTTAAATTTTTGTTAAGGATTGGCCATTTACTTGTTTTATATGACTACAAAATAGTAACTTTGGGAAATAAATACCCCCAAAATGTCCCTGTGACCGAGGGGTGAAACTATTGTTTATGAGTGAATTTTACACCGTAGTTCTCGCGGTATTGGCTGTTCTTGCCATATCGGGACTTTATGTCGGCGTGACAAACGACGCCGTAAATTTTCTTAACGCTGCAATCGGCTCAAAGGTCGCCAAGATGCGCACCATTCTCGCCGTAGCATCAGTAGGTATCATCTTGGGTGTGCTCACATCGAGCGGTATGATGGAGGTAGCGCGTAGCGGTATGTTCAACCCTGGCCTATTTACCTTCCACGAGATTATGATTTTGTATGTGAGCGTGATGTTTGCCAACGTCATTTTGCTCGACATATACAACTCGCTGGGATTGCCCACCTCGACGACTGTCGCGTTGGTTTTCAGCCTTTTAGGTGCTGCTATCGCCGTATCGTTGTACAAGATTGCCGGTGACCCCACCCTCTCGCTCGGTGCTTTGGGAGGCTTTATCAACACCTCGCGCGCAATGGGTGTCATCTCGGCTATTCTGTTGTCGGTTATCATCGCTTTTGTGTTCGGTACGATTATAATGTGGCTCTCACGTTTCTTATTCTCGTTCCGTTACTTTAAGATGTTCCGCAAGATGGGTGCTGTGTGGTGCGGTATGTCATTTACGGCTATCGCCTATTTCGCCATCTTCAAGGCCTTGAAGGGCATATTGTCCGGCACAGTCGTATATGAGTGGATTAGCGATAACCTGCTCTTCTCGCTCATCGCCTGCTGGGTGATTTGTACTACGCTGCTCGCCTTTATGCAACTCTTCCGCATCAACATCTTGCGTATCAATATCCTGTCGGGTACATTCGCTTTGGCGTTGGCATTTGCCGGTAACGACCTTGTGAACTTTATCGGTGTGCCTATCGCCGGTTTGGACGCTTATAAGATTGCCAGCGCGGCCGGCTCGACCGATATTTTGATGGAGGGATTGAACGAAAACCTCCCTGCACAGTTTATCTGGATGTTGCTCTCGGGTGTGGTTATGGTCATCACGCTCTGGACCTCGACCAAGTCGATGAATGTCTCGCAGACCGAGATTTCGTTGGCCGGACAGGGTGATGATATGATTCCGGGCGAGCACGACTCAAATGTCTTCTCACGCTCTATCGTGCGTGCCTCTCTCGGCATCTCCAACTTCCTTGACAAGGTTGTCCCCGAGAGGGTTAAGGAGTATGTGGGCAAGCGTTTCGAGTATGAAGATGTGGAGCGCAACGGAGCCCCCTACGATAAGATTCGTGCTGTGGTAAATCTTACAACCGCCGCACTGCTTATCTCGGTGGGTACATCACTCAAACTGCCCCTCTCGACCACCTACGTATGTTTTATGGTGGCTATGGGTTCGTCGTTGGCCGATAAGGCGTGGGGCCGCGAGTCGGCGGTACACCGTATTACGGGTGTGATGACGGTCGTTATGGGTTGGTTTGTGACGGGTATCGGTGCTTTCCTTATCGCTATCGGCGTTGGTCTGTTGCTCATCTGGGGTGGCACAATCGCCTTTGTAGTGGTTACGGTGGCGTGTGCCTATATGCTTATCAAGAGTAACTTTATCGACACTCGTAAGAAGGAGTCTATGCCCCAGAGCGTTATCGAAGAGGACTCTGTCGAGGCCGTTATCAGCAAGGTGTGCCGAATGATGAAGGACTCTACACAAATCTATGACCGCACACTCGTTGCCGTATTCAAGGAGGATAGACGGGCATTGAAGGAGTTGGTACGCGAGTCGGACGAAGCCTACGAGCAGAGCCGACAACTGAAATATACGCTTATGACGACACTGCGCAAATTGAAAGATTCGGGATTGGAACTCTCGCTCTATTATGTGCAGGTTGTCGATTATTTGAGCGAGATTGCCAAGGCTATCGTGCATATCACACGCCCCGCATTCGACCATATCGATAATAACCATAAGGGCTTGTCGAGTGAGCAGACCGACGATTTGATGCACATCAACGATGCTGTGGCCGAGATTTATGGTAGCGTAAATCGTATGCTTACGACCAATGATTTCAGCGATATCGATACCGTGCTGACTATGCGTGACGAACTCTTCGAGCATATCGCCGAGACGATGAAGTCGGAGTTGCAACGTATCAACGACGGCGTGGGCAACACCACTGCAAGTATGTTCTATCTGACGGTTATGAGCGAGACGAAGACTATGGTCTTGCAGGCCCGCAACCTCTTGAAGTCGCAGCGTTACTTCTTGGAGCACGCCGGCGTAGCCAAGACGTGGTATCGCAGCAAATAGTTCCGCAACAAGCAATTCCACAACAACGAGATAAGGGCCTGGCTACTACGCTCCTTGTAGTCGCTCCGCTCGACGCCTTTCCCCTACGCTCGCCGCGGGGCCTTTACAAAAGATAACCATTGCAAGAAGTTGCTACGCAACACTTTTTTGCTTTTTCTCCCATATGCCTTGCAAACAAGTTCGCAGCATTGGGGAGAAAAAACAAAGAGCCTGTCTAACAAGTTTTTTGTTAGACAGGTTTTTGTATATAATAAAAAG
>CAZQMC010000029.1:0-23547 GCA_964594305.1 uncultured Alistipes sp. | reverse complement strand
TGTCGCTGATGCGAAGTCCCGTCATACAGGCGAAGAGCGATGCTTGTTTCAGCACCGAAATACGGCAGGGTGTGGCGGCAAGTAGCTTTACCTCATCAAGCGTCAGATACTCCTTTTTAACCTCTTTCCACTCGATTTTTTCAAGAAAGTCATTGAGGTTTTCGCGCAACATCTTCTCCTTGTAGGCAATTTTCAGCAGAGCGCGGAAAGTGGAGTAATATCCCGCTGCCGAATTTCGACTGATATATGAGTTGGGGTGATGTATCTGCTTGCATTTCAATAGATAATCTCGGAACTTTTCGCAAAGCTCAACGGTAATATCTCCGAAGGTGCATTTGCCACCGCAGAACTTCTCGAAGTGGTTGCAAACGCAATCCCACTTTTCATATCGCTCGCGTGCCTTTGCTCGGAAGTAGGCGAGAAAATCGACCTTCTGTTTGTTCTTGTCGAGGAATCCGAACTCCTCATTTATGAGCGACTGCACACGAATACAACGTATTGCCTCCGCTTTATTGAGCATCTCTTGGTTGAACATTCGCTGCTGCTCGTTGCGTGGCTTGGCATAGAGGTAGATACCGAGGAACTCTCGGCGGCTCATCTTCATTGTGTGGGGATTGCGGATTGCTGGGTAGTAATCCAGATAGAGTGAAATACGATCGTTGCGTAACGCCTTTTGGCGCAAGGTTACATTTGTACAAGTTAGTGTCATAGTCTTATATTTTAATTGTTTATACTTTTTGCTGCAAATTAAATTGGTGTTCCGATGGTGGTATCAATCACCATCAAATAACTTTACTCAATCTTTGGTGGCTCAAAGAACTTGTCGAGTTCGGAGCGCAAAATCTTGGTGTACTTGCCAACCTTGATGCGAGTGATGTTGTGATATTTCACATAGTGATAGAGTTGGTCGCGTGTGAGGTTGTATTTCGCCATTGCTTCGGGTATGGTGTAGTATTGCGGCTCTTCGGGTGCGGCAAGTCCTTTAGCTATGTCGAAATGCTTTTTCGAGTAATAGACCATCTTGCCCTCCTTGCGTTTGGGGATTACATTCTTATACACGAAGGTATAGATTGCCGAGAGAGTCATACCGAATTTCTCTTGCAGTTCGGCCACGCTGTACCACTCGGTAATGCTCGTATCGGGTGCTTTCTTTGCAAAGTAGGAGTCAAGATGCTTCTTGCTCCAATATGTTCTGCCACGATTGAATGTACGAGGGATATTATGCTCCTTCGCAATCTGAAATATCCACGACTCTTTAACGCCGAACTTTTCTTTAATCTCGACAGTAGTATAGAAATCGGTGATGGGAGCTTTCTCTTTTGGTTTGTTCTTTTCACTTATTGTGATATAGTCAAACATCTTATCAATGTCCGAACGCCTAATTAGTGTCTTACCATCAAATCTAAGAGCCTTGATTTTTCCACTCCTAATGTACCGATAGATTGATGTTCGTCCTACACCCAAGAATGATGATACTTCAGTAGGTGTTAGAAACTCTTTTTCAGAATGAGGTTTTGCCTCTTCATCAAATTTTAGTTGAAACTCTTGTACTCTCTTTTTCCTGACTCTTTCTTTGTATGCAAGGTTTGCACATCTGTGAGAACAGTACGCAGTAGTGGTCTTGTGTGCGGTAAAAATAACGCCACACCATTCACATTTTTTCTGAATGTCAATCTTACTAGCCATTTTCTTCTCTTTTTAGTTCGCCAAATCTGTTTCATCGCGTACCACAGCGTACCAATGCGTACCAACTTCTCCGTCATCTGACCGATGAAATTTCGCACTTCGGTTCGCGAGGTACACAGGAGGTACAAAAACAGGCGTAAAAAGGCTTAGCAACGATTAACAACGATGCTTGCTCAAATAAAAATAGCACCCGTAAAGAGTGCTATATTAATCATTTATGATTGGATTAACTATTTGATAATCAACTGTTCACTTTCCGATGCAGAAAGTGGAAAAAATGTTTTTTAAGATGTCGTCGGAGGTGATTTCGCCGGTGATGGTGCCGATATGATAGAGAACCTGACGGATATCCTCACTCAAAAGGTCGGAGGGAGTATTATTGCGCAGGCCGGAAAGGGCCGCAGAAAGGCTCTCACGAGCCTGACAAAGTGCTTCATAATGGCGGCGATTAGACACAATAACATCGCCCGCATAAGCGGACGTAGCATCGGCCGACGAGAGCAACTCTTCGCGCAAAGTGTCCATGCCCTCGCCCGTCTTGGCCGAGAGGACAATCGTTGGCCATTCGCCGCATCTCGCCGCATCTACCCTCTCGCTATGCAAATCCGACTTCGTAATAACACGATACACCTTCTGATGTGGTGCAGGCTCGAAAGCGGCCATATCGTCGGCAAAGAGGCTATCAGTGTCATCGGTGAGCCACAAAATAATATTAGCACGGCCGAGCACCTCCGCAGTACGCTCAATACCCATACGCTCCAACACATCTGTCGTAGAGTGAAGGCCCGCAGTATCGACAAATCGATAAACGACACCCCCTATATTAGCCGTAGCCTCGATTGTATCGCGTGTCGTGCCGGCGATATCGGACACCATAGCGCGATTTTCGCCCACAAGTCTATTGAGCAGAGTGCTTTTTCCCACATTAGGACGTCCGGCGATAGCCACGACAACACCCTGCTTCAACACATTACCCAACTCAAACGAATCGGCAAGGGCCCCGACACTCTCATATAACTGCGAAAGAAGACGTTGTAACTCTGCCCTATCGGCAAACTCAACATCCTCTTCCGAGAAATCCAACTCCAACTCCAAGAGCGATGTAATATGCACCAACCGCCCACGCAACTCGCCCAACATAGCCGAGTAATCGCCTCGCATCTGTGTAGTAGCCACAGCGTGTGCAGCACGCGAATCGGCGGCAATAACATCGGCCACAGCCTCGGCCTGTGACAAATCCATACGGCCGGCCAAAAAAGCCCTGCGGGTAAATTCACCCGCCTCGGCCATACGCGCACCCTGCGCAATGAGCAACGACAAAACACGCTCGACGATATATCGTGAGCCGTGAGTAGAAATCTCGACACTATCCTCGCCCGTATAGGAGTGTGGCGCACGAAAAACAGTCACCACGACATCATCGACGATATCCGCCCCTTCGACAATATAGCCATAATGCGCCGTAGCGGCTTTGGCCTTCGCGAGCGGAGTTTTACCACGAAACACCTTATCGCACACAGCAATAGCCTCCGTACCGCTCATACGAACAAGGCACAATGCTCCACCCGCAGGTGTCGCAGGGGCTACAATAGTATCGTGGTCGTTAAATATCATCTCCTTCGTTTCTGTCGATTATATCGCTCCTATTTCTCCTGTTTCTTTATCTCTCCTATCTCTCTATCGCTTCTATCGCTCGATGCGCAGACGCTGGCCTACGCGCAACTTATTGGCATTCTTTATTCCGTTCCAGCGCATCAACTGCTTGGTCGTGACACGGTAGCGGCGTGCTATGGCGCCCAATGTCTCACCCGACTTAACCTTATGATATATGATAGAGGTCTCGGCCATCTTCTTGGCTACCGTACTCGGGTCGAGATACTCTTTCAGATAGACAGAATCCTTGGCTACGATAGAATCATAGCGCACGACATAATCTGTCACACGATTGGCCGGCAAAATCAGAGGATAATGCTTTGCCGTAGCGGGAACGATATCGAGTTTATACTGCGGATTGAGCATCTTCAACGTCTCGGTAGTAACATCGATAGTCGAAGAGACCTGACCAAAATGCAACAATCGACCCACCATTACCGTATCGACAGCCACAGGCATAGGTGGCTCGGAATAGGTTATATTATGCGCCTGATGATAGGCGTAGGCGTATGACGCCGCAATAAACGCCGGAACATAGCCTCGTGTCTCGGGGGGCAGATACCAATATACCTCCCAGAATGATTGAGGGTTACCTCCGGCACGCGCCAAAGCCTTATTCACATTGCCCGGGCCACAGTTATAGGCTGCAATGGCGAGGCTCCAATCGTCATACATATCGTATAGGTTCTTCATATAACGACACGCCGCCTTGGTCGATTTCACAGGGTCGAAACGCTCGTCTATCATAGAATTTATCTGCAAGCCATAGGAGCGGCCCGTTGCCGGCATAAACTGCCACAAACCGGCAGCACCGGCACGAGAAACAGCGGTAGAGCGCAACGCCGACTCAATAATGGCCATTGCGTGCAACTCCACAGGCAGACCCGCCTTAATCAACTCCTCGTCAATCATCGGGAAATAATACTGCGCCAAAGCCAGCACGCTCTGCATAACGCCCGACGGTTGGGTATATCGCTGGATATAGGAGCGAACAATGGAGTTATACGGCAGATGAATGGGCGAGACTAACAACTTTAAGCGTGACTCATAGAGCGAATCCAGACGGGCATCGCCACTAACCTCAACCGGTTCACATATATACTCGGCAAAGAACTGCTCGAACATATCATCTACCTGTTGCGCCTTCAAGCGAGCCGCCAGAGAGTCCGCCACAGCAGGGGTATATTCCACGCTAAACGTCTCCTTGACGCGAGGCTTCTCCTGCTGAACACTCGGCTCCTCGGCCATAGCATTACGATTCCACTCCTTTTCACGACGACGATACTCTTCAATAAGTGAAGTGAGTGAATCAGCGCGCTCACGCTCGGCGGCAAGTTGTTGTTTAACAGATGGTTTCTTACGCTTAAAGACCTGCGCCGAAGCAGCCGACGGCATAACCATCAGCACAACAGACAGGGCAAAAAGAGTCCTAAATACTATTTTGCTCATAAAAAATTAAAATGTCATATTAAGATTAACTCCAAAGATGGGCGTGCCACCGTGAATATTGGAGTACTGGTAATCAAACAGCGGGTCAAGACGCATAGCCAAATCGCCGGATATATCAAAATCCTTCAAATGGGCATCGACATGGGCATCGATAATCTGGAATGCATATATACCGGCCGAAATAATCAAACACAAGTCGCGATTACGGCGATACGCATCACGCAAATTTTTAAGATACGAAGCAGGGTAACGACCGTGGAACTCATCTTTCGACTCGTTATTGGGATAATTACCGGGGTTTCTATCAAAGTCGGCACGCAAAGCATAGGCCGTCTTAAAACGCTTAAAACCTCGATTATTCCAATCCACGACATAGACCATCGAGGCGATACCTCCCAAAACTATTGGCGCGCGCCAATAACTCTTATTGTAAATTTGTCCTGCGCCAGGGCAGATGGTCGAGAGAGTTGTCGCCTTCTTTACATTCGACACCTCGTTAGTCGAGTAATTGACCACCACATCACCCAGAAAATAGATATACGACGCAGCCGCAGCACCCCACAATAATTGGCGTGTGGTATTGGAGCGTATCATCTTGCTCTGCACTCTATTCAACTCTTCGGTACGATACAATCCATCTTCTGCAATCAACGCATCATACTGCTTTTTCAATGGCTTGTATTTACTATTTTGATGTATGGCAAAGCCTATCGAAGTACCGAGCGTACCGTACAATATGGGCAACTTCCAATACTGCTTGTTATAGATTTGACCATAACCCGGCAGAACGGCACTTACCCAGCACACACGCGATAGCGACACCGAATCACCGAACCACGGCTCTCGTGGCAGGATATTGCCATTGGCATCGAGTCTATCCTGCTCGGCAGCACGCTGACGACGACGCTCATAACGCGCTATCGAGTCGGCACGATGCTTGGCCTGCTTGGCCAATATCTTCAATCGGTTAAGAGAGTCGGCCTTGGACAAGACGACGGTATCACGCACCATTGTCGTCGAGTCAGGCTCCTGAATCAAACCTCCCGAGATAATCTGCTTATCGCCTCGTTTCAGGTCTTGGGCCGACGACTCCGACACGCCGCAAAGCACCGCCACAAGGGTCAGCACAACGCAACATATCACTCTGCGGGCTCTCATCAAGGCAAGGTATGACGCACTCTTAATCAATTCCGAACTATCTTTTCTGTTTATCATTTAGTCCTCAATAAAATTATCTCTTACGCAAACGCTCGATAAACATATCGATATCGGCATCGCTGGCAAAGTCAATCACAATTTTGCCACCACCCGATTTACCTCGTTTGATGCTGATATTTTGCGAAAAATAGGGCTCCAACTGCTCTACCAGACGAGAATATGACTCGGGATACTCCTCCTCTTCCACTACCGTCTGACGGCTCTTTCCCTCGGCCAACTTACGCACCAATGCCTCGATTTGACGCACCGACAGGCCCTTCTTCAAACAACGCTTCAATACCCAGAGTTGATTATCCTGCTCAACACCTGCAATGGCTTTGGCGTGGCCCATAGTGATAAGGCCCTCCTTCAACGCCAACTGCACCTCATCGGGCAACGACAGCAGACGCATATAATTCGATACCGTAGAGCGTTTCTTGCCCACCTTATCGGCCATAGCCTCCTGCGTAAGGCCACACTCCTCGATAAGACGCTGCATACCCAACGCAATCTCTATGGCGTTCAAATCCTGACGCTGGATATTCTCAACCAATGCCATAGCGTGCAGATTTTCGTCATCTACCTCTCGGATATAGGCCGGCAAGGCCTCCAACCCTACTATCTGGGCTGCACGCCAGCGACGCTCTCCGCTGATGATTATATATTTGTCACCATCCGCCTTACGCACCGTAACGGGCTGGATAACACCCAACTGACGAATAGAATCGGCCAACTCCTGCAACGCCTCATCATCAAATTGCGTGCGAGGCTGCGTCGGATTAGGAATTATCTGCTTGGTGGCAATCTCTGCCATCTGATTCATAGGGGCAGTCTTTACCGACACCTTCTCTGTACCGAATATCGCATCGAGACCTCGTCCCAAACCTTTCTGTTTCATATAATCTTGTTTTTTATTTCTTACCTGCATTTTTACGATTGCGCTTCAAGAACTCCTTTGCCAACAACAGATAGTTGGTAGAGCCCGTGGCCGAAGCATCGTACAACATCACCGGCTTACCGTGTGAAGGGGCCTCACCCAAACGTATGTTACGCTGGATAACCGTATCGAAAGCCAGCGGGCCAAAATGCTCACGCACCTCTGTCGCCACCTGATTATTCAGGCGATTGCGCATATACATCGTCAAGACAAAACCCTCAATCTCCAACTCGGGATTCAGACCACCCTTAACGATTTTGATGGTATTGAGCAACTTACTCAACCCCTCCAACGCCAGATACTCGCACTGAACGGGAATAAGCACCGAATCGGCCGCTGTAAGGATATTGACAGTCGTATAACCCAGCGACGGCGAACAATCGATAAATATATAGTCATACTTATCGCGTACCGACGCCAGCAACTCCTTAATCACAAAATGGCCATTCTCCATCTTGGGCAGTTCCGTGTCGGCCGCCACGAGTTGAATACTCGACGGCAAGAGCCATAATTTCTTGATGTCGTGGCTCTGCTGAATGACCTCTTCGGCACGTTTTTCGCCTATGATGCACTCGTATATACCATCTAACTCTATATCAAAACCCAAACCCGAAGTGGCATTAGCCTGCGGGTCAGCATCGAGCAACAACACCTTTTTACCCAACAACGCCAATGAAGCCGCCAGATTTATAGCAGTCGTGGTCTTACCAACACCACCCTTCTGATTTGCCAACGCAATAACTTTCGACATATTATATTTGCTAACAGTTTTTAATTGAGCCTGTTTCATCGCACCAAGACAATGCTCTGCGAAAAAATCAGGATATAATCGGACAAATTTAATGAAATTAAATTAAATACAACCATCATTGACGAAAAATGATTAACTTTGTCTTTCGAAACGGCTTTTAATGGAGCGAAAAGGATATATGGAAAGAGGAGAAAAAAATATAACACCATCAAAGAGCGTCACAAATTCGGAGACAACCGTACAACCGGACGTGCGAGAGGATATATCGATTGGAAATCAGTCAGATATGGAAATCACGACAGAAACGGACAGCATACCCCAAGAGCATTCCGCAGGCCATCACGCGCCGTGGTGGTTAGATGTTGTAGTTGTGATTTTACTCTTTTTTGCATCGCAATTTGTCGGCAGTTTTATCTGTATGCTGATAGGCATCACCCCACCCGACAGCGCACTCTTCACAAGTGAAGACATCGACACCCAAATCGAGGCCTCATCGGCACAGGCAAAATTCATAGCCTGCACAACCATTTTCGCTATGATTTTATGCCTCGGATTTATGGCCTTTTACAGTCGCCGACGAGGCTGGGAGAAACCCCTATCGTTCCGCACCCCCGGGTGGGCTTCACCGTTCCGTCTTTTGTGCGGATATATGTTGCTGTGGATTTTCACAATCGCCATCGAGCCTGTGGCCGACAAACTACCTGGTAGTCAAGATGTTTTAGGCAGTGGCGGCTGGCTGTTAATCTCGGCTGTTTTCTTGGCTCCGATATTCGAAGAAATCATCTTCCGAGGATATATCGGAGGCACTCTCCGCAAGGCTTATGGAGCAACTGCGGCGTGGATTATTTCGTCGCTGTTATTTGGTATCGTTCACGGCATTCCCTCGGTAATTTTACCGGCCACGTTAAGCGGTTTGGTACTCGGTTTTTACTACATTCGCTACCGCTCGCTTATTTTGGTCATAACTCTTCACGCAATGAACAACATCACGGCCTGCTTCCTGTCGTCGCTCGGCCTTGAAGATGCTTCACTGCGGGATATGATTGGCGACGACCGCATATATTGGGTAATATATGCGCTCTGTTTGAGCATCTTTATCATCGCAATAGCACGTATGTGGCAAATCGTACGAGAACTCACAAAAGATAAATACATCTCATAAATTGCAATAATATGAGGTATAATTACGTTTTTTTTGAGTAAAAAAACTATCTTTGTCGATTATTATGAATCTTTTTACAAAAATATCGGTTATCGTTGCGGGCCTCATTGCCGTTTCGTGTCACGAACTACCCGACTATCTTGTGGGTAGCAATACCGTCGCACGTGTAGGTAAAAAAGAGTTGAGC
This sequence comes from uncultured Alistipes sp., assembly GCA_964594305.1. Lineage (GTDB taxonomy): Bacteria > Bacteroidota > Bacteroidia > Bacteroidales > Rikenellaceae > Alistipes. Next base: position 14,525 of record CAZQMC010000029.1, on the reverse strand, counting down.
ATCAACGAGATACAGGAGGCAACCCCAGCCGGATTGTCGGGCGAGGACAGCATCTCTTTCTCGAAATTATACATCGATAAGTGGCTTATTCGCCAACTAAAATTGGAGGAGGCCGACCGCTTGTTCTCTTCATCGGAAGACGATATCGAGCGATTGGTGGAGGATTATCGTCAATCGTTATTGATGCGTAAGGTGGACCAATATCACATCGACGAGCAGATGAGCGAAGATTTCTCGGACAAGGATATTGCCGACTATTACAACACTCATAAGGCCGATTTCACCCTCGACCGCACGCTCGTCAAGGGCCGTATCATAAGATTCGATAACAACTATCGTCAGCGCAACAATCTGAAAGAGCAGATGAAAAAATCGGCTACCTCGTCAAGTGCCGACAAGGCCCTGACCGATATTTGCGAGAAAAACAACTTTCTGGTAATAGATAGTCGTACGGGGTGGATTAACCTGCACGATTTTTTGGCGTATCTTCCCATTGCTCGTGCCGAGGATAACAATAAAATCCTCGACACGATGGGCGTACAGGAGATGAAAGATGATGATTCGCGTTACTATTTTGAGATAACATCGGTTTGCCGCAAAGGCAATGTTGCTCCATTGGAGATTGTGTCGGACAACATACGACGCATACTCATCACACGTCGCCGCAGCGATATTGTGAAATCTCACGAGCAAACCATCATCGACGAGGCGTTTTCGTCGGGCCACGCCCGCCTCTACGACAGACAAGGCAAAGACAAAATCCAGAAGTAACGTCACGATTTACATAGTTAAAAATTAAGAATAGATATATTTTATGTTCGGGAAAAAGACTTTTACAGCAATTTTAACCATCTGCACGCTATTTGGAGCGGGTATGCTCACTGCACAAAAGCGTCAGGTCGTATTAGACAAAATTGTAGCCATCGTAGGTGGGTCGGCTATTCTCTACTCCGAGGTTGCCGAGGCTGCCAATATGATAGTCGAGGAGCGTCGTGCGCAGGGTTACACCACCGACCGCGACCCTATGAACGAGGGTTTGGAGATGCTGATGACACAAAAACTCCTCTATAACCAATCGCTCATCGACTCTGTGCAGATTCACGGCGACATAAACTCTTTCGTCGAGGAGCAGTTGCAGCAGATGATTGCCCAGGCCGGCTCTATCGCCGACTTCGAGAGAATGCAGCATATGCCCATTTTCAACTATCGTGAGATTCTGCGTCAGAGAGTCACCGAGCAGGAGGGCGCACGTGCTATGCGTAACCACGTCGAGGGCGATGTAACGGTTACTCCGGGCGAGGTAGAGCGTTTCTTCGACACACTCACCACCGAAGAGTTACCTATCGTTCCCGAGCAGTATGTATATGCACAGATAGTACGTTACCCCTCATCACAAGAGGCTGCCAAGCAACGAACCAAAGAGCGTCTGCTCGATATGCGTGAGAGAATTATCTCGGGCAAATCGTCTATGCAGATTTTGGCGCGTACATACTCTGTGGACCCGGGCTCGGCGATGAACGGTGGCGAGTATCCTCCCGGACCGCTCAGCCAACTTACCAAGCCTTTTGCCGATGCTTTGGAGAAACTCAAACCCGGCCAGATATCGGAGGTTGTAGAGACAGAGTTCGGTTTTCACATCATCGAGTTGATAGACGAGCCGAAGAATAACCTCTATCATTATCGTCACATCTTGCTCAAACCCGTATATACCGATACCGAGTTATTGGAGCCTGCACTATTCCTTGACAGTTTGGCGAAGGTTATCCGCACCGACTCTATCTCATTCGAGGAGGCTGCGTTGAAGCACTCGCAAGACGATATGACAAAGATGAATGGCGGCTTGGTGACCAACCACGATATACTTATGAGCCACCCCAACTACTCGAATGTAAAGTATTCGAGCACCAAATTCAAGCGTGAGGATTTTGGTCAGGGCAAGAGTTTGCAGGACTACATTACCATCTCGCGAATGAAGGTTGGAGATGTCTCTGACGCCTATATGTCGGAGGATATTCGCCGTAATGAGTTGAGTAAAATCATCAAGTTGCTCGAAATTATCCCCACACATACGGCTACGATGACAAGCGACTATCTCGATATCGAGAATATGGCATTGGAGAAGAAGAAGGAGAAGATTTTTAATGCGTGGTTGAAGGATAAGATTGACGGCTTCTACATCTTTGTGAACCCCGAATTCCGTGAAGGCGAGTTTGAATTCCCAAATTGGATTAAGTAATACTCAAAATCGTGCGTAGAATACTCTCTATAACAATAATCGTTTCCGCCTTTGCAGGTTTGTTGTTCGCCCAAGAGACGAACAACACGCGTGCTTTGATGGTAGATAGCAGTGAGGAGGTCGCTATGCTGCAAGCCGTACGTGCGGAGCAGTCTGCACCCCAGCAAACCACCCCGTCACGTCCTCGTCGCCGAGTAGATTTTATGGCCGACGATGTATTGCCGTATAACAAAGGCGGCGACAGCGTAGTCTATTTCTTGGGCAACTTTGCAGCGCACCACAACGGCGCCGTCATTGCGTGCGACAGTGCAGTACGCTATAACGACACCCGTTGGGGATTCTTTGGCGATGTTATCATAAATCAGGATTCAATCTACATCTATGGCGATAGTGCCATCTATAATGGCGATATAAGCCTTGCCGAGATATATGCGCCTGTTGTCAAGGTTATTGACGGCGATGCCCTGCTCTATACCTATAATTTCCGTTTCAACACCGACACCAAGGTCGGTAGTTATATCGGAGGTGGCGTTTTGGTTCACGACAACGATATTTTGGAGTCGTTGAAGGGTTTTTACTACTCCGACGAACATAATATTATATGTGTCGATGATGTCGAGATTCACGGCTCGGACTACGATATGAAGAGTGACTCGGTCATCTACAACACCGACACCAAGTTTGCCCGTTTCTTTGCCAATAGCGAGATTTGGAACATCGACGGAGAGTACCTCTCGGCCGATGAGGGTTATTACGATAACTCGCAAAATCTTTATGTCGTCACGAAAAATGGCTATATCCTCACCGAGAAACAGGAGATGTGGGGCGACACGCTATCGTACTATCGTGACACCGAGCATATCATTGCCCAAAGCGATATACAGATGGACGATATCGAACATAAAATGTTGGCCTTTGGCGACTACGGAGAGTTCTGGGGCGACAAAAACAACGCCCTGCTGACACGCAACCCATCAAGTATAAGTTACGACACGACACAAGGCGACACGGTATTTATGAAGGCCGACACGATGCTCTTCCTCACCATATCGAAGTTGGAGGAGGCTCGCGAAGCACGTCGTCGCGAGATTGCCGACTCGTTGGCAAAGGCAGAGCAGGCCATAGCCGAGCGTGAAGCCCTCATCGAGCGTCGTAAGAAGTTTATGGCCGAAAAGGCCGAGCGCGAGGCTCAATATCGAGCCACGCAGGATTCGCTTGCCTCTATCAAGCAGGATAGCGTCGATAAGGTTCAACAGCCGACTGCGACAGATGTTGCAACGACAAAAAATGAGGAGGCTACACACGACGTTACATTTGCGGCCGCTACAACTGCCGCAACCACGACTAACGAGGCACATAGCGCAACCTCTCTTACGCAAAACGCCGAGGTGGTCAAGGCCACAGCCGAAGAGAAGGTCGAAAAGAGTGTAGTGACTACGAGCGACGATAAATCAGACCTACCCCCCCCGCCGACGCAGACCGCAGAGTCGGCAAAGGGTAGTGTTCAGACCTCTGCCGAGATAGAACAGACTATTGAAAAGCAGGAAGCCACAGAACAGGAAGTTGCAGAACAGAAGGTCGTAGAACAGGAGAAAGCAAAACAAGAGAACACAAAGCAAGAGGCCGCAGAACAGCATGTCGCAAAGCAGCAGGAGGCTCCCGCCGAGGCTCTCGACTCTCTTGTGACAAATATCGCCGCCGATACATTGGCCACCGACTCTCTGACGGTGACATCACCTTTGGATACCCTTACAGCCAAGGAGCGCAAAGAGTATCTGAAACAGGAGGCGAAGCGTGAGAAAGATGCGCAGCGTAAGGCAAAACTTATGGTCCGTAAGCAAAAACTCGACTCTATTGCGGCCATACGTCGTGCCAAGATGGTTGCGCAATATGAGAAGATGCAAAGCCGCGAGATGGCCCGTCTGACAAAGGACTCTGTGCGCCGAGCCGAGAAACGAGCAAAACTATTGGCCAAAGGCCGCGATGTGTCGGCATTAGATGCCAAGGATTCGCTGGCTATGGTCGAGAAGGAGCGGATTTTGTCGGACTCTCTGCCGGCATATTTGATGCGACAGCAGGGCGGAGGCACATCGGCCGATAGTATGGCGATGGACAGCCTTGCACTCGCCGAAGGTGGCGAAGATATGGGTGTAGCCGATTCATTGGCCGTCGATTCGCTGGCCGCCGACTCATTGTCCGCCGACTCGACCAAGGTCGATACGCTCTATCGCGTTATGAAAGCCTACCGCAAGGTGCGTATCTATCGTTCCGACTCGCAGGCTATATGTGACTCGCTGACAAGTAGTTCTATCGACTCTATTGTTCATATGTACATCGAGCCGGTTATGTGGAACAACAATAACCAGATTGCCGCCGCACAGGTCGATGCCTATACGGCCAATCAGCAAATATTGCGTGCCGAGTTCCTCGAAAATCCTATTATGGTGGCCGAGATTGATTCGAGTTATTACAATCAGGTTACGGGCAAGCAGATGACGGCCTATTTCCGTGATAATGAGATATATCGCAACGATGTGGAGGGCAATGTACAGACCATCTACTTCCAGCGTGAGGACGAGCAGTCGGCGATTGTCACCGAGTTGGTCTATTTGGAGAGTGCGTCGGCATCGTTCTATATCGAAAACCGAGATGTTGTCAGCATCACCTATCGCAACGATGTGCCGTTTAAGTTCTACCCTATCGCGCTTATTCCCGAGGACCAGATGCAGCGTTTGCCCAACTTTAAGTGGGTGCCTGAACTGCGCCCCACGCGCGAGAATATCTTTGACCGCACGATTCGTCCTTCGCGTCGCGAGCAGACCGGCGAGCGTCGTCGTCCGACCTTCCGCATTGTCGAGAAGATGGACCGCTATAAGGAGCGTATGATGCGCCAAGGCTTATGGGTTGACCGCGAGGACGAACTCACGCCCGAAGTCATCGAGTGGCGCGACAGCCGCGACCGCAATTAAAACTCCTACAAACTCCACCCCTCGGCGGTGGAGTTCTTTTTTTGCAATATCCCACCGAGTGTTGTTCGTTTGAAAAACTTTTCTTAATTTTGTGGTGTCGTGTGGCTTACGCTGTGCGACGGAACATATTACGAAAGTGTTTTCTTTTGTCCTTATGTGAAAATGTGGAAGTTTTCGATGCAGTAGGGCGAACGAACAGCACTCATTTCTTGTATAGTTATGGCAAGGGTATTGTACCCTACCCCATACTATTCAAGTGTGGGGTATTGCGTCGTTTATTACTGCATAGGTCTTTCCACAACCTTCACATAGATAAACGAAATCGGCTCCACACTTTCTTTTTTACTAACCCATCGCAGTTGGAGTTGCTACGATACGAAGATTGTTGTAGGTATGAAGATATTTCTACTTATTGCTTTCGCGACACTCCTATCGTGCAAAAGCGAGCAACAAAAGTTTGTGCATCGCTATCAAAAATTCACCCACGAATTAACGACCAAGCACACTCAATTGACCCCTGCCGAGTGGGATTCTACCCGTATGCAATATAAAATTATGCGCGAGGAGGCCGAACGGCACAAACCACACCTCACCCCTGCCGAGCAGGTTCAAATCGACAGTTGTAACCACAAAATCAACGCGTTAATCATTCGCCAAGAGGCAAACAAAGTTGTAAATCAAGTTGAAAATTTCCTCAACGAAGCCGCCGGAACAATTCAGGAACTAATTAAATAACGAAGGTATGGAGCAGCATATTATTAGCCAAACAGAATTGGGACAACTTACTCCCGCTCAATTAGTTGAGAAAATTAAAACAATTTCTACAACAACAATCAAGGAATTACGGTACTCCGATTTGTATCAACCCCAAAACAGTTGCCACGGCATTTATTTCGTGGCATCACCTGAGGGAAAATACTATTTCGGCAAGGCAGCCAAGCGATGCATAGCGGACCGCATCGGGGCTCATTTTGATTCAAGGACGAAAGGATTCTTGAACTCTTTATTAAAGAACATAGCACAATCTGACAATGCAGAGGCATTGCATCAATGCTACAATAACATACAAGATTGGCATTTTGGAGCCTTATTCGTTGAAGGGAAAGAAGATGAGCCCTTATCCAAATTGATAGAACTTGCTGAAAGAGTATTGATATTTACCTATCGTCAAGCAGATAAATGCTTTAACGGCTGCATCAGGCAACGAGACTATCCAAACAGCACTTTGGCAGAGATACTAAAATAATAATTTTACATTTTAACACTAAAATTCAAACTTATGTACAATCGAGAATTAGAGCAACTTATTGAAATTGCTATTAAAGACGGACATCTTACCGAAAAAGAAATGCGAGTTCTAAAAAACAAGGCTTACGAATATGACATTGACGAAGATGAAATAGAAATGGTTGTTGAATCAAGATTAGCAGATAGACTTGCAGAAACCAATCAACATCAATCTTCTCAATCATCAAAAAAGGAACAATCTCAAAAATGTCCTAATTGTGGCGAAATTATTTCTTCCAATAGCGGAGTTTGCTCCTCGTGTGGATATGTATTTTCTTCAACTAAATCAGTAGATATTCTAAATGATCTTAACAAAAACTATCAAGCATTCTGCAAGGCTAAGAGAACTCCACTAGTATTAAAGATTCTAAAAGTATTGTTGATGATAGTCTGTTGTGTTCTTGCGCTTTGGTTGTGGCCTATAATACTAATATTCGCATATTTCAAATGGCAAAGCATCAAAGAATTCTTCTCTTTAAAGGATGAAAAAAGTGAGTATGAGGCTCAACACGAAGTTCTTATGACCTCCATCAAGCATACATATGGTAATGATAAAACGATTATGAGCCATGCAAACGAAATTGACGCGCACTATATATCCGAAAAAAGGCGTAATAGTAAAAATGCCTGGATAGTATCAATCGGGGTTGTCGTTATAATTCTAGCGGCACTTACCCCTATATTATTAAAATCACATACCATCAGCACATTTAAAAGCAATGTTAGAGCCGAAAAATTTAACGATGCTTATGAAATGATTGTGGATAATTCCGAACTGGTTTCACCCAAAATTAGATTAGAATACCAAGATTTAATTCATGCTTTTATTGAACAAGAAGAACTTTCAAAAGTGTTATTCTTAATCCGTCATATTGAAGAAATTGACCCTGGAGATTTTTGGGATCCTTCAGAGCAACGAAAATATGAAGCCGATAGAGATAAACTAATAAATAAATTATTTGAGCTATGTATAACATTAAATGAATTAGAAATAGCCAGTCAATGGGTTAATAATATTGGACATGTAGAAACACTGATGCTCAAACATATCAAAGATCGCAATGTGGATAAAGCGTTATTGCTATATAACAATCACAAAGATTTACTTTACACATATGATTCCCAAAAAGGTAAAGATGTGTTTGCTAGCAAAAATTTAGTTATTAAAAACTTTTTGAAAAATAATGGTATTAGTATATAATTATGGGACTATTCAGTAGCAAAAAAGAGGGCGGATTGATGGATGTCATCCGCTGCGACGAACAAGAGTATCTTGTTTGGAAATGGCGTCCTTCGGGTGAGGCTAATTCAACAAAAAAAGAGAACGCTATCCGTTACGGCAGTTCGCTGCGTGTAAAGGACGGTGAGATGGCTGTCTTTGTGTATAAAAAAGATGGTGGCGAGATGATGGACTACATTATGGGTCCTCACGACCAGAAGATTGAAACAGCCAACTTCCCTGTATTGACAAGCATAGTCGGCTCGCTTTGGGGTGGCAATACGCCATTCCAGGCCGAGATTTACTTTATCAACTTGCAGGGTAACAATCAGGTGCGTTTTGCCGTGCCTTATTTCGATGTGGCAGACCCTCGCTACCCTGACTTCACTGTGCCGATTGCGGTACGCGGAACTATTACATTCAACCTAACCGACTACAAGCAGTTTATCAAACTCAACCGTCTGATTGATTTTGATTTAGACGCTTTTGGGAAGCAAATCAAGGGTGCGGTAACGAAGTTTGTCAAGAACTTTGTAACAAACTGCCCAATGGACAACAATATTCCTGTATTGCAGTTAGAGCGCAAGGTTGTAGAGATTAGCGACCTTATTCAGGCACGACTTGCTCCCGTATTCGCGGATGACTTTGGTGTAAATCTCAAACGATTGGATATTTCGGCAATCGAGATCGACAAGGATAGCGAGAACTATGCCGAGTTTGTACACCTCACCAAGGAACAGCAGGCTCGTCGTGCGGAGATTGACACCGAGCAATATGAGCGAGTATCAAGACTCTCGGCTGAATCGCAATTTATTCAGGCTCACGCCATCGACCAGCAAGCCAATGTACTTAAAACAACTGCCGAAAGTATGGGGCAAATGGGCGGTATGAATATGGGCGGAGGCGATGGTATGAACCCCGCAGGAATGATGATGGGAATGGCTATGGGTGGTGCTATGGGCTCACAAATGGCAGGAATGATGAATGGTCTTGGTCAGCAGACCCAGCCACAGCAAGCACCTCCAATGCCGGGAGGCGCACCTGTTCCACCGCCAATGCCAAGTGCAACACAATATACCGTTGCCATAAATGGCCAGCAGTACGGCCCGTACAATATGCAGCAGATGCAACAAATGGCTCAAAGCGGTCAAATAAACTCTTCGACATTGGTTTGGGCGCAGGGTATGCCACAGTGGGCAGCAGCAAGCAGTGTTCCCGAGTTGGCTTCTCTGTTTACGAATACGCCACCGCCAATGCCTCCGACATTGTAATATTAAACCGTTAAAGTTATGAAGATTGATTTTATCAAAACTTTAATCGCCATAGGCATAAGCGGATTATTGGCCTATGCGTGTTACGAGATTTGCGACTTCGAGAGAGTTAGTAAAGTAATTACGGTTGGTGCTTTCATTACCATACTAATTCCTTGTCTTTTATCAATCGGCATATCCGCAAAAGAGGCTAAAAATAGCGTTATGCTCAAAACCCTATCGTGGGTTGTGCTGGTAGTTGAAGTTGCATCGAATATCACATTTGCGTTCTTTGACTTTAATATTCCTGTCTATATAATCTTAAACGGAATATTACTGCTCTTATATGTTTTGATATATAATTCAATATATCGAACACATATGTAAACAAAGGGCCTGTCTAACAAGTCTGATTTTTACGATTTCACCCCCGCCAGAAGTGTGTCTGACGGGGGCGATTTTTATTTTTTAGGACTTGTTAGACAGGCCCTTTGTTATTTAGGATATCTCTGTCAATTTTACATCGCGAAACCGAGGGAGATGCCCCAACGGACAGGTTTGCCACGACTCACGAAGTCGTTACCCATAGAGCGGAAATAGAAGGTATTGAAGTCGCTGTCAGTCAAATTCTTACCCCACACGCCGAGCGAAAAATCACCCTTGCGGAACTCCAACGAGGCGTTGAGTTGCGAGTAGAAATTCTGCGAGAGGGTATTTGCCTCGTTCCAATAAATCTTGCCCGCACCCTGCCACGAAGCCGACACAACAATCTCGTCGAGCAACTTGCCGCCAATCCAGCAGTTATAAGCCAAGCCGACCGATGCCGTATGCTGCGGAGCGTATGGGAGATAGTTGCCCGCATAACTTACCTCGACACGCTCTGCTTTGCCCTCGGCATTAACCACATCGACAAAATCATCATACTCCACAAACTCGGCGTGCGTAAAGCCATAATTAGCCGTCAGTCGCAGGTGGCTCATCGACATCAGTCGCAACATATCCCACGAAGCCGAAACCTCGGCACCGCGACTGCGTGAGCGGCCCGCATTTGACATCATACGGCCCGTAGCATCGCCATCGGGGAAGATGGTAAGTTGCTGGTCGCGGCACTCAATCCAGAAGGCGGCGAAATCCAACGCCACACGCCCCTCGGCGAACTTAAAGTGACCACCGACCTCGTAGTTCCAACTATACTCGGGTTTATAGGTCGTAACCGATGCCTCATCATAAGAGGGCGTTGTCGAAGGTTGTCCCGAAGGTTGTCCGTCGGTCTGCGAAGAGGGCCTGCCACCGTCACCCATACTGCCCATAGCATCGGCCATAAGTGCTGTTTTCATCTTATTTTGCAGGATATCCGAGAATATCTGGGTATTGAATCCACCCGCCTTATAGCCACGAGTGACGGTAGCGTACAAATCGCCCACGCCCGTAGTGAAATTAACGGCAAACTTGGGCAGCAACTCCAAATAATCCAACTCCTCCTTACCCTGCATCGAAACGGGCACAGTTCTATCAAGTTTCATCGCCGACATATCGAGCTTATACGCCACCTCCGAGAAGTTATCGTAATCCATTGTCGATTTCTCGTAGTCCAGACGCAAACCCGCAGTAAAACGCCAACGCTTGCCGGCACGAAGTGACGACTCGTGATAGATAGCCGCGCCATAGGTCGGAATATCGAAATCGCTCTCCAAGTCAAACGGCTCGATAGTCAAATAAGGCTTAATAGGCACCTTGTCCGGTATACTACCAATAATAAGGTCGTTGATACCATCTTGCTGGAAACTTACCGGAGCCGACAAATCAATCGTCTTATAGAATCCGTAGGCACCCATAAGCCACTGCCAACGGCGACTCTTGTCGTTGGTGCGGAACACGATATCCTCAGTAACGGCGTGCTCACGCTGCTCCTGAATAAGCGTAAACATCGCCTTCGGCGTGAAGTCGTTGTCGATATTCATCTTGTCGTGGGTGAATTGATACGATGTCGTAGCCGAGAAACGATATTTTTCACCCTCGTGCGAGAGATTCAAACCATCGCTCACTATAAAGCGCATATAGCGGCTCGGGTGGTTGTAATTAACCTCGGCAGCACCACCCTTCTCGGCATCGTAGGCAGCATAGGCATAGCCTCCTTCGTCGTTATATCCCACTTGGGCGGTATTCTCCAACTCCCAGCCGCGACCGAGGTTACAGATAAGGCGTATGCGGCCTCCACTACCCTCGCCCCAATCGACATTGCTGCCATCGTGAGCATTTTCGAAAAATCCGTCGGTACGATTGTAAAAACCGCCTATCATATAGCCAAACTTGCCGCTCTCGCTACGGCCATAATACGAAGCCTTGCCCTGAAAAGTATTGCCAGCACCATACTCCAACCCTACTCTTGCGCCCTCGTAATTCATAGGCGAGAGAGTATAGATATTCATCTGGCCACCCATAGTATTTCGGCCATAGAGCGTACTCTGCGGGCCACGCAACAACTCTATGCGAGTGACGTCGAGCATATCGAAATCGTAGTTATTTTTGTTGAGGTATGGCACGCCATCGACCGTAACGCCTATAACAGGCTGGTCGATGCGGGCACCGAAACCTCGCACATAAATCGACGAGGTCATCTTTGAGCCATAGTCGGGCTGGAAAAAGTTCGGCACAAGAGCCGACAAATCCTTCATCGAGAGGATATGCTCGCGAGAAATCGTACTCTCGCCCACGACGCTCGACGATATAGGTTGCTGACGCAGGGCATAATGCTGCTTGGGGGCGCGCACCTCAACACCAACCTCATCGATGGTATGAGTTTGCAGACTATCGGCCTTCTCTGCACTATTCTCCACATCAGGTGTGCCGCTCAACAGAGCCAGCACGGCAAACATAAATTTCATATTCGGTACACATTTTCTAATTACGGCACAAAAGTACTCCTCATATCTACACGCAACAACTATCATTAGTTATAGTTTTATAATTCGCATAATTATATTATCTTTGCCCTATGCAGATGATGAAGATTGTTATCATACACCCGAACTCCCTGTGTGGGCTTGCAATGAGGAGTATCCTTGCAGATATGGCACCTTTTATCCATATGTTTCGCGAGGTAGATATTGTATCCTACAATTCGATGCAGGAGTTTATGAAAGATGAGCCCCAGAATGTGGTTCATTTCTTCGTCGATGCACAAACCGTACGCGACAATATCACATTCTTCACTTCGCCACATTGCCGCTGCATAATATTATCAGAGGGCGAAGGAGACACCATACAGGGATTTCACAGCCTCGACCTGTATCGCTCGGAACGAGACCTGTTGAAGATGTTCCTCACGATGTTCAATATGGCACATATGTCACATGGGGACAAACCTCACGCTCTGTTCCAGGAGGAAGAGTTGGCACTATCGCAACGCGAAAAAGATGTGTTGGCACTATTGGTCAAGGGATATATCAATAAGGAGATAGCCGACAAACTCAACATATCGACCCCTACGGTCATATTCCACCGTCGCAACCTTTGTGAGAAGATAGGTTCGAAGGCTATCGGCCGCCTGACGATTTATGCCGTAATGAACGGCATTGTAGATGTAAGAGAGTTATAACATATTAAAATTTCACACTATGAAACCGACCTATTACATACTGATTCTCTGCACCTTAACGATAGTGTTAGGTTGTAATTTGGGCAAAAAGAGCGCCACAGCAGACGAGTGTTGCAATAAAGAGGGAAATCCTGTCATTGAGGCTATTATGGCTCGTCGCAGTATTCGAGCATACACCGACGAGGCCGTCTCTCGCGAACTTTTAGACAAGATTGCGGAGTGCGGCATCAACGCCCCCAACGGAATGAATGCCCAGCAATGGGAGGTCAGGATTGTCGATTCTGCCGAGTGGTTGAATTATGCCACCGAGGTTTGCCGACAAAGTTCAAAGGGCACCCCTGCCGAGAAGCAGTTCGAGGAGCCTTCATTCAAGAATATGTTCCGTAATGCTCCGGCTGTTATCTTTGTGGCCCACAAACCCGGCCACTGCACACAGGTAGATTGCGGACTTATGGCAGGTAATATGATGCTGGCGGCACAGTCATTGGGACTTGGCTCTATATGTATGATGGGTCCTTTGATGTGGCTTAAATCCGAGGCCGGCAAGCCCATTATCGAGTCACTCGGTTTTAGCGAAGGCTACGAGCCTCTGCTCTGCGTAGGTATCGGTTATGCCGCCGAGCAACCCGAAGCACGCCCCCGCAACAAAGAGGTTATCAAGTATGTTGAATAGACTTCATAACACAAAATATAAAACTCCGTTATCTGTAAATGTAGATAACGGAGTTTTATATTTTAGCCGCTGAAATGATGATTTTGCCAACAATCACACTTTGCATCATCTAACGCTACATCGAAATCCAATGTTCTTTTACATTTATCAAATCTCTATATCGTAGTCTATTTGCAACATTTGATAAAAGAATATTAAATCTATCATAGTCGCTCATATCGCGAGTGTTATACCTAAACACAAACTCGTTGATATACATCTGCAAATGTTTTTTGACGGGTTTTGATATATCCCCGACAAACCCCTCTTCAACACACCCCAAAAACACTCGATAGTATTGGTACTGATTCGACCATTAACATACTCTCGCGCCTTATGTTTGACAACATAATGCTGGTATAACTTATCCACCGCATCATAGCCGGCCCACTCATCGGTATATATGGTTGCTTCACGGCTTACGATATTCAAAATTGCCGACATTAAGGTTGATGAGTGCGCATCTGTAATAATATGCGAGACTAATCGACCCCGCCTTTCCACCATACCAATAATGGGGATTTGAGGTTTTTCTATGCTACCATTTGCTCCCGCGCCATACCTCTTCTCTCTTCGGCCAGAGATTTTCCTGCCCAAATATGTTTCATCAACCTCCACTTCGTTGTGTAGTTGATGCAGACTGTCACATTCGAAACAACTTCTTATCCGCTGCAACATAAACCACGCCGTTTTTTGAGTGACGTTTATATCTTTTGACAATTGCACCGAAGATATGCCTTTTTTATGTGACGACAGAATCCAAATGGCCATAAACCACTTACGCATAGGTATTTTGGTATTCTCAAAAATAGTCCCCGTCTTAACATTGAACAACCTATTTGAGTTCTTGCACCAATATCCTGCCGAACATTTATACACTTTTGAGGTTGCATCAAATGGAGAAACCGTTCTACCTCGCCATCTTATTTTCTCCAAATATTCAATACACTGTCTCTCGGTAGAGAGAGTGCTTATTAACTCGAATAAAGAATTAAACCTATCCAGAACCATCATACTCCCCAAATTTGTTCTACCACTAAAATACAAAATTATTCGGGAATAGGCAACTCCTCTCCGCAATCATATCTCAATACACGTCGATATAATTTTTAGCCGCCAACCGTATTTACGCACTCTAACATCTCTCAAAAGAGTGAGAAAATCGTCTGTAAAGTAATATATAACGGCCTTTATATGGGCTATTTTCCTACTAACGGCTTTTAGCAACCTTACTTATATAAATTAAACTTTTCG
>CAZQMC010000028.1:0-23583 GCA_964594305.1 uncultured Alistipes sp. | reverse complement strand
TGGTCGGCATCGACAACATCGCCGAGTATCTGCGACGATTGCTCGACGGCGACAAGATAGAACGCACGGTCGAGCAGGCCATCAACAATGAGTACCTACATAATGACAAGACCGATGCGTCGGAGTATTCGGGCAACCTACTGCTAGCCAATGAGATGGCTGTCAAATACATACGTGACGGCATTATCCCATACGACATCGCCCACGACAATTTCTCGTTTATGGCTTTTGAGAAGGATATCAAAGGCCAGATGGATATAGGTGACGGCCGCAAGGTGAATATCGGAGGTAAGGCCGACCGTATCGACTCGCTGAAAAATGGCAACATTCGGGTTGTCGATTACAAGACAGGAGCCGTACATAACTCCTTTGGCGGCATCGAGGCACTTTTCCACGATAAGGAGAGGCATCAGACGGGCAACATACTCCAAACCTTTATCTATTCGATGATATTGAGTCACGAGCAGGGACGCAACGTCGAGCCGGCACTATATTTTGTGAGGAAAATCAACTCCGAGGAGTTTTCTCCACGTATCCTCGACAAGAGTACAAAACCTCCCACCGAGGTCGATTACGCCACCTATGCCGAGAGTTTCGAGCAGGAGTTAGGCAACACGCTACGAGAACTATTCAATCCCGATGTCCCATTTACCCAATGTGACCGCAGTTCGGATTGTTGCAAGTATTGCGATTTTAAGACCATTTGCAGACGTTAGAGAGTATGAGAGCCAAGATATTAAGCGCAAGTGCAGGTTCGGGAAAGACCTTCCGTTTAGCCTACAAATTTGTGTGCGACACCATACGCCACTTCTATGACAAGCCCTACCTTTATAGGGCTATACTTGCCGTAACCTTCACCAATAAGGCTACGCGCGAGATGAAGAGCCGCATATTGGAGAAGATGAACGACCTTGTAGAGTGTCCGCTCCACAGCGACTATATGCCGCTTTTGCAACGAGACCTCGACTTGCAACAGGAGGAGATTTCTCGCCGTGCCGGGATTATTCTCCGACGCATCTTGCACGACTATTCGCATTTTGCGGTGCAGACTATCGATAAGTTCTTCCAGAGCATTATGCGTGCTTTTGTCAAGGAGTTGGGCTTGGAGATGAATTACAACATCGAGTTGGACAGTGCCCCACTGCTAACCAAGAGTACCGACGCTCTGATAGAGGATATAACCACCGACGAGGAGTTGCGAAAGTGGATTATGGAGTTTGCTCGTGAGAATAGTGCCGAGGCGCTACATTGGGATATACGTCGCAACATTTTGGAGTTGGGTGGCGAGATTTTCAATGAGGACAGTCGTGCCGCATTGCTCTCCCCCACACCACGCGAGGAGTTACTGAAAATCATCTCGCAAACCGACGAGGAGTTACGACAGACCACCGACCAGATGCAGGCCGAGGCCAAGCGTGCAATTCAGATTATTAACGATGCGGGAGTTACGCAAGAGGACTTTATCGACAAGAGCAAGAGTGGCGTATGTCATTTTTGGGAGATAGCGAAGAACCCGATGAAAATGCCCTCAAAAAATGCGTATAAAATGGCTGAAACAGCCGAGTGGTCGAAGGGTAATCCGACGGCCCAATCGCTTGTCACTCAATTACAACCCATACTCGTCTATCTGTGTGACAGTTACGACAAAATCGCAAAGTTGGGCAACACCCTGCCACTCATAAAATCCCGCTTCCGCAGTTATGCTCTGTTACAGGATATCTACCGCAAAGTGTGCCAACGCTGTGACGAGGAGGGTGTGATGCTGCTCTCCGAGACCAAGCATATACTTTCGCACTTCGTGAGCGAGAACGATGCCCCCTTCATATACGAAAAGGCCGGCAACCGTTTCGAGCGTTTTATGATTGACGAGTTTCAGGATACATCGTCGCGCGAATGGCAGAACTTCGTACCGCTACTGCGCAATGCTATGGCGCAAGACGAGGGCGAGTCGGTGCTTATCGTGGGTGATGTCAAACAGTCGATATATCGTTGGCGAGGTGGCGATTGGCGCATCTTGGCCGAGGGTGTGGAGCGTGATTTAGGCTCCGACGATGTGCAGTGCGAGTTTATGAAGGAGAATTGGCGCAGTCTGCCCTGCGTGGTCAATTTCAACAACAAAGTCATCGACCATATAGTCAAGGAGGGCAACGATGTATTGAACGCAAAACTATCGGAGGCCGTCGGCAAATGGATAAGCAAAGAGTGTCACGACGAGTTATACGACACATTGAGCAATGCCTATAACGAGCAGTCGCAGATACCTCGACGCAAGGCCGAAGATGAGGGCTATGTACGCGTGGAACACTATGAGGAGCAGCCACCCGTCATTCAGACCATAGAATCGGCTATCGCCCGAGGCTATAAATACAGCGATATAATGATACTGCACCGCTCGAAAGCCGACGAGATGAAGAGTGCTCAACTATTGCTTCAATATAAGAGGGATAACAATCTGTCGTTCAATGTTATGACACAAGAGTCACTTGTGGTGGGCAACTCGCTTGTGTGCCAATTCATAATAGCCATTATGCGACTCTCACAAGACCTCGACGACAGGGTGAGCCTCGCCATCGTGAATAACTACCTGTCACTCACCGACACTCCGCGAGCCTTTGACAAACCGCTCACCGAGCAGGAGCAGATGTTCCTCTCGTCGATAAGCAGTATGACACCCGACGCAGCGTTTGAGCACATTGTACAACGCTTCGACTTGGACAAACGTACAGCCGACATAGCCTACTTACAGGCCCTGCACGAGCAGGTGATAACCTTCTGTTCGTCGAAGATTGCCGACATACAACTATTCCTCGGCGAGTGGGACGAAAAGGGCCAGACCAAAGCCCTCACAGCACAGCAGAGCGACGACACCATCGAGTTGCTGACCATTCACAAGGCAAAGGGCTTGGAGAAGCCTATCGTCATAATACCCTACTGCAATTGGCTGTTGCGCCCTATGAGTAATATGGTTTGGGCCACAACCAACGACGAGCGTTGGCAGGATATGGGACCCTTCCCGATTCTTTACTCGAAAGTTATGAAGGAGTCGGCCTACGCCGAGGAGTCGTATCGTGAGGAGGTATATAACCACGTCGATGCTATCAATATGCTCTATGTGGCTCTCACCCGTGCCGGCGAGGAGTTATATGTCTTTATACCGCCTGCGCGTGAGAAAGAGAATGTCGGCACACGCCTTTGGAACGCCATAAAGGACGACGCCTCGGAAGAGGGGTGGGCGGAGTTCGGCTCAAAGGGGCGGCCCGAGCAGAAAGAGGAGCGCGACCTCTGCACAGATTGTCCGAGAAGGGAAGAACTTGCATCGCAAGGCAAGTATTGCCGCAAGCAACTCGCAAAAAAACTCGGCCAGAAGGAGATTTTATTGGAGCACTACCCCTCGCAGCCGTTGCACGACACATTACACCTATCTACGCAGCGTTACTTTGAGGATAAAGCCGAAGGAATGGCCTCACAACGTGATGTGGGAATTTTGATGCACTCGATATTGTGCGAGGCCGACAATGTGACCGACATCGAACGACGCATTGAGTCGGCCTACAAAGCCGGTGAGATAAACGACAAGCAGGCCGAGGAGTTGCGTTCAACCATCGAGCGAGAGTTCTCTCGTCGTGAAATTGGCGAGTGGTTTGGCGGTGATTGGGATATGGTACGCCGTGAGCAGGATATTCTCTCGGGTGACATAATCGGCACACGTCGTCCCGACAGAGTGATGACGAAGGGCAGCAGAGCCGTTGTGGTGGATTATAAGTTTGGTGGTGAGAAACGGGACTCATACCATCGCCAAATGAGCCTTTATATGGATTTGATGCGCAAGATGGGTTACACCGAGGTCGAGGGATATGTTTGGTATCTCACGCTGGGCGAAGTGGAGCGCATAGGATAACTCTGACACTCTACAAAACAGAATGTGCGAGGCTTTTCCCCTCGCACATTCTTTATTCAAATGGTGTCCGTAAATTTTTTACGGAAAGATTTGCATTTTGGAATGTTTTATACTACTTTCGCGTCAAGCATAAGTTATTCTTGTGCTTTTGAAACCATCTCATGGACCAGGTTGAACCTGCAATCTTCTGAGATGGTTTTATTTTTTATGTTTGTAGGTAATTTACGCCTAATACACCCGGGTTATCGTGCCGGTATATTGCACCGGATTATACCACGCATTCGAGATGGTGAGTGTAGCACCGCCAAAACGAGAGTTGATATCGAGTGTAAAATCATAATCATCAGTAGCATAGAGATTTACACGAAACGTAACAGTCCAGCCCTCATCGGTTTGGCGAGTGGTTATCGTACCGATATTGGGCGTAACGGTGTTGAGCAACACATAACGATACGGCGGCACATAACCCACCCAATAAGGCAGGCAGACATCGAGTGTCGAGCGCCACAAGGTCATCGTATAGTTGGGATTTGACAAGAATTGCATACTGCCCGCGGGCATCATCTGCACCGATTGAGGATTGAACTCGAAGTTATGCGACAGCACCACCGAATCGATATACTTCTCAAACTCGGCCTGCTTCGCCTGACGATGCGCCACACGCTCTTCGTGCGTCATAGATTGCATCTTGGCGTGATGGGCACGTCGCTCGGCCGTAGGCTCTACGGGGTGCTGAACCATACTTTGCGGGGGTGTTTTAGAGGTCTGTGCCGACACCTGAACATAGGGCCCACAGAGGGTGCAAACACCAAAGCACACGATAAAAGTAAAAAGTCGTCTCATAGCAAAAGTTTTGCTTGAAACGACTTCAAATATCTTGCCAAGAGGCCTTAAAAGGCCCTCCTACGAACCACTACTCTCCCACGACAAGCACCACAGCCGTAGCCGAAATACCCTCCTCTCGGCCCTCGAAACCGAGATGTTCGGTGGTAGTAGCCTTGAACGACACCCTATCTATCGAAAGGCCCGTAACCGCAGCGACAGCCTCACGCATAGAGTCGATATAAGGTCGAAGTTTGGGGCGTTGCGCAGCGATGGTACAATCAATATTCGAGATGCGATAACCCTTCTCCGCCACAACCTCGCACACGCGCGCGAGCAGAATCTTCGAATCGACACCCTTATAGGCAGCATCGCTATCGGGGAAGAGTTTGCCTATATCACCTGCCGCCACAGCACCCAGCAACGCATCACAGATGGCGTGCAGAGCCACATCGCCGTCGGAGTGCGCCACCAATCCCAAAGTATGCTCAACCTTAACACCTCCCAGCCATAAGGGCAACCCCTCGGCCAAAGCGTGTACATCAAATCCGTGTCCTACTCTAATATCCATAGCAAAACTATATTTTCCAACTATTTATCTCCCAACACCTTGCGCAAGAACTCTCCCGTAGCACTCGCCTCACATCGGGCAACCTCGTGTGGCGTACCCACAGCGACAACCTCACCGCCACCTGCGCCACCCTCGGGGCCGAGGTCGATGACGTGGTCAGCCACCTTTATCACATCGAGGTTATGCTCAATAACGATGGCGGTATTACCTCTATCGACCAACTTGTTTATCACACTCAACAATTGGCGTATATCCTCAAAATGGAGGCCTGTTGTAGGCTCATCGAGGATATAGAGCGTGCGGCCCGTATCGCTTTTGCATAGTTCGGCGGCCAGCTTTATGCGCTGGCTCTCGCCACCCGACAGCGTAGTACAGGGCTGTCCAAGCGTAAGATAGCCCAAGCCCACATCTTGAATAGCCTTTAATTTCTGGTAAATCGAGGGTATCGACTGGAAGAAATCGACAGCGATATTCACTGTCATATTCAGCACCTCGTCGATATTCTTACCCTTGTATTTAACTTCCAGAGTTTCACGATTATAGCGATGCCCGCCGCAACTTTTACAGCACACATAGACATCGGGCAGGAAGTTCATCTCGATAGTCTGCACACCGGCACCTCGGCACTCCTCGCACCTTCCACCCCTAACATTGAACGAAAAGCGGCCGGCCTTAAATCCTCGCACCTGCGCATCGGGTGTGGCCTCGAAGAGTTTTCTGATATCGCCAAACACATTGGCATAGGTCGCCGGATTACTGCGTGGCGTACGACCAATGGGCGACTGGTCAACAACGACCAACTTATCGACATTCTCCAACCCTATCGCCTCGTCATACTCCAACGGTCTATCGAGCGAACGGTATAGTTTGCGGCTCAAAATCGGGCGCAGAGTCTCATTTACAAGTGTCGATTTACCCGAGCCACTCACACCTGTAAGGCATATAAACTTACCCAGCGGGAACTCTACATCAATGTTTTTCAGATTGTTACCCCTTGCACCACGAATCACTATGCTCTGATGCGAGCCCTCGCGCAAGGTGGAGGGGATTTCTATACGCCTACGACCACACAGATAATCGGCCGTAATACTCTCGGAGCGCATAATATCTTCGATTGTACCCGTAGCCATAATCTGACCGCCTCGGCGGCCCGCCTTGGGCCCCACATCGACAATATAGTCGGCCGAGCGCATCATATCTTCATCGTGTTCAACCACAATGACCGAGTTACCGGCATCACGCAACTCCTTCAAGGTGTCTATCAATCGCTGATTGTCGCGCTGATGCAGACCGATACTCGGCTCATCAAGGATATAGAGAACATTAACCAACTTCGAGCCTATCTGCGTAGCCAAGCGTATGCGCTGGCTCTCACCGCCCGACAATGAGCGTGCCGAGCGTGACAGCGACAGATAACCCAAGCCCACAGCCAAAAGGAAGTGCAGACGCTCACGAATCTCCTTGACAATCTCCTCGGCGATAAGCCACTCCTTGTCGCTGAAATGTTCCCTGATACCACTCACCCACACAGAGAGATCGGCAATCGACATAGCCTGCACATCGGCAATACTCTTGCCTCCGATGCGGAAATGCAGGGCCTCTTTCTTTAAGCGAGTACCGCCACACACACTGCACGGGCGATACATCATAAACTGCTCACGCCACTTCTGCCCCTTCTTCGACTCCTCGTCGTCGGTACTCTGCACATACTCGGCAATACCCTCCCACGCAATCATACGACGGCCCGAGAGCGATGTAAATTCCGACAAATCGACCGTCAAAGGCTTGGCATCGCCATACAAAAGGGCGTTCATACCCTCTTCCGAGATGGTCAAGATGGGGTCGTCGAGCGTAAAATCATAACGGCGGCCCAGCAACTCCAACAGTGTGAAAATCTTGTTGTTCTTATACTTTCCCAACGGCTCGATACCGCCCTCGCGCAACGAGCGTCTGTCATCGGGGATAATCTTCTTGACATCGAACACAGCCTCACGCCCCAAGCCCGAACAGCGTGGGCAGGCTCCTTGTGGCGAGTTAAACGAGAAGGTATGCGGTGCGGGGTCCTCGAAAGCGACACCCGTCGAGGGGCACATCAGATGACGCGAATAATAACGCAAGCCGTCGGCCTCGTAATCGTAGAGGGCCATAGTACCCTTACCTTGTCGCATCGACTCTTTGAGCGAGGTCATAATACGCTCGGCAGCATCGTCCCTGATGACCATACGGTCCACCACAAGGTCGATGGTATGCACCTTGTAGCGGTCTAACTTCATTCCTGCGGAGAACTCCACCATCTCGCCATCAATTCGGGCGTAGATATAGCCACGCTTGGCCAACGACTCGAACAATTCGCGGTAGTGACCTTTACGACCTTTGACAACGGGGGCCATAAATGCCACCTTGCGAGAGGCAAAGCCCTTTAAGATAAGGTCGCAAATCTGCTCGTCGGAGTAATGCACCATCTCCTCGCCCGTAATGGGAGAATAGGCTCGCGAAGCACGAGCGTACAGCAGACGCAAGAAGTCGTTTATCTCGGTGACGGTACCGACCGTAGAACGGGGATTTTTGTTGGTCGTCTTCTGCTCGATGGCCACAACAGGGCTCAACCCCGTAATCTTATCGACATCGGGGCGTTCCATAGTACCGACAAATTGGCGGGCATAGGTCGAAAGCGTCTCCATATAACGACGTTGTCCCTCGGCATATATCGTATCGAAAGCCAACGACGACTTACCCGAGCCGGAGAGGCCCGTGATAACAGAGAGAGCATATCGAGGTATCTCGACATCGATATTTTTCAGGTTATGCACCCTCGCACCCGTAACCACAATCTTATCTTCGCCCTTTATCTTCATCTCTCGTTTTAGTTAAAATAGGCTAGCAGAGCCTCAATCCAATCGTGCAACGATATCAGCCCGACGATATCGGCAAAGCAGACAATCAAGACCATAAGGGTAAAATAACGCACAAACTTGGCACCCAGGGCAAGGGCGAAATGTGACGCCAGCAACGCACCTATGACATTACCCAAGCCGTGCCACAGGCCATAGACATAATCGACTTGGCCGTTAAGCATAAATATAGCCAGCGAAAATGGCGTAGCCACAAAGATTATGAAGCACTTGACGACATTTGCCGTAATGATATCCAACTTCATCGACCATATAGCCACCGCCAAAACCACATAGCCCAAGCCTATGTAGATGTAGCCGCCATAAAAACCCAACAGCAGAAACCACAAATAGTGCCACCAACGCACATCTAATGGTCGCCCACCGTGAATATGAACGTGTTTATGGCTCTGGTCGGTAATCATATAGACGAGCACCAGCGACATTACCACAGTCATACACACGGTAAATATCGTGTCGCTAATCCACGTTGCCGCTGCCGAGCCGACGATATTACCCAAGACGGCAGGAATAGATAGTTTTATGCCGCTTTTGATATTGAGCATACGTTTGCGCAGGAAGGCCAGCGACGATGTGAAATTCTGCAACACTACTGCGATACGGTTGGTACCATTAGCCACACTGATAGGCAGGCCCAGGGCCATAAACAGCGTCATCGAGATAATCGCACCACCACCGGCAAGGGTGTTTATCACGCCCACGATAACGCCCGAAAGCACCAACAACAGTATGATAACCGTATCGTTCAAAATCAGAAATTAAGTTTTATGTTTAGACCTTGTTTTATCTATCTTCTATACACACTCTCGCCTTTACTCCCTCGGAATGATGTTTCTAGCAGTCCGAATATCAATTTTGAATTTTGAATGTTTCTCTATCTCTTTTTTGCCACAAAGAACAAATCAAAACACCACTCCTCATAGGGGACTATTGCGTAATCGGTCATTGCAATAGAGCGTGTCAGCGAATCATTCTCCGCAAGCAGGCGGCGACGATTGAGTCTGTTCAAAATATCGTACGGCAACTGCAAGCACCAACGAGGCAGACGATGCTGGAAATCAAGCACATCATAACGCGTAATACGCTCCACGCCTCGACGATTCTGCTCGTAGTAGGCCATAACCTTATCGTTACCCTTCACACCATAGCACTCCACCTCGTCGAAAAACTCCTCCAACAACGCCTTCAACTCCTCGGCACGATACTCCCTCACGTGCCACGGATTACGCGTCAGCGACATAGGCGCATTGGGTGTCGATACGACAAAACGGCCACCCTGACGCAACACACGATGCACCTCACCGACGAAGGCTCTATCCTCTTTGATATGCTCTATAACCTGAAACGACGCCACGCTATCGAAAGCCTCCTCGGGCATAGCGATAGGTGGCACCTTCATCTGCCAGAACAGGGCATTGGCCGGCAACGACAAAGCCTCGGGTGCGGTCTTGTCTATCGTCACAAAACGCTTCACCTGCGGAGCGATGACCTCGGCACCGTAACCCACGCCTGTACCTATCTCCAACACATCGCCCTCGACAATCTCGGCGGCCTTATGGTAGGCCAACAACGAGCGTTGAAAGACGAAATTATCGGAGGCATCGCGTCGTGACACCCTCTCTGCGGTGTGAATCTTTGCCATAGGAGAATCGACTATTTAAGTTTAATCTGCATAGGCTCGGCAACTATCTCGCCACTCTTCAACAACACACCCACAGCACGCTTAAAGCCCTTCTTGCTCATCTCGGTCAGGCGGTGTATATCCTCGGGCGACGAATCATCACCCACAGCCAGCACACCACCATTCTCCTTCAACAGACGACGCAACACTTCGGCCGAGTCGGTGATGCCGCCATAGCCTTGACGTTGCAAGACCAAATCTATGCGATTGTCCTCGGTTATACGATGCACATAGGCCTCCAATCGCTCTCCAATCTCCACCTTGCGGAAAATCTGATTCTTATAAATCATTCCCCAATGACGCGAATTGATAATCACACGATAGCCTATCGGCGACTCCGAAGCCACCAACGTCTCCACTTTCTGACGAGGCTCTACGGTAATGATATCGTTATCGATAAAGGCTTTGAGTTTCTGCGTAGCCACCGAGCGACCTGTAATGTTGTCGATATAGAGCCACACCACAACCTTACGACCCGCCACAACGGGCCCCTGCTGGTTGCGGTTGGGCAGAAACAAATCCTTGCCCGACAAGCCCCAATCCAAAAATGCGCCGTGAATACTCTTATCCACCACTTTCAGTGCCGCCACCTGTCCCTCCATAATCAAAGGCTCTTCGGTCGTGGCAACCAATCTATCCTCGGAATCGTGATAGACAAATACCTCCAACTCGTCACCCACAGCATTCTCCAACGACACATAACGGTTGGGCAACAATACCTCCTGCCCCTCTTCATCGGCAAGATAGAGGCCAAAATCCGATATGCGTGCGACCTTCAACCTTTGACGTCTTCCTACTTTCATCTCTAATCCATTAGGTTAATTAGCCTCTCGCTATCCTTTGAGCCACAACGATTTAGCCCCTCGACAGCAAAAAGCACTCCAAATACCTCGCAAAGATACAAATTTTCGGGGAAAATCGCCGCCATTTTCTACCATAAATGGTAGAATAGCGATAATTTCGCACAACGGATAACACTCTCAAACTTTTTTTACTATATTTGTACAAAACTCTTTTTTCCTTATGAAAAATCTTTTTAGTGTCGAAGGCCGCGTTGTCGTAATGACAGGTGCTTGCGGCGTATTGGGCTCAACCATCGTGCGTCACTTTGCCGACGAGGGAGCCAAGGTTGTTATGCTCGACTTGGAGCGCACACGCCCTCTGGCCGACAAAATCATAGCCGAGGTAAAGGCTGCGGGCGGCGAGATTGTATTCTTCCCGACCGATGTAATGGACAAGGCCACATTGGAGCAAAACTACGAGCATATAATGTCGCTCTATGGCCGTATAGATATCCTCCTCAATGCCGCAGGAGGCAATATGCCGCGTGCTACGGTGAGCCCCGAGCAGACTATCTTCGACCTCGATGTCGAGGCTGTGAAGTTATGCACCGACCTCAATCTCTATGGCACGATTCTACCCACGATGGTCTTTGCGAGGGCTATGGTGGAGCAGAAGTCGGGCTCGATAATCAACTTCGCCAGCGAGAGTGCCCTGCGTCCATTGACGCGTGTTGCGGGCTATGGCGTAGCCAAGGCGGCGGTGGTTAATTGGACCAAATATCTCTGCGCCGAGTTGGCACAGAAATTCGGCAGTGGTCTGCGCGTAAATGCCATTGCTCCGGGTTTCCTGCTCACCAACCAGAATCGCTCGTTGCTCATCAACAAAGACGGCTCACTCACACCCCGCTCCCACACCATATTGGCACATACGCCCTTTGGTCGTTTCTTGGAGCCCGAGGAGTTACTAGGCACGCTGCAATGGCTGGCATCTGATGCCTCGAAGGCTGTGACGGGTACTGTTACGGTGGTTGATGGCGGCTTTGATGCCTTCTCGATTTAGAAATTTTAAGAAAGCAAACGATATGCATTTAATGATACAATCGTGGCGTTGGTATGGCCCCAACGACCCTGTAAAGTTGTCCGATATTCGTCAGGCAGGTGCCACCGATATTGTTCACGCCCTGCACCATATCCCCAATGGCGAGGTATGGAGCGTCGAGGAGATTCGCGCGCGCCAGCAGTTAATCGCCGAGGCCGGCCTGCGATGGAGCGTAGTCGAGAGTGTCCCCGTACACGAACACATAAAGACACAAACAGGTGATTTTCAACGCCATATCGACAACTACAAGCAAACTGTCCGCAACCTTGCCGAGTGCGGTATTCACTGCATAACCTACAATTTTATGCCCGTCTTGGATTGGACTCGCACCAACCTTCAATACGAGTTGGAGGACGGCTCGCGTGCCCTGCGTTTCGAGCGTGATGCCTTTATGGCTTTCGACCTGCATATCTTGTGCAGAGAGGATGCCGAGGCCGAGTATAGCGACGACGAGAAGGCTCGTGCCGCCAAGCGTTTCGAGGCTATGGACGAGGAGGAAAAGTCCCTTTTAGTGCGCAATATGATTGCCGGATTGCCCGGCTCGGAGGAGAGTTTTACGTTGGAGCAGTTCCGCGCAGAACTAAATCGTTACAGCGATATCGATGCCGAGCAGTTGCGCCTAAACCTCATATATTTCCTGCGTGAGATATGTCCTGTGTGCGACTCCGTGGGCTCGCAGATGGTTATCCACCCCGACGACCCTCCCTACCCTATTTTGGGACTCCCGCGCATACTCTCTACGGCCGACGATTTTCGCCGTTTGGTGGAGGCTGTACCTAATGCCTCGAATGGCCTTTGTCTCTGCACCGGCTCGTTTGGTGTGAGGGGTGACAACGACTGCCCCGCGATGATGCGCGAGTTTGGCTCGCGTGTGGGCTTTGTGCATCTGCGCAGCACGCAACGCAACGAGCAGGGCGACTTCTACGAGGCCAACCACTTGGAGGGCAATGTACCTATGTATGAGATGATGCGTGCGCTGTTGGAGGTTGAGCAGCGTGAGGGCCGTTCTATCCCTGTGCGTCCCGACCACGGCCACCAGATGTGCGACGATTTGGGCCGCAAGTCCAACCCGGGTTACTCGCTCTACGGCCGTCTGCGAGGCCTCGCCGAACTCCGCGGCCTCGAATGGGGCATCGCCAATACTCTATATAGATAAAAGTAAAGAGCAAAGAAATATTTCATCTTTGCTCTTTTATCTTTCATCTTTTATTTCAACCTAAAACTTCGGTTCCCAGCCTTTTTCGTATTTGCGGCCCCAGAGTTGGTTGATTTCGCGGTCGGCATTCAGGATACGGCCACTGATGGGGTCGATATCGAGTGAATGGCCCACACGCTGGGCAATATTGCCATACTGCACCAACTGCGTACTCATACAAGCCTCGACAATATCGGAGTTGAGTTTTGCGCCCGTACGGATAGCGTCAAACCAATTACGGAAGTGGAAGACATCGAGAGCCTCCGAGGGATTCAACAGATTACCCTCCTCGAACTGCAACTCGCTCTTCACATCCTTGATGACCTTGCCCTTCATATCGCAAATCTTGTAGTCATTGCCGCCCGAGAGGTACAATGTAGCATTCTCACCATAGAACGCCACGCCCAAGCCCTGATTATCGACCGGTTGTGAGTTACAACTCCTACCCTCCCACGAGCAAGAGGCCTCATCGCCAAACTGATAGGTGATGAGTTGGGTATCGGGAGTCTCCCAATCGTCCTGATAGTGGTAGCGGCCACCGATAGAATCGACCTTCGTAGGATAGCCCACCTGCAAGCCCCAGCGCAACAAATCGACGAAGTGAGTACCGTTATTCAGTGCCTCACCTGTACCCCAATGCCAGAACCAATGCCAATTATAATGTACGATATTGTCCTTATACTCGCGACGCGGAGCGGGGCCCTGCCACAAATCCCAATCGAGCCACTCGGGCACCTCGGCAACCTTACCCACACCAATCGAGGGACGAGAATTGACATACCACGACTTGGCGTAGCGCACCCGACCGATGTTGCCGGCGTGAATCTCGGCGATAGCAGCCTGTACATTGGGCCACGAGCGACGCTGATTACCCACCTGAACGACCTTGCCATACTTCAACGCCGCACGTACCAGCATCTCATTCTCGGCAGGGTTATGACTTGTGGGCTTCTCCAAATAGACGTGTTTGCCGGCCTGCATAGCCATAATGGCCGCCGGAGCGTGCCAATGGTCGGGCATAGCAATCACCACAGCATCTAAATCCTGCTTTTCGAGCATAACACGCAAGTCTCGCTCACCCTTGGGAGTCTTGCCGGTAATCTTCTGCACGCTGTTCTGGCAACGCGTGATAGCACGCGAATCGACATCGCACACATAGGTAATCTCGCACTCGGGCAACTTACACAAGCCCTTGGCGATACCTCTACCGCGCGAATTTACACCTATAATACCAATACGCAGGCGGTCGTTAGCACCCGCCACCTTCTGCTGTGAGGCATTTGCAAACGATGATGTAACACCGCCCAGCGACAAAGCCGCCGCACCTGCAAAGGCCTGTTTTAGAAAATCTCTTCTCGAAACCATATCTCTATTGTTTTAATTTATTGTATGCATTTTGTTTGCGCTGTCTGAACTTGCAGACAATCTTCCACACTATTATCGCCAAAGCCTTAAACAGGCATCTGGCCACATATATTATCGCCGCCAAGGCCACGGTATAGCCGATATCGGTGTAGAGTTCCTTCCACTCGGTCTGGAAGTGCCAAACAGCATACGCACTTATACCGAAAGCCACCAAAAAGCAGACACCAAAGACCACCACCTCTCGCACCACATCACGGAGCGTTATGACAGAAACAACCTTATCTAACTTCATAACTAAAATTTCATATATGGTATTTTATACTCCTCGGGGAATTTTATTATGCGCTCCTCGTCCATAGCCTGATTGCCCAACAAGCAGAGCAAAGTCGAGCAATATGCCTCCTCGACAACATTCGCAGCCTTCTCGCCCGTAAGGCACGACTGACAGAATGCCGACAAGATAACATCGGAGCCGTCGTTATCGGCACCTACGGTACTCTGACCGCTATTGACCGACACCGCACCCTCGACAAGCGAATGAGGCGCATACTCCTTGCGTGTCTCGGGCCTCCAACTCGGGCCGGCTGTGGGGATTGCTCCGAGTGTCTTCTCCTGCGTCTGACGCAACAACTGACGGATACCCGAATATTGATTATCCTCCTCCAAATAGTAGATACCCTTGGTCATATCGACCGTACCGCCGTGGCCGAGGATTTGGTCCTCCATACCGTTATATTTATTAGAGATAAGCGACTCGTAATTTATCTTCACACCGTCGGAATAGCGATAAATGACATTTACATTGTCATACACCTCACGGCCGTCCTTCCAAAAAACTATATCGCCCAGGCCTACAATCGTTTCGGGCATCTTGCCCATAGCCCAATTGCACACCTCCAACTGGTGGCACGCAAGTTCGGTCATCAATCCTCCCGACGACTCACGATACAGACGCCAATTTATCCTGCGTTCCAACTCTGACGAGGGAACAGGCCTACGCCAATCGGCATTACGGAACCAATGGCATCGCATACCCACAATATCGCCAATAAGGCCCGAGTGTATGCGTTCCATACCCTTGATATACTTCTCGTCGTACATTCGCTGCATACAGAAATAGAGAGCCTTGTCGGTGCGTTTATAGGCCTCGTATATGGCCCTGCACTCGCTCATCGTACGCGCCATAGCCTTCTCGCAGAAGGTATGTTTCCCTGCCGCCAGAGCATCTAACACCATAGGGGCGTGCCAATTCAGCGGCGTGGCGATAATCACACCGTCGATATCCTTCTCTTCGAGCAACTTTTGATAGTCGCTGTAAGTGCGTGCATTGGGGCATAACTCGGCCGCCGCTTTCAGGTTTGGCTCATAGTCGTCACACAGAGCGACCACCTCGGCGTGAGGTATCAGCCTCAAATTATGAAGATGATACTGCCCGCGCGAGCCACAACCGATAAGTGCCACACGAGCCTTATCGCCCTTTATCTCCTCCAATTTTTCGGGTGTTTGAGATTTGAGCCACGGCATCGACAACAACATCGCTCCACCCGCCATATAGCCCAACTCCTTGAAGAATTGGCGACGGCTCAACTCCTTTTCAACCTTCTTGTCCTCTTCCATTGTATATTATAAAAAGTATCTTTTTGCCTTGACAACATCAAAATTTCCCACTATGCGCTCCATCTGCTCGTCGGTGGCTATCATCTGCACAGTACTCAACACCTCGGCATCTAACGGATTGCGGGCCACAACACAACTCAACGCCCTGTCGCAACTTCGCTCGCCACTCTGCGGATTGACTATATGCCCCACATACGACGGAGTGTTTCCCGATGTGGAGAGTGTCTGGTTATTCAATACAAACCGTGCCACCTCACGCCCATCGTATGGCGACGGCAGCGAGATAGCCCAATCCTCACCCTCGGGATTCGAGCCGATGGTCATTATGGTACTATGCCCAAAATCTATTATCGCCCTTTTCACGCCGCACTCCGCAAGCATCTCGCCCACTTTGAGCAGAGCATAACCCTTGGCAAAGCCTCCGAAATCGAGCGTCACGCAAGGCTTCGCTTTTCGCATCCGGCCAGCACCCCACTCCACGAGGTTCATATCTCGGCGAGTGATATCGAACAGATGCTCGGTCGTGAGCCAATACCCTCGGCACAACTCCAACACCTGCTCCATCTCCTCGCTTATGGCGTGTAGCAGAGTATCTTGGAGGCTATTGAGCCGGCCCACCTCACTCTCTTTATCGAAGCGGTTAAACATCGCGTGCCACGCCTCCAATCGCCCGACTATCTGCCGCCACAATTCGCTCAACTCGTCACGACGACTATTATACATAATCATCTCGAACCGAGTGTGCATAATATCAGGGTGCAAGGCGTAAAACGCCCCCTGCTCGGGATAGTATTCTGATATAGGCTCTTGCATTGGCGCAGAAATTCAAAATTCAAAATTCAAAGCGCAGGAAACAGAGAGTTTAGTGAGTTTAGAGAGTTTAGGGATTACGCCAGCAAAACTCTTTGCTCTTTTATCTTTTATCTTTACTCTGTGCCAACTCCACGCCCTCGGTCGTAAGCCAATACTTCGACAAGGCGTTATCACGCTCCCAGCGAGGTGCTTTACCCTCGCTAACATAGCGGAAGTAACTCTGCGCAACTTGACCAAAGTTATTCTCGTGGCTACCCAAACTCTCCTTCGAGAACTCCAACAGATAACGGCCCGTATCGTCGGGAGTTACAGTGATATAGGGATTTTCGCCATTCATCTCGGCAACAGCCTTCTGCAACGCAGCATCAAACTCTTCGGCATCGACACCATCGGCTCTTACGACATAAAAATTCTTCTTGTAGCCCGTTTGCTCCGACTGCAATATCTCGATTGTTGAGCGTGTGCCACGCTTTATAGACTGCGATGAGCCACCACTACCCTGCGGCATAAGGAATAGCCAATTAACTGTGATAGCGACATTTACGCCATTCATCTCAAACATCAGTTTACCATTTGCCATAACCTCCAACACGCCGTCGGCGTTGATATACTTCTGCAAATACTCGGGCCACGCCTTGGCACTTGTCGATAGTGTATAATCTTCGAGTGTGAGCAGTGTAGGCCAATGCTCGGCATCGGTAAGAACGACATCTTTGTCGTAACGGACACTCTCGTCGGGGAAGCAACTCCACTGCACAAGGTCGATGAGATGTGTCGTCACATCGGCAATACCCTCACCCTGCTGCTCGATATCGTAATACCACGCAGGGCGTGACGAGGCCTTGCCACTCGACGAAATACGGCAGAAATAATGCACGCTCTCCATCTCGATAGCGGGATTCTCCTTTGTACCCTTCTGCAACTCACCAAAGACCTCCTCATTGTGCAACAACGCCTTCTCGACAACATTATATATATCGTATCGCTCGGTCATCAGTTCATACAGCACCAAACCCTTTTTCTCGGCCAACTTATAAGCCTTCTCCAACAGCGAGAAATCCTCTTTCGAGATAGCCATAGGCTTATCGGCCAAGACATTATAACCTGCGACAATCGATTCGTAGATATAGCGTGTTTTCTTCTGATTATTACCCGAAATAACGACCGTATTACCCTTGCCTTCGCGGAGCATCTTCTCCAAGTAGTCATCACCCACATACTGCTCCAAAACCCACTGTGTAGGGTTGTGCTTGCGATTGTTGTAGTAGTTGATATTGTAGAGGTAACCGCCCAACTCGGGGCCCTCGGGAGCATAGACACTCACCGTATCACACATACCCTCGATGCGGTGCATCTGCAACAGTCCGGCGTGGAAATGGCCGGGGTCCAAAACGATTATACGATTCTGCTCTGTCGCACCCTTATCGGTAGGCGCACAGCCCACAAATGTCGCAAAAGCCAAACAGATGGCTGCTGAAAATAAAAATCTCTTCATATCTCTTGGTTTTATAATTTCCTTATCGTTTATCTATCTCAAAAAGTTATAAATCAACTGCTTATAAATCTGTTGCAAATCAGTTACAAATCCTTGCCGCTGTCATTATCGACATACAATGTAGCCGCATCGTGCAGGCGCATCACTGATGCCGGACAATGCTCTGAAATAGCACCATTTACCGTCTCACTGACAGCCCACGCCTTGCTGGCGGCAGGCACCACACAGAACAGTCGTTTGGCACGACACAAAGCAGGGATAGTGAGCGTCATTGCGTGGGTAGGCACCTCGTCAAGCGAAGCAAAGCAGCCATCATTAACCTGTTGCTGACGGCACTTTTCGTCTAAATCGACCACCTTCACAACCTGCGAATCATCGAACTTCGCAACGTGAGGGTCATTAAAGGCTATATGGCCATTCTCGCCAATGCCCATAAAGACCACGTCAACGGGATTCTCCTCCAACCGCTTCGCATACTCGGCACACGCCTGCTTCGGCTCAATCTGGCCATTCAGATAACTCACACTGCGCAGAGGTACTTTATCGAAAATGGCACGACGCAGGAAGTTACCAAAGCCCTGCGGAGCATCTTTTTTGAGGCCTATATACTCGTCCATATGGAAGGCGTTTATCCTACTCCAATCCAAGTCAGAGGCAGCCACAGCGGCTAAAAACTCATTCTGCGAAGGTGCAGCGGCAAAGATTATATTAACCTCGGGCTGCTCCTCCAACAACTCCTTGACATAGGCCACAGCCTCGCAGGCAGCACCCTCACCCATAGCCTTACGCGAAGAGTAAATCTTCACTCTCAACTTATCCTTCAAAAACTCTTTCGTCAGCATAAATCCACTATTTTTTCGTGTAAAACACCTTGCCACCGATAATCGTGTGCAAGATATTCACATCATCATCAAAAATCACAATATCGGCATCCTTGCCCTCCTCTATCGAGCCTTTCGTCGCATCGAGGCCCATAATACGGGCAGGAGTCTCGGTGGCCGAAAGTACCACCTCGGCCAAAGGCAGGCCGGTAAGCGAGTGCACCGTACGCACCACCCTGTCCATCGTAGCCACACTGCCGGCAAAGGCCGTACGGTCCATCAACTTGGCTACGCCATCTTCCACCACGACATCTTGGCCTTCGGCAAGGCTACCCAACTTATATATTCCGTCGGGCATACCGGCACCTCGCATAGAGTCGGTGCAGAGAGCGATACGGCCGGCACCCTTTATCTTAAACATCAACTTCAACAGCGACTGCGGAACGTGAATACCGTCGCCTATGAGTTCGCAGGTCACATCGTCACGATAATAGCCGAACTCGACAACACCGGCATAGCGATAGGCATTGCGGCGCGTCACACTGCTCATACACGAGTAGAAGTGTGTCAAGTGAGTAAATCCCGCCTCAAAAGCCTTCTCACACTCCTCAAACGTAGCGTTGGTATGGCCCATAGCCACCAGCACCCTACGACGACGCAACTCTCTGGCCATAGCATCGGCACCCTCCAACTCGGGAGCAAGACTCCAACGGGCGATGCTGCCCTCATACTTATTCAGCAACGCCATATACTCCTCGGGAGCAGGATTACGCAGATAACGGGCATCTTGCGCTCCTCGCATCTCGTAGGCGAAATATGGCCCTTCGAGGTGTAGGCCTCCCATCTGTGCGCCCGACAATGCGGCCTTCGACGCTGCACAATAGTTCTTCAACGCCTCGTCGAGCGACTCGGTAGTACTCGAAAGTGTCGTCGGATAGAGAAGCGTAGTACCGTGAAGAGCGTGTGTCGCCAGAGCCGTAGCATAATCCTCCACACTGCCGTCCATAAAATCGGCTCCGCCTCCACCGTGGGTATGCAGGTCGATAAATCCCGCCGAGACCATCTGTCCCTCGGCCGAGATAACCTCGGCTTCTGCCGAAGCGGTCAAATTCTGCCCCACACAGGCAATCTTACCCTTTCGCACAAGCACATCGGCCACCACAATCTCTCCTCGGCTGATGACACTGCCGCCTTTAATCAACAACTCACCCATCGCTATTTTTTGTTACTTGTCCAATGCTCGATGCGATGACCTACCGACGAGTAGAATATCAGGTAGAGGAAGCAGGGCACCAGCACCCAATAACCCATACGCAAATCAAAATTATCGGCCACCCAGCCATAGATAAGAGGCAGGAAGGCATTACCGCACAATCCCATAACGAGCAGCGACGAGCCGAGGTTGGTATATCGGCCCAGATTGCGTATTGCCAGCGGCCATATACCCGCAAAAATCAACGAGTTAGGCAAGCCCAGCAAAATCAAGAACCACAGCGATATATCGGTGTGCATACCAAACAACTCCACCTCACCATTTGCAAATATGACACACAGCGACAAGACAAGGCCCATAACGGTACAAATCAAAAGAGCCTTCTGTTGCTTCAAATACTTCGGGATAAGGGCTATGCCGCACAGGTAACCAATCAAGATGCAGGCAAGCGTCAGCGAGGGCAAAATCTTCGCCTCGTCGAGTGTTGCACCCATACTCTCGGCGTAGCGTATGCTCGTATCGACAGAAATAACCTGTGAGCCGACGTGGCAGAACATAGCCAGCGCACCCAAAATCAGATAGGGGTAAGCGAAGATACTCTTACGCTCACTACCCTCGCCCTCCTCGGCCTTATTGAGTGACTTGGGGTCGATATCGGGGATAGACGACTTATAGAATACGAAGCCAAAGACGAAGAGCAACACCGCCAAGCAGAGGTATGGCGGAATGACATTGAGAATCATCGCATCGAGAGCCTGCTCCTTGGCTGCGCCCACCAACTCGCCACCCTTGACCATAGCCATCGTTGTTTTGTCTGCCTCACGGATAACCAATGCCGAGAAGATAAGCGGCGAGACGATGCCCGCGAACTTATTGCAGATGCCCATAATGCTTATGCGGCGTGCCGCACTCTCTATTGGGCCTATAATCGTCACAAATGGATTGGCGGCCGTCTGCAAGATAGCCAGACCTATACCGAATGAGAAAAGACCTGCAAGGCACAACGCATAGGTGCGTGTGAGGGCCGCAGGCACGAAGAGCAAAGCACCGAGAGCCATAATCCACAGACCATACTCCACACCTCGTTTGAAGCCTATTTTATTGAGCATTATAGATGCCGGAATCGACATCACCAGATAGGCAATGTAGAAGGCAAAGGCCACTAGATATCCCAGCACCTCGTTGTGCAGGTCGCACGCAACCTTGAAATAGGGGATAAGGATAGAATTCACCCACGACACGAAGCCGAAGATGAAGTATAGGCAACCACACATAAAGAGTGATGCCAGATAACTCGATTTCGAACTATTATTCAACGACATAGCCAATGAAAGGTTTTCGGTTTCTATTTTTTATTATCGGCGATTATCGACAGCGCACGTCGACACAACTCCTCGATTACGGGCCACTCGCCACGCTGCAAAGCCTCTTTGGGGAAGAGTTTGGAGCCCATACCCACACAGTAGGCACCTGCCGCAAACCACGCTTTGAGGTTCTCCTCCGCAGGCTCTACGGCTCCCGTAGCCATAATGTTTGCCCACGGCATCGGGGCCTTCACATTTCGGATAAAGTCAGGGCCTCCGACCTGCCCTGCGGGGAATATCTTCACCACATCGCAACCCAATTCGTGCGCTCGGCCTATCTCGCTCACCGACCCGCACCCGGGTACATACAACACCAGATGACGATTGCACAGACGCGCCACCTCCTCATTCAGACAGGGGCCGACGACGAAGTTTGCGCCATAGGCGATGAAGAGCGCTGCCGTAGGAGCATCTACCACCGAGCCCACGCCGACAATCATATCGGGACACTCGGCCAGAGCATACTGCACAACCTGCTTGAACACATCGAGAGCGAAATCTCCGCGGTTGGTAAATTCGAACAATCTCACGCCGCCATCATAGCAGGCCTTCACAACGGCCTTCGCTCGCTCGGCGTCGCCATCATAAAATACGGGGACCATTGCCGTAGACTCCATCGCGGCCAACACCGCCGCCTTATTAAACTTTGCCATATATTTTATTTAACTGTTTTTCGTACTGTCACACTACCACACTCGGTAATTCATCTTTGCTCTTTCATCTTATCTCTGCACTCTTCCGCTGGCATCACCTCCCATCAATGCCTCGACTTCGGCCTCCGACACAAGGTTAAAATCGCCATTTATCGTATGTTTCAGGGCCGAGGCCGCCACAGCGAACTCCAACGCTTCGGCCACCGACTGCTTTGTCAACAGACCGTGAATAAGCCCTCCACTGAACGCATCACCACCACCTACTCTATCGACAATGGGCTGAATATCGTAACGCTTCGAGGTGTAGAACGCCCTACCGTCATACATCATCGCCTTCCAGCCGTTATGGCTCGCCGAGAAAGACTCGCGCAGTGTCGAGGCGATATATTTGAAGCCGAACTCTCGCTGCATCTGTTCGAAGATAGCCTTATATCCCTCGGCATCGGTCTTGCCCGATGCGACATCTGCCGTAGGCTTAAATCCGAGGCATAACTCGGCATCTTCCTCGTTGCCTATACATACATCGACATAGCGCATCAAGGGGCGCATCACTCGCTGTGCCTCATCGGGTGTCCAGAGTTTTTTGCGGTAGTTTAGGTCACACGACACCGTAAGGCCGTGGCGTTTTGCCGCCTCGCACGCTCTCACGACAAGTTCTGCACACCACGCCGAGAGAGCCGGCGTGATACCCGAAAAATGAAACCAAGATGCACCCTGCATAATTGCGTCGAAGTCGAAATCGGCCACATCTGCCTCGGCAATAGATGAGCCTGCACGGTCGTAGATAACCTTGCTGGGACGCATCGCCGAGCCACTCTCCAAGTAATAGATACCCACCCTGTCGCCACCTCGGGCTATGTGGTCGGTCCTCACTCCCGAGCGGCGCAAGGCTCCGATAGCGGCCTCACCAACCTCGTGTCGGGGAAGTTTGCTCACAAAATAGGCTTCGTGACCATAGTTGGCCAAACTGACGGCGACATTGGCCTCGCCACCGCCAAAGACCACATCAAACTGCCCCGCTTGGGCCAAACGGTTATGATGCCCCGAGGGCGAGAGACGCAACATTATCTCGCCAAAAGTTATGATTTTCATCTTGAAAGGTTTTAGGTTTCAGTGCTTTACGGGCTGTCGCCCACACGCATATACGCACGCAGTCGCACGCACAATCGTACAAAGTTACAGAAAAAAGATGAAAGAACAAGGGGAAAAGAGAAAAGAGCAAAGATGAACCGACGCTGCGGAGCGAGAGCAGAGGGTGCTTGCACACTATGCCGAGCCGCGA